>NZ_JAMYVK010000016.1:0-119236 GCF_040323975.1 Mesorhizobium sp. M0019 | reverse complement strand
AACCAGCGGTGGCCAAGCTGCCCGTCCGGGTCCGCCATCGCGCAGCGGGTTGAGCAGCTTCTCGAAGCGATACCACTTCACCAGACCCGACAATCGATCAAGCGGTGAAGAACCGCCAGCCAACTTGCCGCCCAGAAAAGCCTCCGCCAAGCTCAACTGGCCCATCTGCTTCACTGCCATCGCGATTCCCTCCGAGCTTCGTCTCAGAGAATCACAATCAGCGAATTACGCAACAGGCCCCCTGTGGGAGAAGGTGTCGCCGAAGGCGACGGATGAGGGGTGTTCCAGGGAACGCCGACGCCTCATTCCGTCCAACACCCCTCATCCGTCTCGGCGCTGCGCGCCGATCCACCTTCTCCCACAGGGGGAGAAGGGCGGGTGCTCCTATCTCTGCGCCAGCCTTGCGCTCTCCACGGCAATGCCGAGCAGGGCCTGGCGTGCCAGCGCGATCGACAGATCCGGCCGCCGGCGTGTCTGCAGGACCGCCGTCTGCAGGCGGTTGAGTGCGCGGCCGAGCGCTTCGCTGCTCCACCGTTCGAGGGCTTTCTCCACCAGCTTGCGCCGGGAGAAAAAAACCGGCGGGCGCGCCGCGGCAACGACCGAAGCGGCATTGCGGCCGCCGGCGTCCATCTGGCCGCGCATCGCCTGGATTGCCTGCAACTGCCGCATCGCCGATGAAAGTACCAGAAAGGGCTGGCCGCCGGACTGGCAATGGCGGGTGAAGGCGGTGTCGAAGTCGGCGATCCTGCCTTCGAGCAGGGCGTCGACGGCCGCATCGAAGGAGAGGCCGGAGACATCGCCGGATGTCGCCTTGACGTCGTCGAGGCCGATTTCGGCCTGGCCATGCGCATAAAGCACC
Organism: Mesorhizobium sp. M0019; assembly: GCF_040323975.1. Classification (NCBI taxonomy): domain Bacteria; kingdom Pseudomonadati; phylum Pseudomonadota; class Alphaproteobacteria; order Hyphomicrobiales; family Phyllobacteriaceae; genus Mesorhizobium; species Mesorhizobium sp. M0019. The sequence continues at coordinate 118,377 of NZ_JAMYVK010000016.1, read as the reverse complement.
AGCTTTTCGATTTCGCCCCGCGAGGCCAGCCGGTCGCCGCCGAGATTGCGGCGCAGCGCCTGCCGCGCCTCCAGTGTCATCGACATGCCGGCCTTGCGCAGTTCGTCGTCGATGACCGTATCGATATCCCTGGCCTCATCGGCATAGCAAGGCAATGCCATGGCATTGTCCGCCGCCTCCACCACGGCGCGCAGGCCGACGCCCTTCTTCAGGTCGCCGGCCTCGATGAGGATGATGGCGTCCCGCGCGGGCTCGGACGTCAGCGCCTTGACGTCGTCGGCAAGCGCCTTCTGGGCGCCGGCATTGCGCACCCATAGCAGGCGCCGCTCCGAAAACATCGGCACGGTGCGGGCCTCGTCGAGCAGGCGGCCCTCGTCGCGATCGACCTCCGAACCGTCCAGCCTGACGACCGAGAACGGATCGTCAAGCGGCAGGCCGGTCTTGCCGGCAAAGGCCTTTGCCCGCTCGGCAACCAGCCCGCGATCGGGACCGTAAAGCAGCACGATCGAGACGCGCGGATCCGGCTTCGCGAGCCATGCATCGACCTCGTATGCTTTCTTTTGTGCCATGGGCGCTGATTAGCATGACGCGGGCGCGGGGTGAACGGCGCCGCCCTCCTTTCCTTCTCCCCCTTGTGGGAGAAGGTGAATTGGCGCGTAGCTCCAAGACGGTTGAGGGGTGCCGGCCGGAGTGCTGTCGATGCCAAGCTGGAACACCCCAAATCCGACCGAGCTTCGCTCGGCCACCTTCTCCCACAAAGGGGAGAAGGAGGTGCTCGCGCCGACCAACCCGACGCATTGCCTTATCTGGCGGGAAACCCGGCGCAATCATCTCCCAAATTGCGCGCCGGCGCGGAAGGTCGACAAGAAATTTCGCCGACATATCTCCATCCTGTCTGCCGCGGGCAGCAGCCAGCGGCAGCGAAGCCTCGCCCGACGAATTGGCACTGGTCTGGCGGTGTGCAAATATCCTAGCCGGGCAACAGTGGAGGACCGAGATCATGGCCGATGCCGGAATGCTGCGCTTCCATGTTCCGGAACCGGAAGTGCGGCCGGGCGGGACGCCGGATTTCTCCAATGTGAGCATTCCAAAAGCTGGCTCGGTGCCGCGCCCGAAGATCGACGTCGACCCGCGCGACATCCGCGATCTGGCCTTCTCGATCATTCGCGTGCTCAACCGCGCCGGCGAGGCGGTCGGGCCTTGGGCAGGGCTGCTTTCGGACGACGAGTTGCTGGAGGGGCTGCGCCATATGATGACGCTGCGCAGCTTCGATGCGCGCATGCAGATGGCGCAGCGCCAGGGCAAGACCTCTTTCTACATGCAGCATCTCGGCGAAGAGGCAGTGAGCTGCGCCTTCCGCAAGGCGCTGTCGCGGGGCGACATGAATTTTCCGACCTATCGGCAGGCCGGCCTGCTCATCGCCGACGGCTACCCGATGGTCACGATGATGAACCAGATCTATTCGAACGAGGCCGATCCGCTGAAAGGGCGGCAATTGCCGATCATGTATTCATCGAAGGAGCACGGCTTCTTCTCGATCTCCGGCAATCTGGCGACGCAGTACATCCAGGCGGTCGGCTGGGCGATGGCCTCGGCAATCAGCAACGATTCAAAGATCGCCGCCGCCTGGATCGGCGACGGCTCGACCGCCGAGTCCGACTTCCATTCGGCGCTGGTGTTCGCCTCGACCTACAAGGCGCCGGTTGTGCTCAACGTCGTCAACAACCAGTGGGCGATCTCGACCTTCCAGGGCATCGCCCGCGGCGGTTCCGGCACTTTTGCCGCCCGTGGGCTCGGCTTCGGTATTCCGTCGCTGCGCGTCGACGGCAACGACTATCTCGCCGTCCATGCGGTGGCCAAATGGGCGGCGGAACGGGCGCGCAGCAATCTCGGGCCGACGCTGGTCGAATACGTCACTTACCGCGTCGGCGCCCATTCGAGCTCCGACGATCCGTCGGCTTACCGGCCGAAGGCCGAGTCCGATGCCTGGCCGCTCGGCGACCCGATCGTCAGGCTGAAGAACCATCTCATCCAGCGCGGCGTCTGGTCGGACGAACGCCACGCCCAGGCCGAGGCGGAAATCCTCGACACGGTGATTTCGGCGCAGCGGGAGGCCGAGCGCCATGGCACGCTGCATGCCGGCGGCAAGCCCTCGGCGCGCGACATGTTCGAGGGCGTCTATGCCGAGATGCCGCCGCATCTCAGGCGCCAGCGCCAACAGGCAGGGGTCTGACCATGCCGCGGCGGACCATGATCGAGGCGATCCGCGACGCCATGGACGTGTCGATGGCGCGCGACGAGCGCGTCATCGTGTTCGGCGAGGATGTCGGCTTCTTCGGCGGCGTCTTCCGCTGCACGCAAGGCCTGCAGGCGAAATACGGCAAGGGCCGCTGCTTCGATGCGCCGATCAGCGAATCCGGCATTGTCGGCGCGGCCATCGGCATGGCCGCCTACGGGCTGAAGCCTTGCGTCGAGGTGCAGTTTGCCGACTATGTTTATCCGGCCTATGACCAGATCGTCTCGGAGGCGGCGCGGCTGCGCTACCGGTCGAACGGCGATTTCATCTGCCCGATCGTGGTCAGGATGCCGACCGGCGGCGGCATTTTCGGCGGCCAGACCCACAGCCAGAGCCCGGAGGCGCTGTTCACCCACGTCTCCGGCCTGAAAGTCGTGGTGCCCTCGAACCCGCATGACGCCAAGGGCCTTTTGATCGCGTCGATAGAGGATCCGGACCCGGTGATCTTCCTGGAACCGAAGCGGCTTTATAATGGGCCTTTCGACGGTCATCATGAGCGGCCGGTAACGCCATGGTCGAAACATGAGCTCGGCGAAGTCGCCGACGGCCATTACACGGTGCCGCTCGGCAAGGCGGTGATCCGCAGGCAGGGCGCGGCAGTCACCGTGCTTGCCTACGGCACGATGGTCTATGTCGCCCAGGCGGCGGCCGAGGAGACCGGCATCGATGCCGAGATCATCGATCTGAGAACGCTGCTGCCGCTCGATCTCGAGACGATCGTCGCCTCGGTCAACAAGACCGGGCGCTGCGTGGTCGTGCACGAGGCGACGCTGACATCGGGGTTCGGCGCCGAGCTGTCGGCCCTGGTCCAGGAGAACTGCTTCTACCATCTGGAAGCGCCGGTGGCGCGGGTCACCGGCTGGGACACGCCCTATCCGCATGCGCAGGAGTGGGACTATTTTCCCGGTCCTGCCCGGCTAGGCCGCGCGCTGGTCGAAACGATGGAAGCCTGAGGGGGGACGATGGGCGAATATGTCATCAAGCTGCCCGATGTCGGCGAAGGCGTAGCCGAGGCCGAGCTCGTCGAATGGCAGGTCAAGGTCGGCGATCTCGTGCGCGAGGATGCCGTGCTGGCCGCTGTCATGACCGACAAGGCGACGGTCGAAATTCCTTCGCCCGTCGATGGCGAAATCGTCTGGTTGGGCGCCGAGATCGGCGACACGGTGGCGATCGGCTCGCCGATTGTCAGGTTGAAGGTGGCGGGCGAGGGTAATGTCAGGGATGCTGCGTCGCAGGCCACTGAGGCGGGCGCCAAGAATACCCCCACCCCTAACCCCTCCCCACAAGGGGGAGGGGGACGTGCCGCAACCTCCAAGGCCGAACCCGAGACCGCTCCACGATCATCTGGAAAAACACCAACACATAAGGGACTAAGTGCGGCGGGTGGCGAATCCCCCTCCCCCTTGTGGGGAGGGGTTAGGGGTGGGGGTACTGCGCCGGCTTTCGGGGGTATAGCGCCGGTCGGCGCGCCGCGCCCCGAGGGAGAAAAGCCACTGGCCTCGCCGGCTGTCCGCCTCAGGGCGAAAGAGGCCGGCATCGACCTTCGGCAGGTCCCGGGAACCGGCCCAGCCGGCCGCATCCGGCACGAGGACATCGACGCCTTCCTGGCACGCGGACCGCAGCTCGCGAAGGCCCCTGGCCTCGCCCGCAACGAGACGGTCGAGGACATCAAGATAGTCGGGCTCAGGCGAAAGATCGCCGAGAAGATGACGCTGGCCAAGTCGCGCATCCCGCATATCACCTATGTCGAGGAGATCGACGTCACCGCGCTCGAGGATTTGCGCGCCGCGCTCAACAAGGAGAAGCGGCCGGGCGGGGACAGGCCGAAGCTGACGCTGCTGCCGTTCCTGATGCGGGCGATGATCAAGGCAATCGCCGACCAGCCCAATGTCAACGCACTGTTCGACGACGAAGCCGGCATCGTCCACCAGCATGGCGGCGTCCATATCGGCATCGCCGCGCAGACGGCTTCCGGGCTGATGGTGCCGGTGGTCAAGCACGCCGAGGCGCGGGACATCTGGGACTGTGCAGCCGAGGTTGTCAGGCTGGCCGAGGCGGCAAAATCCGGCACGGCGACGCGCGACGAACTCTCGGGATCGACCATCACCATCACTTCGCTGGGCGCCATGGGCGGCGTGGCGACGACGCCGGTGATCAATCATCCGGAAGTGGCGATCGTCGGCGTCAACAAGATGATGGTGCGGCCGGTATGGGACGGCAGCCAATTCATCCCGCGCAAGATGATGAACCTGTCCTCCAGCTTCGACCACCGCGTCGTCGACGGTTGGGACGCGGCGGTGTTCATCCAGCGGATAAAGACGCTGCTGGAAACGCCAGCGCTGATTTTTGTGGATTGAGGAGATGAACAGAGGATCGCAGGGGCGCGAGATGAGAGCAGTAGCGATCCTTCGCGCCCCCCTCTGCCCTACCGGGCATCTCCCCCTCAATGGGGGAGATCGGCCGTCATCCCGCCTTTCGCCAATCTCCAGCTTTGCAGGACTAAGCCGAACGCGAAAGCTGCCAATCTCCCCCCTTGAGGGGGAGATGTCCGGCAGGACAGAGGGGGGTGCTGCCCCGCCGGCTCGTCGAACTAAGGTGCAATGATGAAGGAAATCTCCTGCAAGCTGCTGGTCATCGGCGCCGGTCCGGGCGGCTATGTCTGTGCCATCCGCGCCGGGCAGCTTGGCATCGACACGGTGATCGTCGAGGCAGGCAAACCGGGCGGCACTTGCCTCAATGTCGGCTGCATCCCGTCAAAGGCGCTGATCCATGCAGCCGAAGAGTTCGAAAAGCTCTCGCACATGGCCGGCGGCAAAAGTCCACTCGGCATAACGGTCGCGGCACCGTCGCTTGATCTCGCGGCGACCATTGCCTGGAAAGACGGCATCGTTAGCCGGCTGAACAACGGCGTCGCCGGCCTGCTGAAGAAAGCTGGCGTGAAGACCGTGCATGGCTGGGCGACATTTCGCGACGGCAAGACCGTTGCCGTCGAGACCGAGATCGGCATGCAGGTGATCCGAGCCGAAACTGTGGTGATAGCGACCGGCTCGGCGCCGGTCGAGCTGCCATCGCTACCGTTCGGCGGGCCGGTCATTTCGTCGGCCGAGGCGCTGGCGCTGAGCGAAGTTCCGGAGAGGCTGGCGGTGGTCGGCGGCGGCTATATCGGGCTGGAACTCGGCATCGCCTTTGCCAAGCTGGGCGCCAAGGTGACCGTGGTCGAGGCGTTGCCCCGCGTGCTGGCGCAATATGATGCGGAACTGACCCGACCGGTGGTGAAGCGGCTGGCCGAACTCGGCATCGAGGTGCTCGTGAACGCCAAGGCCAAGGGGCTGTCCACCAAGCGCGACGCGCTGCTGGTCGAGACGAATGGCGGCAAGAACGGCAAGATTGCCGCCGACAAGGTGCTTGTCACGGTCGGTCGCAAGCCGGTGACCGAAGGCTGGGGGTTGGAGCAGATCGACCTCGACATGGCCGGACCCTTCATCCGCATCGACGACCAGTGCCGCAGCTCGATGCGTGGAATCTTTGCCATTGGCGACGTCACCGGCGAGCCGATGCTGGCGCACCGGGCCATGGCGCAAGGCGAAATGGTCGCCGAGATCGTCGCCGGCCACAAGCGCAGCTGGGACAGACGAGCGATCCCGGCTGTCTGTTTCACCGATCCGGAGCTGGTCACCGCAGGCCTGTCGCCGGAGGAGGCCAAGACCCGTGGCGAGATCAAGGTCGGACTGTTTCCCTTCACCGCCAATGGCCGGGCGATGACGAAGTTGGGCGAGGACGGATTCGTCCGGGTAGTGGCGCGGGCGGACAACCATCTGGTGCTTGGCATCCAGGCCGTCGGCCAGGGCGTGTCGGAACTGTCGACGGCCTTTGGGCTGGCGCTGGAGATGGGCGCGACGCTGGAGGATATCGCCGGGACGATCCATGCCCATCCGACACAGGGCGAGGGTTTTCAGGAAGCGGCGCTGAAGGCGCTGGGGCGGGCGGTGCATGTCTGAGGGCTCGCGCTCTCCCCCCTTGAGGGGGAGATGGCCGGCAGGCCAGAGGGGGTCGGTTCGACTGGATGCGACCTCCCTTGCGACAGATGGAGGTTGGCGCTCTACGCGAGGCGACCCCCTCTGTCGCCTTCGGCGACATCTCCCCCTCGAGGGGGGAGATTACGCAGCTCACCCTGCAAGCCGGCTAACCATTTCGTGCTGCGCATAGGCGCGGCCGAAGCGGTTGGCCAGGAAGGCGTCGAGGGCGATGTCCTCCTGCTTGATGAAGCCTCTCGCCGGCAAGGTGCCGTCGGCCAGCATGTCGAGCACCGCGCAGATGGCGGAGGCGGTGGTGATCTGGATGGCGCTGCGCACCGTTTCGCCGACGCGCTTGGCGTAGATCTTGTTGGCGTAGGTCTCTTGCAGCAGGCGGCCGTTCTTGCGGCCGCTGACGGTGACGAAGACGATGACCACGTCCTGCAGCGTCGCCGGCAGGGCGCTTTCGAAAATGTCCTTCAGCACGTCGCGGCGGTGGCGCAGGCCGAGGTCGTTGAGCAGCGCCTTCATGATCGCGGCATGGCCCGGATAGCGGATGGTGCGGTAGTTCAGCGTCCGCACCTTGCCTTTCAGCGTTTCGGCCAGCGTGCCCAGCCCGCCCGAGGTGTTGAACGCCTCGTAGGTGACGCCGTCGAGCGAGAATTCTTCACGCTCCTCCAGCGGCGGCACTTCGACAAGCTCGCCTTCGACGATCGCCTCGCACGGCTCGCAATATTCGTTGATGACGCCGTCGGTGCTCCAGGTCAGATTGTAGTTTAGCGCATTCGACGGGTATTGCGGCAGCGCGCCGACCCGCATGCGCACGCTTTCCAGCGTGTCGAAGCGGCTGGCGAGATCGTTGGCAACGATCGAGATGAAGCCCGGCGCCAGCCCGCATTGCGGAATGAAGGCGCTGCTGCCGGAACGCGCCAGTTCCTTGACGCGCCTGGTGCTGACGACGTCCTCGGTCAGATCGAGATAATGCACGCCGGCACTGGCCGCCGCCTCGGCGATGCGCGTGGTCAGATGGAAGGGCGCGGCGCTGAGCACCGCGAACTTGCCGGCCAAGGCGGCTTCGAGCGTGCCGGCGGCTTCGATATCGAGTTCCAGCGTCTCGACCGTTTCAGACAGTTCGGCCGCGCCGAGCTGCGCCGCCGAGCGGTCGATGAGCGTGACATGGTAGTCGCCCGTGGAAGCCAGCATCTCGGCAATGGTCGAGCCGATCTTGCCGGCGCCGACGACGATGATTTCCTTCATGACCGGTCCCTCGCACCAATGCTAAATTCACGGTTAGAATCGCAGCTTGCCTGTCGAAAGGAAGCGTGAGATTGTACGAAACGCAGCCTCTCTTTGGGCAATGTGCCGGTAAGGTTCGTCGAAATGCTCAGCGATGCCGACCAGGCTCTGCTTTCCCTGCTGCGCACCAATGCGCGCGCCTCGACCGCCGAACTGGCGCGGCGGCTCGGCGTCTCACGAACAACGGTGCAAAGCCGGATCGAGCGGCTGGAACAGCGCGGCATCATCGCCGGCTACGGGGTCAGGCTGTTGCCGGATTACGAGCAGGGGCTGGTCAGGGCGCATGTCCTGCTCACCGTCACCCCCAAGCTTGCCGACAAGGTGGTGCGCAGCCTGCAGGCGCTGGCACCGGTTCGCACGCTGCACTCGGTCAGCGGCAATTTCGATATGATCGTCATCGTCGAGGCGCCGTCGATCAGGGATCTCGACACGCTTCTCGACCAGATCGGCGCCATGGACGGAGTCGAGCGCACGTCGTCGTCGATCATCCTGTCGACGCGGATCGACCGCTGAGCCGGCTGGTGTCGCGGGTCCAGACGCTGTCGGGACAGCGCCCCCCTCTCTGCCCTGCCGGGCATCTCCCCCTCCAGGGGGAGATTGGATGTCACCGCGGCTTTCGCCAATCTCCAAGGTGGCTGAATGGATGCTATCGGCGAAGCTGCCGATCTCCCCACTAGAGGGGGAGATGCCAAGTGATCGCAAAGAGGGCAGGACAGAGGGGGGCGCGAAGGATCAGCAAGGGCGGTGATCGTTGTGGCGTTACCGCAGCAAAGCGATATAGGCTTTCAAAATGTGGATCGATGGCGTGCAGCCGCCCCCTATCTCTCGCAGCACCGCGCGTTCACCCAAAGAACCTAGACAGGAGGCCTCCTTGCCCAAGCAGTGTTTTGGAAAATCCCATGTGCCGTTGTCGCCGGCGGTCAGGGCCGGCGATTTCGTCTATGTCTCAGGCCAGGTGCCGGTCGGCACAGACGGGCTGGTGGTCAAGGGCGGCATCGCCGAACAGACCGAGCAGGTGCTGTCGAACGTCAAGGCGGCACTGGCGCTGGCCGGCTGTACCCTCGACGACGTAGTCAAGACGACGGTCTGGCTCGAAGACGCCCGCGATTTCGGCATTTTCAACACCGTCTATGCCAGGCATTTCCCGAAAGACCCGCCGGCGCGCACGACAGTGGAGTCGCGGCTGATGATCGACATCAAGATCGAGGTCGAGGCCGTTGCCTACAGGCCGGCCTGACGGGAAAGTGGAGACAGGCGCGATGCAATTCGATCTCCTGATAAAAGGCGGCCGCCTCATCGATCCGGCGTCCGGCCTCGACGCGCAGCGCGATCTGGCGATTGCCGACGGCCGTATCGCCGCGATCGACACCGAAATCCCCTTCGAACGTGCCGCCCGCGTCATCGATGCCACGGGCTCCATCGTCGCGCCGGGCCTGATCGACCTGCACAGCCATGTCTATTGGGGCGGCACGTCGCTCGGCGTCGATGCCGACCGGCTCGCGGCGAAAAGCGGCACCACCACCTTCATCGATGCCGGAAGTGCCGGCGCCGGCAATTTCCTCGGCTTTCGCCGCCACGTCATCGAGCGCTCGAAAGTCCGCATCCTGGCCTATGTCAACATTTCCTTTGCCGGCATATTCGGCTTCTCGCAGACCGTGGCGGTCGGCGAGTGTAGCGACCTCCGGCTCTGCGAACCGCGCGAGACGGTAGCGGCGGCTCGCGAGCACGCGGACGTGGTTGTCGGCGTCAAGGTCCGCTCGGGTCGCCATGCCGGCGGCACCAGCGGCATCGCGCCGGTCGATCTCGCGCTCGAAGCCGCCGACAAGGCCGGCCTGCCGCTGATGGCGCACATAGACGAGCCGCCGCCGGGCCGCTCGGAAGTGCTGCCGCGGCTGCGCAAGGGCGACATCCTCACCCACTGCTTCCGGCCGTTTCCCAACGCGCCGGTCTTCGCCTCGGGGGCGGTGCGGCCAGATATGCGGCTGGCGCGCGAGCGCGGCGTCATCTTCGACATCGGCCACGGCATGGGCTCGTTCGATTTCGAAGTGGCGAAAGCGATGCTCAGCGAGGGGCTGGCGCCGGACGTGATCAGCAGCGACGTGCATCTCTACTGCGTCGACGGGCCGGCCTTCGACATTCTGGTGTGCATGTCGAAGCTGCTGGCGCTCGGCATGCCGCTGGTCGAGGTGCTGCGCGCCGCCACGCAGCGCCCTGCCGAAGCGATCGCCAGGCCCGATCTCGGCAGGCTTGCGGTTGGTGCGGTCGGCGACATCGCGGTGCTGCGGCTGCGTCCGGGCCGCTTCACCTTTGTCGATTCGGTCGGCGCCTCGCTGGTCGCCGAGCAAAGGCTGGTCTCGGACGGAATCGTGGTCGGCGGCAGCTGGTGGCCGAACGAGGCGGTGGACGATCTCGGCGAGACCGAACGCTTCGAAGCGCATGCGCACGACACTCATGTCGATGTTGTGAGCCGGCATTTCGAGCGTGGGTGATCTCCCGCCTTGAGGGGGAGATGTCGCCGAAGGCGACAGAGGGGGTCGGTTCGACCGGGCTCGTCTTCCTGCAACGGATGGAGGTTGGCGCTCGACGCGCGGCGACCCCCTCTGTCCTGCCGGACATCTCCCCCACAAGGCGGGAGATTGGCCGTCACCGCCCCGGCGCTCCATAGACCGGCGTCGCAATGCCTTCCATGCGCGCCTTGATCTGCAGCGCGACGTACTTCGAATAGAAGCGCGACAGCGCCAGATTGCCGCCGTGGAACCACAGCGCTTCCTGTGCCGTCGGCTTCCACATGTTGCGCAATTCGCCTTGCCACGGACCCGGGTCGCCTTTCACGCCCGAGCCAATCCCCCAGCACGGGCCGACCTTGTCGGCGACTTCGCGCGAGACGATCGCCGCCACGGTTTGGTTCATCGAGAGATAGCCGGTGCAGGCGATGATTGCGTCGGCCGCCAGTTCGGTGCCGTCGTCGAAGAGGATGCCTGTCTGCGTCAGCGACTTGATCCCGACGCCACTGCGGATGCCGATCTCGCCGTCGATGATCAGGTCGCAAGCGCCGACATCGATGTAGAAGCCCGAGCCGGTGCGGTAGGCCTTCATCAGGAGCCCGGTCTCGTCGTCGCCGAAATCGATGGCGAAGCCGGCGCCGCGCAAGCGATCGTAGAAGGCCGCGTCGCGCGCCTTGATGATGTCGTAAAGCGCCCGCTGGCCTTGCGGCAGCAGCGCGAACGGCGTCGAGGCGACGATCATGTCCGCTTTCTCGGTGGTGATGCCGCGGGCCAGCGCCTTTTCCGAAAAGATCTCGAAACCGATCTCCATCAGCGTGTCCGACTTGACCACCGTCGTCGGCGAGCGCTGGACCATGGTCACCTCGACGCCGCTCTCCCAGAGGTCGACGCTGACGTCATGGCCGGAACTTGCCGCGCCGATGACGGCGACCTTCTTGCCGCGGAATTTTTCGCCGCTGGAATACTGGCTGGAATGCAGGATTTCGCCGTCGAAGACCTCGGCGCCCGGCAGGTCGATGCGCCTGGGCGGGCCATAAGCACCGGTTGCAAAGACGATGTGCTTCGGCTTTAGCGTGATGCGCTCGCCGGCGCGGTCGAGCTCGACCGTCCAGACCTTTTCGGTCTCGTCATAGGACGCGCTGACGCATGTCGTGGAGGTCCAATAGTTGAGCTCCATGACGCGCGTATACATCTCCAGCCAGTCGCCCATCTTGTCCTTGGGCGTGAACACCGGCCAGTTCTCGGGAAACGGGATGTAGGGCAGATGGTCGTACCAGACCGGGTCGTGCAGCACGAGCGAGCGGTAGCGATTGCGCCAGGAATCGCCGGCCTGGGTGTTCTTCTCGATGACGATGGCCGGCACGCCCAATTGCCTGAGCCGCGCCCCCAGCATGATGCCGCCCTGGCCGCCGCCGATAACCAGGCAGTAGGGCTGTTGGCTAACGCCGAGGTCACGCGCCTCGCGGCGCCTCGCCTCCAGCCAGGTCTCGCGTTCCGGATCCGCCTTGTGGCGGACGCCCAGCGGCCGCGCCGGGCCTTTGCGCTCCTCCAACCCCTTGAGATCGCTCATCGCGGTAAACAGTGTCCGGCATTTGCCGTCCCTGAGGCGCATGATGCCTTGGCCCCACGCCGATGACGTCTCGAAAGAAAACCAGGCTTCGATCGTGCCCTCGTCCGAAGTGGCTTCGCCGCTGAGCTGCCACTGGGCAGGCCTGGTCGTTGCCAGCGTCGCCGCCAGCATGTCGCGGATCGCGGCGCGGCCTTCCATCGTCTTGATGTTCCAGGTGAAGGTCAAGAGATCGCGCCAGTAGCAGTCCTCGACGAACAAATTGGTTGCGGCCTCGACGTCGCCGGCCTCGAGTGCTCGCGCAAAGGAACCAAGCCAGGTGGCCGCCTGTTTCGTCGGTGCGATGTCGAGCATCTGTCTTTCCCTAACTTCCAGTGACGTTTGCGCTGCCCTCATTCTTACCCTTTCCCGGTTCTTTGCGGGAGAGGGTGAGGGCAGCGCAAACAGTCCGGAAGGTAAGGGCGCAGCGTAGGCCGAAGCGACTACCCCTGCTGTCAGGCGCGCGCGCGGGCCTGATCCGAACCGCTATCCAGCCATGCAAGATCGTCCGGCGAAAGCGAAATGTCGAGCGCCTGGAGACTGTCTTCCAATTCGTCGAGCGTGCGCGGCCCGATCAGCGGGATGGACGGAAACGGCTGCGCCAGCACATAGGCGAGCGCGACGTGGATCGGGCTCTTGCCCAGCCGTCTGGCGAGCTCGATGGCACGGTCGCGACGGCCGAAATTCTTCTCCGAGTACCAGACCCGGACCAGCTCCTCATTGTCGCGCCGGTCGCGGCCGGCGCGGTCGGTGAAGAAGCCGCGGCCCTGGCTCGACCAGGCGAAATTCGGCATCTGCCGGGCGGTGAGCCAGGCCTTCCATTCGTCGCTGGAGGAGGTGACGCAGCCTGCCCAGATCGGCTCCAACATTTCGGCCAGCGAGAAATTGTTGGAAAGCGCGCCGGGCTTCTGCTTGCCGGTGCGCTCGGCATAGGCAATCGCCTTGTCCATGCGTTCCATCGTCCAGTTCGAGCCGCCGAACGGACCGCGAATGCGGCCGGCCTTGACCTCGCGATCCATCGCATCGACGAACTCGTCGACCGGCACGTCCGGATTGTCGCGGTGCATGAAATAGACGTCGATATGGTCGGTCTGCAGCCGTTCGAGCGACTGGGTGAGCTGCTTGCCGATGACGTCGGGATAGCAGAGCGGCGAGTGCGCGCCCTTGCCGATGACCACCGACTGCTCGCGCACGCCGCGGTTCTTCAGCCACTGGCCGAGCAGCGTCTCGGTATAGCCGGAACCGTAGACGAAGGCGGTGTCGAACAGATTGCCGCCGGCCTCGAAATAGGCATCGAGCAGAATGGCGCCCGACGAAAAGGTGCGGAAATCCTCGAAGCCGAGCGCCAGGCACGAGGCCGGCCGCGGCAGGCCCGGAATGCTGCGCTTGGGGATGGCGGTTCCGCCGGAGCGCAGCTTCCGTCCGGAGATCGTGTTGACGCGCTTTGCCGGTTTCTCGATGTCGTATTCGAGCCCGATTGCGGCCCGCCATTTGTCGAGCACGCGCAGATTGCCGAGACTGTCGGCCCAGCCCATACCGGGCCAGGCGAACTCCTGCTTTCCGCCGAGAATGGCCTCGCCGGCGGCGTCGACCTCAAATGCGTACAGCCAGCCGTCCTCCGTGACCTCGACCACCTCGGTGTCACCCGGACGGATGATGCGGATTTCGCCGGTGCCGCCTTGCTGGCCGCCGGCATACCAGAAATCCGCCACCTCGATGCGGCCTTTGCTGCCGAGAATACGCAAGACATTGTCCTGAGCGAGCGAGATGCTGCAGGACACTTCCGCGACGATGCCGCCCGGAAAATGCAACAGCGCCGACGCCCATTCGTCGACGCCGGATTGGCCGAGATGCGCAGCGCCGACGACTTTGTCCGGCTCGGCGAAGGGCTTTCCCGCCGCGGCGCCGGCAATCAGCCGCGCCATCGAGACGGGATAGCCGCCGACATCGAGAATGCCGCCGCCGGCGAGATCCTTGGCGTAGAGACGGTGCTCCGGCATGAAGCCCGGCATGGCGAAGCCGAAGCTGGATTTGATCATCTTGATGTCGCCGATCGCGCCGGCCCTGATCAGCTCGACCAGCCTGGCCGTCTGCGGATGCAGCCGGTACATGAAGGCTTCGCCGAGAAAGGTGCCGGCCTTGCGCGCGGCATGGATCATGGCGTCGGCTTCGAATGCGGTCAGGCCAAGCGGCTTTTCGCAAAGCACGTGCTTTCCGGCCTCGGCCGCCTTTATCGCCCATTCGGCATGGCTCGGATGCGGCGTCGAAATATAGATCGCGTCGACATCCGGATCGCCAACCAAAGCCTCGTAGCCGTCCAGGATGCGGGCGCCGGGGAAAGCCTCGGTGAGCCCCGCCTTGCCAGGATTGCGCGCCCCTAAGGCGACCAATGTGCCGGTGCGCGAATGGGCGACGCCCCCGGCAAAAGCCTTGGCGATGTTGCCGGGCCCGAGAATGCCCCAGCGAACTTTTTCTGGTTTGGACGTCATGTCAAATCTCCGTGGGGTGGCCGCGAGCAATCGCGATAGGACAAAGGAAAGATGGGTTAGCGAATGCGTGCGCCGGTGGCGTCGAAGAGAAGCGAGCGGTCGGCTTTGATCGACACCACCAGGTCGTCGCCGTTCGCGCGATGCCGCGAGGCCTCGCGCTCGATGATCAGTTCCTCGCGTCCGCCCCCGGTACCGGAATTGGCATAGACATAGCTCACCGATCCCAAGTGCTCGGCGACGTCGGCCTTGAGGGTAAGGTCGCAGTCGCCCTGGCCGGCGTCGAAGAAATGCTCCGGCCGCACGCCAAGCACGACAGCGCCGCCTGTTGCAGGCAAGGCATCCGAAAGCGGCTTGCGCAGTCGCGCGCCGCGATGATTGACCAGTTCGACGACCGCCGCACCGTTGTCGGCCCCGACCATTTTTGCCGCCAGGAAGTTCATTTTCGGCGAGCCGACGAAGCCGGCAACGAAGCGGTTGGCGGGGTCGTCGTAGAGATCGAGCGGCGCGCCGATCTGCTCGATATTGCCGGCGTTGAGCACGACGATCCTGTCGGCCAGCGTCATCGCCTCGGTCTGGTCGTGCGTCACATAGACCATGGTAACGCCGAGTTCCTTATGAAGGCGCGATATCTCGACGCGCATCTGCACCCGGAGCTCGGCATCGAGATTGCTGAGCGGTTCGTCGAACAGGAACACTTGCGGCTCACGCACGATGGCGCGGCCGATGGCGACGCGCTGGCGCTGGCCGCCCGACAATTGCCGCGGCCGCCGCTTCATCAGCTCGGCGATGCGCAGGATTTCGGAAGCCCGCTTCACCCGCCGCTCGGTATCTGCCTTGGCGTTGCCGGTCATTCTCAGGCCGAAGCTCAGATTCTGCTCGACCGTCATGTGCGGATAGAGCGCGTAGGACTGGAACACCATGGCGATGCCGCGATCGGCTGCCTCGACGTCGTTCACCACCTTGCCGCCAATGGCGATCTCGCCGTCGCTGATGTCCTCGAGCCCGGCGATCATCCGAAGCAGCGTGGACTTGCCGCAGCCGGAAGGGCCGACGAAGACGACGAATTCGCCGTCATCGATGTCGATATTGGCGCCGTGGACGATCTCGAAGACGCCGAAGCGCTTGATGACGTTTTTGAGTGTGACTGCCGCCATGCTGATCCTTACTTGATGGCGCCGGCGGCGATGCCGGCAACGAAATGGCGCTGCAGAAGCACGAACACGACGAGCATTGGCGCCGTCAGCATCACCGCGCCCGCCATGATGCCGCCCCAGGACACCTTGGTGAGACCGATCAGCGTGCCGAGCGCCACGGGCGCGGTCATTGCGCCCGGCTTGGAATTGATCAGCAGCGGCCAGAGATAGTTGTTCCAGGAGGCAAGGAAGAGGATGATGGCGAGCGCCGCCAGCATCGGCCGCGCCAGAGGCAGTGCGACGAACAGGAATATCCGCCATTCCTTGACGCCCTCGACCTTGGCGGCGTCGAACAGCTCGTGCGGCATCATCGAAAAACTCTGCCGCATGAAGAGCACGCCCAGCGAATTGAACAGCGGCGGCACGATCAGCGCCACCCAAGTGTTGGCGAGCTTGAAGTCGCGCGCCACCATGATGAATTGCGGGATCAGCACGACCGCATAGGGCAGCGTGATGGTGCCGAAGATGATGGCGACGACCATGCCCTTGCCGAAGAAGTTGTAACGCGCCAGCGCCCAGCCGGCCATCGAGGTCAGCATCACCGACAGGAAGGTATAGGTCACCGCCACCGAGACGGAGATGCCGATGGCGCCGATGAAATTGGTGCCGCGCTGCAGATTGCTGACATTGTCGAGGAAATTGCCATGCGGCAAAAGCTCGATGTCGGGGCTGAAGATGCCGTTGTCGGGCATCGTCGAAAAAACCACCATCATCCACAGCGGAAACAGCCAGACCAGCGCCAGCGGCGTCAGGAACAGATGCAGCGCGATGCTGCGTCCCAATCTGGCCTGGGAACGGCTGACTCTTGAGTGCGAGGTCATTTCGGTTCCCTCGTCAGCCATATCTGCACCAGCGAAATGGCAATCGCCAGCCCGGCCATGGTGTAGGCGACGGCCGAAGCGTAGCCGAAATTGAGCGACCGGAAGCCCTGGCGGTAAAGCAGCAGCCCGAGCGTTTCGGTGCCGCCGCCCGGCCCGCCACGCTCGGTGATCAGGAAGGGCTCGGTGAACAGCTGCATGGTGCCGATGATCGACAGCACGGCGCAGAACACGATGATCGGCTTGAGCAGCGGCAGCGTGATATAGAAGAACTGTTTGACCTTGCTGACCCGGTCCAGGGTCGCCGCCTCGTAGACATCCTCGGGAATCGACTGCAGGCCGGCGAGCAGGATGATGGCGTTGTAGCCGGCCCAGCGCCACGTCACCGCCATCATGATCACCGCCATCGCCGGGGTGACGTTGGTAAACCAGTCGACACTGGGCAGGCCGATGCTGTTCAGCAATTTGTTGATGATGCCGTAGTCGAGATTGAACATCAGCCGGAAAACCGCCGAATAGGCGACCTCGCCGACCACGACCGGCGCGAAGAAGGCAAAGCGGAACAGGCCACGGGCCTTGAGCAGTGGCGAATTCAAAAGCACCGCCATCACAATCGCCAGCGAAATCATCACCGGCACCTGGATGACAAGGATCAGCAATGTGTTCTTCAAGGCATTGAAGAAGGCCGGATCGCCGATCAGCCGGCCCCAGTTGAAGGTCGGCGCGAAGCGCCACGGCACGGTGCGCGTCGCCTGGAACGAGATCAGGAAGGAATCGATGATCGGCCACAGCCAGAAGATCGAAAAAATCAGCAGATACGGCGCGAGAAAGCGATACGCCGTGGCGTTCTGGTAGCGCATCGTTTTCCTCCTTTCTGCTTTCAAGTTCTTGCCTTCTCCCCTTGTGGGAGAAGGTGGATCGGCGCGTAGCGCCGAGACGGTTGAGGGGTGATGCCCGGAGTGCCGCCGCCGCCAAGCTGGAGCACCCCTCATCCGTCGCCTTCGGCGACACCTTCTCCCACAAGGGGAGAAGGGGAGCCGCGCGCTCGGAGCCGCCTCGTCTAGATCACGACTTGACCGGCAGGCCGGTCGCCGCGGCGATCTGGCTTGCGGCATCGTCGAGCGCTGCCTTGGCGTCGGGATAGCCGCCGGCCAGATATTTGGTCTGCACCGCGCGGATGATGATTTCGGCGTCGCTCTGGAACGGCGTGCCGCGGCTGGGGACGACCTTGGGCAAGGTGCCGAGTATGTCCTTCCACACGGCTTGGCCACCCCAATAGGGCAGGCCTTCGGAGACATAAGGGTCGTTGAGCGCCGAGATCAGCGACGGCACCAGGCCGAAGCCTTTCAGCATGGTGATCTGGCCCTCATTCGTCGCAAGCGTGTATTTCAGATAGGCGTAGGCGGCTTCCTTGTTCTTCGACACCGAGGTGATGGCGAGCGAGGAGCCGCCGAGATTGGCGGCGCGCGGACCGTCGGCGGTCAGGCTCGGCATCAGATAGACGCCCCATTTGCCTGCCCCATCGGGCGATTCGGTGCGCACGGTGCCTTCATACCAGCCGCCATACATCTGCGTGACGACCTTGCCGGCGGTGTTGTTGGTGATCTTGGTGCTCCAGTCGGCTGAGGAAATGATGCCGGCATCCTTCATCTCCTTGATCTTGGTCATGGCATCGACGCATTTGGGCTGGTTGACCGTGATCGATTGCCCGTCGGCGGAGAAGTAGGCGCAACCCTGCTCGTTGGAGATCATGCGGAAGAATTCGGAATCGCCGTTGAAATCGGCGTTGGTCATCGTGACGCCGGGATTGGCGGCCTGGATTTTCTTGGCGGCGGCGATGAAATCGTCCCAGGTCTTGATCGAGGACGGATCGACGCCAGCCTTCTCGTAGAAGTCGCGGCGGTAGAACATCGCCACTGGACCGGAATCCCAGGGCATCGCATAGGCCTTGTCGTCAACCTCGAGCTCGGTACGCTTGAAGTCGGGGAATTTTGCCTGGTCTTCCGCGGTGTAGCCGAGCGTATGCAGGTCGACGAAGCAATCCGGGAACTGGCTCCAGTAGTTTTCGGCTTCGCCGTTCTCGATCGTAACGATGTCAGGCAGCCCCTCGCCGCCGGCGGCACAGCCGGCGATTGATTTGTCGTAGGTCGGCTGGTTGCCAAGGTCCTCGACCGTCACCTTGATGTCGGGATACTGCTTATTGAAGCCCGCTATGGTGGCCTTCAGCGACGAAGCGGCGATATTCCAGCTCCAGATCGTGATTTCACCGGACTGCGCAAAGGCCGGGCTGGAGCCCAAGGCAAGCGCGAGCGCGGCGCAGGTCAATTTTATGCGCATTGAAATCCTCCCATTTCAGTTGCTCTCTGTTTGCGAGCGTGGCTAGACTAGGCCTCGGGAAAGCCTTGTCCGCGACAAAGGGAATAAGAAATGAGCGGAAAGTAAGATGCCGGAAAGGCCGTTTTACCAGCCTGGCGCCAGCAGCGTGGAGGGCCTGCCGCTGCTGCTGCAGATGTTCCACACCCAGCCCCTGGTGATGCTCAAGCCGCATTGGCACGCCCAGGTCGAGGTGAATTTCATCGTGCGTGGCGCCGTGCATTACCGCATGGATGGGCACGGGCTTTCGCTTTCTGCGGGCGACATGTGCCTGTTCTGGGGCGGCCTGCCGCACCAGATGGACGAAGCCTCCGACGATGCCATCTACGCCGGCGCGCATCTGCCACTGGTGCATTTCTTCCGGCTGCATTTGCCCGTAGATGTCCGCAACAGGCTGATGACCGGCGCGACGCTGGTGACCGACGCCACCGACCGGTCGGACGACCACAATTTCGAGCGCTGGAATCGCTATGCCCGCTCCGGCGATCCGGTCAAGGCCGAGCATGCCGTCAACGAGCTTTTGCTGCGGCTGGAGCGGGTGCGCTTCGAGCCTTACCGGCTGGTGCCCGAAACCCCGGTCGAACAGGAGATAGGCAGTCCCTTCGATCAGCAATCGCTGCGCAATGTCGGGCGCATGTGCGACTTCATCGCCGAGAATTTCCTCTACGAAATCGATTGCGTCGACATCGCCGCGGCGGCCGATATCCATCCCAAATACGCCATGAGCATCTTCAAGAAATCGACCGGCATGACGCTCAATGAATATGTGAATTTGCTGCGCCTCAGCTACGCGCAGGCGCTGCTGATGCATCAGGATGCCAATGTGCTGCGCGTCGCCATGGAATCGGGCTTCGGCTCGCTCAGTGCCTTCAACAAGTCGTTCCGCAAGCTTTCCGGCATGTCGCCGTCGGATTTCCGCAGGGGCGTGGCCGGCGCCAAATAACGGCTGGATTCAAGCGATAATATCCAGGCGCCTCGGCAGGCGGTTCATCGGCGACGGCCCGTTGGCGGTGATCAGGAACTGGTCCTCGAGATTGAAGCTGGCGAGACCGTCGATGTAGAGCGGGATCTCGAATGCCAGCACCATGCCGGCCTCGATCACGACAGTGCTGTCGGCCGAGATGAACGGCCATTGCTCGGAAAACACGGAATTGCCGACGCCGTGGCCGAAATGGCCGCGGCGATAGGAACGCAGGCCCTGGCGCGCCAGGCTTTCGCTGGCGGCGCGATGCACGGCGGCTAACGGCTTTCCGGGCATAAGCGCGACAAGCCCGTCGGCGAAGGCGCGTTCGGCTATCGCATGCAATTCGGCCTGTTCGGGCGACGGCGGCCCGAAGGTGAAATTCCGCGACATATCCGAGGCATAGCCGTTCACGCTGCACACCATGTCGGCCTTCAGCGGATCGCCGGCGGCGGCGACGGCGTCGGCGCCTTTTGGGCGAGCGCCCAGCGTGACGTATTCCGCCGTCGAGATTTGCTGCGACGACCCGGCGGCTGCATCCGCGACGCCTTGCCGGTAAAGCGCGACCAGCTCAGACTGACGCATGCCGGTCGTCGCATGCTGCTGCAGCCGCGACAGGCCGGCTTCCGACAGGGCGATGCCCTGCTGCAGAAGGTCGATCTCGCTCTGCGATTTGATTGCCCGCAGCCTGTCGAGAACCGGTGAGCCGTTGACCAGGGCAGTGCCCGGCAACATCGCCTGCAGCGCGGAAAAATCGCTGGCCGAGACGAAATCCAGCTCGATGCCGAGCGTCGCACGCTCCAGCCCGAATTCTGTAAAGATCGTTTTCAGCTCGCGGACGGAGCGGGCAAGCTCAAAGGTCGCCGGACGTGAAAAACCGGGAGCGCGGCCAACCAGGCCGGCCTCGATGCGCTGCGCAACAGGCCGGTCAGCCGTCGCCGGCTCGAGCGACGCCGATTCGATCCAGATCGCATGCGTGCGCAGCACGGCGCCGGCCATCGCCGCCCGGAGCCGGGCAGCCTGGAAATCCGCCACCACGACGCCGATCGGCAGGTCGCCTCGCTTGGGAATAACGACGAAACCGGCGCCGGCCCGCCGGAACAGGCCGGCCGGGCCGATCCAGGCACCGGTGGCATATTGGAACGCCTCGGGCTCGCAAAGCACCAGCGCCTCGATGCCGGCGCGCTGCATCAGGTCAGTTGCGCGCTCGCGGTCGACAAAGCCGGTCATGGGATCTCCTCGAATGCACTCGAATCCGACGCCGATGCGGCGGCGTTTGGCCTTAGCGTAGCTTCAGTGCCGCCGTGGAGCAGCTTTTTTCTGGAAGCGCTGTTCACCTTGAGAGTTCGTCGTCGGGAAACGAAAAAAGCCGCGGCGAACCACGGCTTTCAACGCGACGAGTGGTCTGTTTCGAATGCTTACTCGGTTTCGTCGGAAGTGTCGTCGGCAGTGTCTGCCGCGTCTTTCGCGGCCTTCCTATCCAGCGCTGCCTGCAAGGCCAGCGTAGCCTGCGGTGAGGCCGGTGTCGTGGCAACGACCGCCATTGCATGAGCAACGCCGGTCGTCGACTTGTCCTTGGCCGCGGCGGAAGTGGCGGCTCCGTGTCCCTGCGAGCCGGCCCCAGCCGAGTTTCCGCCGTTACCGTTGCTGCCGCCATTGCCGTTGCCATTGCCATTGCCCCCGGGAGCAGCGAGTACCGGAGATGCGACAAGGGTGAGAGCGGCTACAGTCGCGAATAGACAGGTGCGCGTTTTCATAGTTCCTCCTTCGAGTCGCCCTCCCGCCAGGATGGGTTTCAGATGAAAAACGTCAGGACTTTCGAATCCGAAAGTCGGCTGTTACCTAGCTTTGTTCAAATACAGTATTCTACAAGACGGACCTTGGTCCGAAATCGATACGCAAAAGTCCTGAATTTTATCGACAGCGTACTTCGGACGACCGCAGCGGCGGGATTTTTGCTGCCGGCAGATCCGGCGCCGCTACAGCGCAGTGTGCGTCGGCTGACATCAGGCTAGGGTCGAGGAAACCTAGCTGCTCGGCCATCGGTGAGATCATTCAAGGTGATTGAGGAACATTCCACATTTCGTGAAGTTGGGAGCGCAGGCGCGCTTTTGAGGTGCCAAAATGTTTGATGCCGGCGGGCTTTTGGGAGGAAGCCATGATCCGCGTCACGCCTGCATTTCGTGTTTCGCGCCGCCGCGCGTTGCAGTTTGGCCTGGGAGCAACGCTCGCTTCGGCCACCGGCCTTGCCCCGGTTTCCCGGGCCTATGCGCAGGATGAGGTCAAAGACGAAGACATTTTTTCCGGTTCGCCCTCAATCTCGAATATATGGAAGCCGAATATTACCTGCGCGGCACAACCGGAAAGGGATCGAAGACTCGGATGCCGGTCCGAAGGCCGGCGCTGTCGTTGGCGGCAAACAGGTCAGCTTTGACACGCCTGCAATCGGCGAGTTCATGCGCCCATGGCATCCAAAAAGCTAGTGAGTTCAATTGGCTCGCCCGAAAAGAGTCGAACTCCTGACCCCCAGATTCTGGTCTGAGAGTCGAGATCTAGGCGGTTCGAACGTGTCCCCTACTCCGTCAACGCTCCGGCTTCCCACCGCCAAGGCACATCATGGTTTAGGAGCTTGGCTTAGACGCTCGAAGTGAAGTACCCAGCCCATACCTTATTCCATTCTGGAGTTTCCACGTTGATCGTAGCGGTCAAGGCCGCCGAGAATCCGAGATGGTCAATACCAGCGAAATGATGCAGGTTCTTCTGGACCACGTGGCAAGCAGGCCGCTGAGCAGACGTAGCTTCCTGGTTTCAGCATATGGACCCTCTTTGTAATACGAATTGAAAATTGCGCCCTCATGTTTCAGAACAGGTCGGTAGACCCGCGAGGATGGTTTCGAACCCTGCGGGTCGCTCACGGTCCTCAAGGCGAGAATTCTAAGAGACGTTCAACAATGACCCAGCACGCAGAAAACGCTCGAATTCTCATGTACAGCCACGACACGTTCGGGCTCGGCCATTTGCAGCGCTGCCGGACTATCGCGCATTCGCTGGTCGAGGATTTCCGCGGACTTCAGGTGCTTATCATTTCGGGTGCGACTATCGCTGGCGCCTTCGACTACCGCGCCCGTGTCGACTTCGTGAAGATCCCCAGCGTCATCAAGCTGCGCAACGGCGAATACACCTCGCTGGAAAAGGACATCGATCTGCATGAGACGCTAAGGATGCGCCAGTCGATCATCCGCCATACAGCTGAGACCTTCCGGCCGGATATCTTCATCGTCGACAAGGAACCGCTCGGCCTGCGCGGTGAGATTGAGGACACGCTGTCCTACCTCAAGACGCGGGGCACCACGCTGGTGCTTGGCCTGCGCGAGGTGATGGATGCGCCGCATCTGCTCGAAGCAGAGTGGGCACGCAGAGACGTGATGCGCAAGATAGGCGTCTTCTACGACAAGGTCTGGGCCTATGGTCCGCCGGATTTCTACGATCCGTTGACCGGCTTGGATGTGCCCCCGGCTGTCAGGGCAAAGATGAGGTTCGTCGGTTTCCTGCAACGGAGCCTGCAGCGGAACGAGTTGCCCGGCCACCGGCCCGAGGGCGATTATATCCTCATTACTACCGGTGGCGGCGGTGACGGCGCCGATCTGATCCACGACGTCATTGATGCCTATCAGCAGGATCCGCAATTGCAGCATAGAGCCCTGATCGTGCTTGGGCCTTACATGCCGGCGCGCAAGCGCAACAAGCTGCTCAAGAAGGGGTCCAAGATCCCCTACATCAAGATCATCGAGTTCGACAACCGCATGGAAGACCTGATTGCCGGCGCCAAGGCGGTAGTGGCGATGGGCGGCTACAACACCTATTGCGAGATACTGTCTTTCGACAAGCCGGCGCTGATCGTGCCGCGCGTCGAGCCCCGCCAGGAACAACTGATCCGCGCACGGCGCGCAGCCGAACTCGGCCTCATCGAGATGCTTTTGCCGGAAGAAGCCGAGGATTCCCGGCGGTTTGCTGATGCATTGAAGGTGCTGCCGGACCGGCCCCGCCCATCGCAGAGCAATCCGCATCTGACGCTGGAGGGGCTGCCTCATATTTCCGAAATCGTCGCGGAACTGCTCGACCGGCGGGCCGGCCATCACCTTTCGGTCATTGAAGGAATGACCTGAGTTGCAACATCGCAAGATCGTCGTGGTTCTGAAGGGTTATCCGCGGCTGTCCGAAACCTTCATCGCGCAGGAACTGCTCGGTCTTGAGCGTGCGGGGTTCGACCTGATACTCGTCGCGCTCAGGCGGCCGACCGACGAAAAACGCCACCCCGTGCATGACGAGATCAAAGCGCCCGTCCATTATCTGCCGGAATATCTGCATGAAGAGCCGCTGCGCGTGCTTCGCTCGCTGTTTGCCTGTCTGCTGCGTCCGGGCTTCTGGCGCGCGCTCGGATCGCTGGCTGCCGATATGCCCCGCGACTTTACGCGCAATCGCGCGCGCCGCTTCGGGCAAGCGCTCGTGCTGGCGGCCGAATGGCCGGAAAACGCGGGCTGGCTGCATGCACATTTCGCGCACACGCCTGCATCGGTGACGCGCTATGCCAGCCAGCTTCGTGGCCTGCCCTGGACCTGCTCGGCCCATGCCAAGGACATCTGGACTTCGGCGGACTGGGATCTGGCCGGCAAGCTTTCCTCGGCGCGCTGGACGGTCACTTGCACGAAAACCGGCTTCGATCGTCTGAAAAAACTCGCTAACGGCAACTCGTCTGTGCATCTGAGCTATCATGGGCTCGACCTTGATCGCTTCGGCAGTTTCGGCGAGGCGCGAAAGCAGCATGACGGCTCGGCTCCGGACGAACCGGTTGTCGTTCTGAGTGTCGGGCGCGCCGTTGAAAAGAAAGGTTACGATACGTTGCTGGAGGCCCTTGCCCTGTTGCCCGGCGATTTGGCGTGGCGTTTCGAGCATATCGGCGGCGGCGAAGAACTGGAACGGTTCAAGGCGCTGGCGCAAAAGCTCGGCCTGGATGGTCGCGTCTCTTGGAAAGGCGCGCTTGCGCAGGAGGAGGTGCTTGAGCGCTACCGCCGCGCCGACATCTTCGCCCTGGCCTGCAGGATCACCGCAAATGGCGACCGCGACGGTCTGCCGAACGTTCTGGTGGAGGCGGCTAGCCAGCGGCTTGCCTGCGTGTCGACCGATATTTCCAGCGTGCCGGAGCTTTTATCGCCGGATGAAACCGGGTTGCTGGTTCCGACGGAAAACCCGATTGCCCTGGCACAGGCGCTGGAGCGCCTGATCCGTGATCCCGTGCTCCGCGACCGCCTCGGCGACGCCGCAGAGCGGCGCGTGCGCGGCAATTTCGATCATATGGCAAGCATTGGACAGCTCAAGGAACTGTTCGAGCGGGAGTGGCGGGCCGCCGAATGAAGCGGCTGCGCGCTTTCTTCTATGTCCAGCACCTGCTCGGCATCGGCCATCTCGCGCGCGCCAGCCGCATTGCGGCGGCTCTGGTCGATGACGGGTTTGACGTTACCGTCGTGACCGGCGGAGCGCCGATCGCCGGGTTTCCGGGACTGGGTGTACAATCTGTAACCCTGCCACCTGTCACCTCCGGTGATGAAGGATTTTCGGGACTTGTCGACCTGCAAGGCAACCCGATCGACGATGATTTCAAGAAATGGCGTTCAGAGATGCTGCTGCAGGCATTCCGGGATTGCAGGCCTGATATCGTCATTGTCGAGGCGTTTCCATTTGGACGCCGGCAGATGCGTTTCGAACTCTTGCCGCTGATCGAAGCCATCGACGCGACGTCGCCCAGACCGCTGCTGGCGACGTCCGTCCGTGATATCCTCCAGGAGCGCGTCAAGCTGGGCCGAAACGAGGAAACGGTCGATCTCATCAACAGGCATTTCGATCTTGTTATGGTCCATGGCGATCCGGCTTTCGCAACCATCGACAAGACATTTCCACTGGCTGGGGCGATCAGGGCCGAGGTCACCTACACGGGGCTCGTTGCCGCGCCGCCATCGCCCGCGGCCTCCGAGCGCTTCGACGTTCTGGTGTCGGTTGGCGGCGGGGCTGCCGGAAAGAGCCTTGTCAGATCCACCATCGCAGCGGCGCGGAATGCCAACAACGCTTGGAAATGGTGTTTGATCACCGGCCCAAACCTGCCGAAAGACGAGTTTGACGCGATCGCACGCGATGCCACGCCGGGCCTGTCCATCTTCCGGTTCCGCGAGGATTTCGCCAGCCTGCTGACCGGCGCCCGCCTGTCAGTCTCGCAGGCGGGTTACAACACGGTCTGCGATGTCCTGCGCGCGGGTTGTCGCTCCCTGCTCGTCCCATTTGCAGCCGGCGGGGAAACCGAACAGACGGTTCGCGCCCTGATGCTCGAAGAACTCGGTCTTGCAACGGTGCTGATGGAAAAGGATCTGACGCCTGAAGGTTTGGCGCAAGCGATCGAACAAGCGCTTGTGGAACCGACGCCATCCGCGCATCGTCTCGATCTGGAAGGCGCGCGTCGCTCCGCGCAAATCCTGCGCGAGCGGCATCGAACATGGTCCCTAAATGTGGGGCCCGGTTTCGGAAAAGTTCATGATTGAACAGACGATAGATCCTAGAGCGGTTCATCGTTTCACGCAGAACCGCTCTGTCTCTTTGTTTTGACGCAATTCCGGACGGAAAGCCGTTTCCACACTTTCCTGCAAATGCTCTAACGCGCGTCGCGTCTGGTGAGATTCGTGCGACGCGCTTCAAGTCCTGTTTTATGCGTGTCGTTGTCCCAAAACCGCTACGCGCTTTTGGGCGAAATGCATTAAACAGTTCCAATCAGCATGAAGCGCGTATAATTTTTTGTCGGCAGTTCGCCGGAGAACCGCACCTCCCGTAGCGCCGCCATTTCCTCGAAGGCTGCAAGCGAAGCCACGCAGTTGATGTGCGTCGGCTCGCTGAAATAATCGTTCGATTGCAGCAGTACATTCGTGCCCGGCGGAAGCAGAGCAAGCCAGGCGCGCAGATCGGCTATGTGTTCGCAGCTCGTATTGACTATCAGATCGGGCCGCCCGGCCGCATAGTCGAGTGCGTACATATCTGCCGTCAGCGCCCGGAACCGGTCGCCGGCTTCCCGGTTGAGGGTCCGGGCGACCGGCGCGACTTCGGGGTCGATGTCGATGCTATCGACCGCCGCGATGTCGAAGCGGGCGTCGTTGAAAAGCATTGCCGGCAATACGCCGTACCATCCACCCAGAACCCATATGCGCCCGAAGCGGCCGCCGCCGCTTTCGAACAGCCTATCGAGCGCCCACATCTTGCAGGCGACCTGCTTGTGGTTGAAGGCGTTGGCGATATCGGCCTTCGGATGCTTGGCGACGACGCGCGCCAGCCCTGCCACGAGAGGGCAGTTGACATAAGCAGCAATTCCCCGCGTGAGGTCCAAGGCTTGCTCGTGCCAGTCCATGGCATTGCGTGGTTGCGTGACATCCATCATAATTCGTCTTGTATGTTGGGATTTTGGGCGACACAACGCAATCTTGCCTCCCGCAAGACTGTTTGATTCCGCGGACGTGATCATGCTGCAAGCCGCTTGGCTATTGCCCGGTGCCGGAGAGAGCCTGTTGCATCTGTCCGGATCATCGGCGTCCATCCGCCAGCACCAGCCGCGCAGCTGCGGCCTCGTGCTGCTCGGCTGTTCGCCAAAGCCCTACGAAAGCCGCGGACCGTTTGGCCAGCTGCTTTCTTCGCCGATCAACAATGCCCATGTCGTTGCCATCGACCATGCGCCGGAACTGGATCGCGCCGCCTCGCAGGTTCCTTGCATCGTTGAGCGCAGGACAATGTCCGTGCACAGCAGCTTCGAGCTTGTCGTTGGCGATGAAGAAATTGCCGATACGCCATTCGCCAGCAGGTGCTTTTACATCCTGCATCCTTCCAACTGAAGGGTCCACAGTCGCATATGGAAGCCAGCCTAGCCCGCTATATCTGGACGCACACCAAGAAGCAGCAGCTCTGGATATTGATGATCGTCGTGCTTTCGATGATCCCGTATTTCATGTCCTTCGACCTGCCGAAGCTGATCGTCAACGGACCGATCCAAGGTCGCGGCTTCGAGCAACCGGGCGCGACCCAGCCATTCATGAGGCTACACTACAACCTGCCGTTCATTGGAGAGGTCCAGTTCTTCTCCGGTTTTCAGCTCGACCGCGAGGAGACCCTGTTTGCCCTGAGCCTTGTGTTCCTCTTGCTAGTCGTCATCAACGGCCTGTTCAAATTCTACATCAACACCTACAAGGGCCGCCTCGGCGAACGCATGCTGCGGCGTATCCGCTTCGATCTGGTCGACCGTGTGCTGCGTTTTCCGCCGGTTTACTTCAAGCGGGTGAAATCCGCCGAAGTGGCGACCATGGTGAAGGACGAGGTGGAGCCGCTGGGCGGCTTCATCGGCGACGCCTTCCTGCAGCCGGTACTGCTCGGCGGCCAAGCGCTGACGGCCATGCTGTTCATCATGATCCAGAACGTCTGGCTCGGAATGATAGCGGTCGTGATCGTGGCGATCCAGATCGTGCTCATCCCGCGAATGCGGCGGCGGCTGATCGTGCTCGGGCGCCAACGGCAGTTGACGGCGCGCGCGCTTTCGGGCCGGGTTGGCGAAATCGTCGACGGCATCGGCGCGGTTCACGTCCACGATACATCAAACTACGAGCGCGCCGACATAGCTGCCCGGCTCGGGCTCATCTTCAAGATCCGCTTCGATCTTTACCAATGGAAATTCATGGTGAAGTTCCTCAACAATTTTCTCGCGCAGCTCACGCCCTTTTTGTTCTACATGATCGGCGGGTATCTGGTCCTCCAGGGGCGGCTGGACGTCGGCCAGCTCGTGGCCGTGATCGGCGCCTACAAGGACCTGCCCGGACCGATGAAGGAACTGATCGACTGGGATCAGGATCGGCAGGATGTCCAGGTCAAATATCAACAGGTCGTTGAACAGTTCACCGTGGAAGGTCTCATCGCGCCGAAAATCGGGGCATTGACGATCGACGATCCCGATCCGATGACCAAGCCGCTGTCGGCGATCAATCTGTCCATAGCAGACGATGGCGGTGCAATGCTCCTCAACCGTATCTCCCTCCAGGTCAAGCCGGGTGAGGCGGTGGCACTGGTCAGTACCGCAACAGGTGGAGCGGAGGCGCTTGCAGAAGCCTTCGCGAGGCTGAACTGGCCGGACAGCGGAAGGGTCGCTTCGGGCACCGACGACCTGCTTGAACTCCCCGAAGCAGTAACCGGCCGGCGGATGTCGTATGCCTCGTCGGATGTTTTCCTGTTCCAGGCAAGCCTCCGCGACAACCTGCTCTACGGGTTGAAGCATGCGCCGCTGACATCGGTGCCTTATGACGGTGCTGCGGCAGATCAGCACCGCTGGAACATTCACGAGGCGCGCCGGTCGGGCAATCCGGATCTTGATATCCACAGCGACTGGATCAACTATGCTTCCGCTGGCGCTACCGGCCCGCACGACCTCTTTGAAGCCGTGCGCCGGGTGCTCGACGCGGTTGTTCTGTCGCGTGACATTCTGGATCTCGGCTTGCGCTCTTCGGCCGACCTCACGCGTCACACGGAGCTTGCCAGGCGGATCGTCGAACTGCGTGCGGCGCTGCGGACCCGGCTGGAACAAGAGGGGCTGAGCGGATTGGTGGTTCCTTTCGAACCGGGCGCCTACAACAAGGAAGCAACGATCGGCCAAAACCTGCTCTTCGGCGCTGCCGCCGGCCCCGAACTGGCCGACAGGGCCCTGGCGGCCAATCCCTATTTTGCTTCCGTGCTGAGGCAAGCCGGCCTCGACCGCACGCTCTACGAAATGGGCTTGGAGATCGCCAAACAGGCGATCGAGCTGTTTGCCGACCTGCCGCCCGATCACCAGTTCTTCCAGCAGCTCGCCTTCATGAGCGCGGAGGAGATACCCGCCTACGAAACCTTGCTGCAACGGCTCAAGAACCGTCCCTACGAGGCGGTTTCGGAGAACGATCGCGCCATGATCGTCACCTTGAGCTTTGCCTACATCGAGCCCCGGCACCGCTTCGGCCTGCTGAGCGACGAGCTGATGAGCAAGATCGTCGCTGCACGCAACCGGTTCTATGAAGACCTGCCGCCCGAGCTGCACAATGCGGTCGAACGGTATGATCCTGCCAAATACATTGCCGCGGCCACCGTCATGGATAATGTCCTGTTCGGGCGTGTGGGCAACAATCATCCCGACGCGCCCGACCGCATACGCTCCATCGTCTATGACATTCTTGACGAACTGGGGCTTTATGGCGAACTTCTGGATGTCGGCCTGGACTTCAACGTCGGCTCCGGCGGCAGGCGGCTGACCGGTGGACAGCGACAGAAGCTCGATGTTGCCCGGGCCTTGCTCAAGCGTCCCGATTTTCTCATTCTCAACCGGCCGCTGTCGGCGCTCGACCAGCGCATGCAGGATAAGGTGCTGCGAAATGTGCTCGAGGAAGCCAGGCGCGACGGCCATTCGCCGGCAATTGTGTGGGTCGTGACGAATCCGGCAATGGCGATGATGTTCGATCGCGTTATCGTCTTCGACTCGGGTCAATTGGCGGAAGACGGAACACACGAGACACTTTTGGCAGGGAACGGTATCTTCAAGGAACTGTTGTCATAGAGCAACGGACATTCAGATGGGATCATTCTGCCGGTGCCGGACATCGGGCTCGCCACCTTTCGCGTGGTTTGTCTCGCCATCCCGGAAAGAGAATTGATTCCATCTGGGCGTCCGTTGCTCTAGTCTGGCAAACGCGAATTTTGGAAGGTTTGCGACAATGCTGCTCAAGGATGAAGTTGGAATGCTGCAACGCGTTCCCTTGTTCTCTGCCATCGAGCCGACAAAGCTCAAGCTGCTTGCGTTCACATCCGATCGTGTGAGCTACAGCGCCGGCCAGATCCTTTTCCGGCAGGGCGACGAGGGAGACGCCGCCTATGTCATCCTTTCAGGCAGGGCGGATATTCTTGTCGATTCCGACAGCGGACCGATAAAAGTTGCCGAACTGGAGCCAAATTCGATCGTTGGCGAGATCGCCATATTGTGCAACAGCTCCCGCACTGCCACCGTCAGAGCGGCAAGTCCGCTGGAAGCCCTGAGAATCCGCAAGGATCATTTCCTGAGGCTTATGAGGGAGTTCCCGGAAATGACCATCGAGATATTGCGGGTTCTTGCCGATCGCCTAAGCCATACGACCGCGGATCTGATCGACGCACGAAGCGCCAAATAACGAAGGACGTGCGCTCGATCCTCGCCGTCGTGACGGCACTGTCCTCTCGCTGAGAAGATCACCCGGAGAAAGCCTGTCTCGCCTAGCAGCAGTTGTTTGGATATGATGGGCGAAGGGGTAGCATGGACGACAACGTTTTCCTGGTCAGGTTTTGGGGTGTCCGCGGCAGCATTTCGGTATCAGGGCCAGAATTCTCTCGCTATGGCGGCAACTCAATCTGTGTCGAGATGCGATGCGGTAAGCATACGCTTCTGTTCGACGCAGGCTCTGGCCTACGGCCTGCCGGCGCGGCGCTTCAGGCGTTGGGCGTGACCGATTTCGACCTGCTTTTCACCCATTGCCATTACGATCACATCATCGGGCTGCCGTCTTTTGCGCCGATCTATGACCGGGGCGCCAAGGTTACGCTTTGGTCCGGGCATCTTGCAGGACACATGACGACCCGGCAGATGGTCGATGAGTTCATGCGGCCGCCGTGGTTTCCGGTGAAACTGGAGGCCTGCAAGGCAAGCCTCGACTATCGCGATTTCGTATCTGGAGACGTGCTTCGCCCGCGCGAAGGGGTGGTGGTCCGAACCGGCAGTCTTATGCATCCGGGCGGCTGCATAGGCTACCGGGTCGAATGGGGCGGCGGCGTCGTGGCGGTGATCACAGACACTGAGCACGAGCCGGACAAACTCGATCAGGCGGTGCTCGGCCTGATCGAAGATGCCGACCTCGTCATTTACGATTGCACCTACACCGAGGAGGAAATGGAACGCCGCCGCGGTTACGGGCACTCGACTTGGCAACAGGGCGTCAAGCTCTGTGAGGCGGCCGGTGCGCGGAGGCTTGCACTGTTTCACCACGATCCGACACGCACCGACAAGGAACTGGACAAGATCCAGAAACTGGCCAAGGACAGGTTTACCGGCGCTTTTGTCGCGCGGGATGGCCAGACGCTCAAACTTCCAGTCTCATTGCGCAAAAAGCGCTGAGCTATTTTCCTCTATCTCTTTGTTTTGACGCAATTCCGGACGGAAACCGTTCATACCTTCCTGGAATTGTTCTACCGGCGCTGCGCCCGATCAATGTCCTGATCGGAAGCCATGCGCAGGCTTCAGTCTGTGCGGTGACTGTGAACAGCCGTTCGAGGAAGAGCCAGGCCGATTCATCATGTACGAGATGGTGGGTGAGCAGGCCCACCGGTTCGCCCCCATCGAATGCATGCTGCAATTGCGCAATGATAGCCTGAACCAATAGGCCATGATCGCGGCAGCCGCGCGTGCCATGCCAATCCATGATGTCGACATTGCTGTTGATGACCGCAAGTGAAGCCGGCCTTGGCGGCCCATAGACCGACAATGCCGAAAACCCTATCGATCCAAGGTCGGATACCAAGCCGGCGTCGATCCTGTTCCAGGGTGGCACCAGCATCGGAACGGCACGTGCGCCGTGCAGGCCGGTTATGTGCGCCAGCCCGCGAGCCAGATCATCGAGCACCGCCTCGCGTGGCCGATGCGCGCCGAGCTCCTGCTTCTTCTGGCCCTCGGGCGCATGATTTCGGTGCGCCCAGCCATGGATGGCGACCGTGGCATGCGGCGCCTCGTCAAGCCGAACGACAAGCTTCTCGTCAGTCAGGGCGGGAATGACGGCCAGAGTCACCGGAACCGCGAATTCACCGGTGAGGTCGAGCAACCGATCAAGCGCAGGCGTCGGATCCACGGCGTCATCGTCGCGCAGCCAGAACTCTGCCTTACGGTCCGCCCGTTGCCGGCTCGCCAGTTCCTCCACCAAGGGTTGCCAGATTTGATCGGATGTCATGAGACCGGGATCTTCGCAAGAAGTTCGGCCAGACGCGCCGCTGCAGCACCGAGAGAACGTTCTTCGAGGATGAAACGTCTGGCTTCTGCGGCCATGATGGATCTTTCGTCGTTACGGGCCAGAAGCCTTTCAATGGCAGAAGCGAACGCCGCCACATCGTCCGGCGGGGTGAGAAACCCGGCCTGGCCATTCCGGACGACCTCCGGCACGCCGGCGACGTCCTGAGCCACAACCGGAAGGCCGGCGGCCTGTGCTTCAAGATAGGCAACGCCATAGGCCTCGCCGAAACCCGGCCAGACGTAAATTCCCCCACTGTAGAGGACATCCGGCACGGCGGCTGGCTCAATCGCGCCAAGCCATTCGATACGCTCGGCGGGCAAGCCGGCGAATTGCGCTTTGATCTCCTCGCGGGCAGGTCCGTCCCCGACGACCGACATGGTCCAGGGCAGGTGACCGATCGAACCGAGCGCCTGCGCCAGCATGCGATAGCTTTCGAGTTTGTCGCCCGGGCGCATCATGGCGACGGTAACGAGGCGCGTCGGACAACCTCGTGCCGGCGTTTCCCGGAATAGCGATGTGTCGATGAAGGGCGAAAGCATGCCGAAAGCGGCGTCGGGTACCGCATCTGCCAGTCCCTGACGATCCCTTTGCGTGAAGCAGATGTTCAGCGCCGCCTGTTCGACGGCTCGCGCCACCAACGCTTGCGTATCGGCCCACAAACCGGTGTTGCGCCGCCTCGAATAGGAGGCTTCCGTTGTCACATAGGGGACACCAAAGGCCAACGCCAGTTCGGGCCCGATCAGGTCGGGCGCCTTGTAATAGGGATGATAGGTGAACCACAGATCGGGCTTGCCGTCACGATCCCAAAGCCTTGCCAGCCGCGCGGCTTCCTCCCGGGCCTCGATCTTGAGCGCATCGAAACTTTTCGAATCCGGTTCGCGTAGATAGAAGCGCAATTCGGATGCCAGTTCGACGCTATGTCCTCCATGCTCCAGCGCCTTGACCAGCATCCGTGCCATCTGGCGGTCGCCGGAGGCAACGGGATGATTGGGCGACTTCAGCGGCGCATAGAAGGCAATTCGCATCCCCGGACCCTATCATCGGAAAGCCTGCGCAAGTCAATTTCGAAGCATGATCGACTTCACCCTCAAGCACTGGAATGTGCTATCTGATGCTCATGGAAACAGCTGCCGCGTCCGATCCGTTTGTTGCTTCTCTGCCGGTCTTCGCAAAGTTTGAAAGCGTTGCCGATATCGATA
The DNA here is from genome assembly GCF_040323975.1 of Mesorhizobium sp. M0019. Taxonomy (NCBI): domain Bacteria; kingdom Pseudomonadati; phylum Pseudomonadota; class Alphaproteobacteria; order Hyphomicrobiales; family Phyllobacteriaceae; genus Mesorhizobium; species Mesorhizobium sp. M0019. Next base: position 84,508 of record NZ_JAMYVK010000016.1, on the reverse strand, counting down.
ACTATCGGCCTCTCCCCGATGGCTGGGCGCTGGCCACCGCAGACATCGTCGGCTCGACCAAGGCGATCGAGGCGGGGCGCTATAAAACCGTCAATATGGCCGGTGCCAGCGTCATTTCGGCGCTGCTCAATGCGCTGGGTAGGCAAGATCTTCCCTTTGTCTTCGGCGGCGACGGCGCGCTCGTGGCGTTTCCCGGCTCGGCGCTGGAGATCACCCGCAACGCGCTGGCGGCTGTCCAGAGATGGGTGGCGGACGAACTGGATCTGACCTTGCGTGCCGCAATCGTGCCGATAAAGGATATAAGAGCGCAAGGCCTCGACGTTCGCGTGGCGAGGTTCCAGGCCTCCGATGCGGTCTTCTATGCCATGTTCGCCGGAGGTGGCGGCAGTTGGGCGGAAGCCGAGATGAAAGCGGGGCGCTACCGCATCGATCCTGCGCCGGCCGGCGCGCGGCCGGACCTGACCGGCCTCTCGTGCCGCTGGAACCCGATCGAAGCCCGGCATGGCGAAATCGTCTCGATCATCGCCATACCGGGGGCGTCGCGCGACTTGCGCGGTTTTCAGTTTCTGGTTTCCGACATCATCGCCCTTGCCAGCAGGCAGGAACGCGATGGCCACCCGGTGCCGGTGAACGGGCCGGACTACAGTTTGCTGCCCGCCGGCCTCGATATCGAGGCGCGGGCCACGGCGCCGGCAGGACGGCGGTGGCTGTCGAAGCTGTGGATAGTGTTCCTGATGACGCTTACGGCTGTTACGGATAGATATGGCTGGACGATCGGCAGATTCGATCCGAAGATCTATAAACGCGAAGTGGCCAGCAATTCGGATTTCCGGAAGTTCGACGATGGCTTAAAGATGACCATCGACGTTGACGCGGATGTGTTGCAACGGATCGAGAACCGGCTGAAACAGGCGGAAGAGGCGGGCATCTGCAACTATGGCCTGCACCGCCAGAAATCGGCCTTGATGACATGCCTCGTCGCATCGCCGCTGCAGCGCGATCACGTTCATTTCATCGATGGCGCCGCCGGCGGCTATGCGATGGCTGCCACAAGCCTTAAGGCGAAGGTGCCGGTCTGACGGCTTGCGGACATCGATTTTCCGCAATATGCCTCGGGGCTCTTGTGAGCGGTGAGCCTCACCATGGAAGCGGACGGCCTGTCCGAATTGACGGGAAGCAGATTTTTGGACGCCTCACGATCGACATATGACCGTCTTCTGAACCGGATTTCGACGCGTGCCGCGCAAGTCGGCGTGATCGGACTGGGCTATGTCGGGTTGCCCCTGGCGGTTGCGATCGCACGCGCCGGCTTCCCTGTTTGCGGCTTCGACATCGAAGCCCAAAAGGTCGAGAGCCTGAACAACGGACAATCCTACATCGAGGCGGTGACGTCGACAGCCCTTGCCGGCCAGGTGGCGAGCGGACGGTTCCGCGCCACTGCGGATTTTGCCGAACTGGCCGTCTGCGATGTCATCATCATCTGCGTTCCGACACCACTGACGAAACACCGCGAGCCGGATCTCTCCTTTGTCAGGAACACCGCAGGCACCATCGCGAAGCATCTGCGTCTCGGCCAGCTGATCGTGCTGGAATCGACCACCTATCCCGGCACCACCGACGACGTGATCAAGCCCATCCTGGAAAAAATCGGCTTGCAGTCGAGGATAGACTTCTTCCTCGGCTTCTCGCCCGAACGCGAGGATCCCGGCAACCGCAGCTTTGAAGTCGCGACGATCCCCAAGGTCGTGGCAGGTGACGGCATTGAAGCGGCGACGCTCGTGCAGGCTTTCTACCATGGCGTGGTCAAGACCGTCGTTCCGGTTTCCACCACGGCGACCGCCGAGGCGGTCAAGCTGACGGAAAACATCTTCCGCTCGGTCAACATAGCCCTCGTCAACGAGTTGAAGATCGTGCTCGGTGCGATGGGAATCGACATCTGGGAGGTGATCGAGGCGGCAAAGACCAAGCCCTTCGGCTACATGCCTTTCTATCCTGGCCCTGGACTTGGCGGGCACTGCGTTCCGATCGATCCCTTCTACCTGACGTGGAAGGCTCGCGAATACGAACTGCCGACCCGCTTCATCGAGCTGGCGGCAGAGATCAACACGGCCATGCCGCGTCATGTGGTCGATGAATTGGCGAAGGCGCTGGACCGGCGCTGCGGCAAGGCGCTCAGCCGCTCGCGCATTCTCATCATCGGGCTCGCCTATAAGAAGAATGTGCCCGACATCCGCGAAAGCCCCTCATTGCGGCTCATTGAACTCATCGAGGAATGGGGCGGCAAGGCGGAATTCCACGATCCGCATGTTACCGAAATCCCGGCCACACGGGAGCATATGGCGATCAAGGGGCGTCGCTCGGTCGAATTGACCGAGGTGGCCTTGAAGGATTTCGACGCTGTCGTCGTTGCAACCGACCACGACGCGATCGACTATCAGGCGATCGCGGATCACGCTCTACTGATCGTCGACACACGCAATATTTTTGGCCGCCTCGGGCTAGCCCGAGAGACGGTGGTGAAGGCCTGACGGCGTCCGAGCCGGCGAATTTGTGCAAGGAGATTTCGAGATAGCATGAGCACAGCGCAAGCAGAAATTTCTGCCATTCTCATGGATAAGGTTGCCGATTGGCTGACCCAATCGGCGTTGGCGGGCGACGACCTGGAAACATTGGTAAGGGGCTTTTGTGAACGGCTGGCTGCTGCCGGCCTGCCGTTGAAGCGGGTGCATTTGAGCTTTTCGATGCTTCATCCGCTTTATGACGCGCTCGGCTTCACCTGGCTCCGCGGCCAGGGCCTGGAAGTGGAAGGCTTCCGCAAGGAGAACGGCGTTCATTCCGACAGATTCCTGACCAGCCCATACTACCATCTGCTCAGCCACAAGCTCGACCATCTGCGGCGCCGGCTCGACCCGTCGGTGCCGTCGGAATTTCCTGTTTTCGATGACCTCAAGCTGATGGGCGTCACCGATTACATGGCTTTCGTCCATCCCTTCAGCGGCAACACCAGTCAGGGCATGATCGGGTCTTGGTCCACCGACAGTGCTGCAGGCTTCAGCGACAGCATGATTTCGGCGCTGCTGCGCATCCAGAACCATCTCGCTATCGCAACCAAGATGGCGGTGCTCACCAAGCTTGCCGACAACATGATGACCACTTATCTCGGCGGCGACGCCGGCAGGCGCGTGCTCGACGGCCAGATCAAGCGCGGCGAGGGTGATACAATCCGGGCGGCACTGGTCATGGGCGACATGCGCGGGTCGTCAAGACTTGCCGAAACCTCCGGCCGCGAAGTCTATATCGATACGCTGAACCAGTTTTTCGACGCCGCTGCTGCACCTTTCAATCGCAAGGGCGGGCAGATCATGAGTTTCATAGGTGATGGCTTCATTGCCGTCTACCCTTGCGCAAGGCACCGTTCACAGTCCGAGATCGCCTGCCAGGCTGCTCTTGCAGCAGCGCACAAGGCCACCGCGCGCATGATGGATCTCAATCTGCGCAGAAAGCAGCAGGGATTGAGCGACATAAACTATGGTATCGGCCTGCATGTCGGCAATGTGATGTTCGGCAATGTCGGGCTTACCGACCGGCTCACATTCTCTGTTTTCGGCTCGGCTGTAAACGAGGTCCAGCGCCTCCAGACCCTGACCAAGAAATATCCGCACAGCGTTCTCGCCAGCAAAGACTTCGCCGGCTATTGCGGCGCCAACAACTGGCTGGCGCTCGGCATGGAGGAACTGGCGGGCATCAGGCAGAAGCTAACGGTGCTTTCACCCGATTTGTCGGGTGCTCTCTCGCTCGACGAAGACGGTGCGCTGGAGCCGATTTACGACCGAATATCGGACGCCGAGCAGGTCATGCTGCTTCATCGCAATGCCGCGCGGCCGTCCGCGGGCGACCCGAGGAAGCTCCAGTAACCGCCACGATCTGATCCGAACGCGTTTGGTATGCAGTCCGGTCGCCGGTTCCGCCAGGGAACTGGCGACTGTTCGAATCCAAGTTGCTCTAGGCTGGCAATGCGATAGTCTCGCCTTCTGGACCTGCCAGAGTGGGGGCTGGTATGAGAATGAATTTGGGCGTTGATCTGCTGCGGATCGAGGATGTTGGCATCTCTTTTGCCATTATAGGGGGACCGTTGCATGCCGTCAGGCGTGCAAATCTTCGCGTCCTGCCCGGCAAGGTTACCGCGCTTGTGGGCGAGTCCGGTTCCGGAAAATCGGTTCTCAGCCAGGCAGTGATGGGCATTTTGCCGAACACAGCCCATGTTCGCGGCCGTATCCTGTTTTCCGATCCTGAAAAGCCCGGCACGACGCAGGATATCCTGCAGATGCCGCGTGACGGACCCGAAATCCGGGCGTTGAGAGGCAGCCGCATCGGCAAAATATTTCAGGAGCCGATGACATCACTGTCGCCGCTGCATACGATCGGCAATCAGGTGAGCGAATCCCTGCAGATTCATACGCCCATGGCTTGGGTGGAGCGCAAGGCGCGGACCGAGGAAATGCTCGGACTTGTCGGCTTTCCCAACCCCAAGCGCGCCTATGACATGTATCCCTTTGAACTTTCGGGAGGATTGCGTCAACGCGCCATGATCGCCATGGCGCTTATCTGCCGGCCCGCGCTGTTGATCGCCGACGAGCCGACGACGGCGTTGGACGTCACCATCCAGGCGCAAATCCTGCAATTGCTGCGCGAGCTTCAGACGAAGCTGAATATGGCGATGCTGCTGATCACGCACGATCTTGGCGTAGTCGCCAACGTCGCCGACGAGGTGGTGGTCATGTACCATGGCGAGATCATGGAAGCGGGACCTGTGGAGGCGATATTCCGCCGGCCGGGCCACCCTTACCTGAAGGGCCTGATGGCAGCCGTTCCGCATTTCGACCTGAAGCCCGGCGAAAGGCTAAAGGCGCTCCGCGAGGTGCCGGTGAATGTCGGGAACCTGCTCGGCAAGCAGACGGCGCCGGCATCGAAGGGGCCGGACGACATCCTGCTGTCGGTCAGGGATCTGACAAAGACCTTCACGATCCGCAAGTCCGGATGGTTCGGCGGAGATCATCAAACCTCTGTTCGCGCCGTGGACGGCGTGAGCTTTGATATCAGGCGGGGTGAGTGCCTGGGTCTTGTCGGCGAAAGCGGCTCCGGCAAAACCACCGTCAGCAAGATCCTCATGCGGGCTGTCACCCCTAGCGGCGGCTCTGTGATCTTCAATGGCCGCGATGGTCCGATCGACGTCTTGGAAGCCGAGGGAGACGCCCTGCGCATGCTGCGCGCGAAAATCCAGATGGTCTTCCAGGATCCGGTTTCGTCGCTTTCACCCCGCATGACGGTGGAGAACATTTTGAGCGAGCCGCTGGAAATCCATCGACGTGGCAATGCCGCGTCCCGACTCGCCACGGTCAAGAGCCTGATGCAGGCAATCGGGCTCGACCCGCGCTTCATAAAGCGTTATCCGCATAGTTTCTCCGGCGGGCAGCGTCAGCGTATCGGCATCGCGCGCGCGTTGGCGCTGGGGCCTGAACTCCTGATCTGCGACGAGCCGGTTTCGGCACTCGATGTCTCTGTCCAGGCGCAGATCCTGAACCTTCTGAAGGACCTGCAGAAGGAACTGGGCCTGACCTACCTGTTCATATCCCACAACCTGGCGGTGGTGGACTACATGGCAGACCGCATCGCGGTGATGTGCGGCGGGCGTATCGTCGAGCTCGCGCCGCGCGAAATTCTGCTTAGGAAACCGGTCCACCCCTACACGCGCTCACTGGTCGCCGCAGTACCTTTCCCCGATCTCGACAGGCCGATGGATTTCAAGACGCTGAAACTCAGCGGCGCTTCCGACACCAGCGCATGGGGACCGCAATTCCGCGACGAGGGCGACGAGGACATGCTGTCGCCGCTCGATCTTGGCGGCGGCCACCTCGTGCTGGCCCGAAGTTCGGCCGATGTCAGCGAGCTACGCCATTGATCAGCCGGCGCACCGTCCTTGGACTCATGGCTTCGGCATTTCTGCCGGGCACGTTGCGCGCCGGCGATCTGGAGCCGGAATTTCTTGAGCCGCAGCTGAAGGCCAGAGCGCTGCCGGCACTCGCCGAACGCCTGCCCAAGCGCCCGCGCGCGTTGAATCTCGCTGCGATGGGCCGGCAGCCCGGCCAATATGGCGGCACGCTGCGCACGATCATCGGCAGCCAGAAAGATATCCGGATGATGACGATCTACGGGTACGCTCGCCTGGTCGGCTATGACGAAAAGCTTAACCTGCAAGCCGACATTCTCGAAAGTTTCGATGTAGCGGATGATCGTGTCTTCACTTTCAAGATACGAGAAGGACATAAATGGTCTGACGGTAGCCTGCTGACGTCGGAGGATTTTCGCTATTGCTGGGAAGATGTCTGGCTGAACGATGAGCTTTCGCAAGGCGGGCTTGCCCCGGCCCTGCTGGCGGACGGCAAGCCGCCACGCTTCGAGATCGTCGATCCGTTGACGGTCCGCTATAGTTGGGATGCGCCCAATCCCGACTTCCTGCCCAAGCTCGCCGCTGCTTCGCCCCTATCGCTTGTTCTGCCGGCCGCCTATCTCAAGCAGTTCCACAAGAAATACCAGGATCCATTCCGGCTCGCCGGCCTAATGAAGGAGAACCGGGCCCAGAAATGGACGCTCTTGCATATCCGCATGTCGCGCCAGTATCGCCCGGAGAACCCGGAACTGCCGACGCTCGATCCCTGGCAGAACCGGACCAAGCCGCCGGCTGAGCAGTTCGTCTTCGAGCGGAACCCGTTCTTTCATCGAATAGACGAGAATGGCCGGCAACTGCCCTATGTCGACCGGATTGTCATGAATGTCAGCTCGTCGGCGATCATTTCCGCCAAGACCGGTGCGGGCGAGAGCGACCTGCAAGGCATGGGAATTGACTTCACCGATTACTCCTTCCTGAAGGATGCGGAGAAGCGCTACCCGGTGAAGATGCATCTCTGGAAACGCACACAAGGTTCGCGGCTGGCGCTGCTGCCCAATCTGAATTGTGCCGACCAGGTGTGGCGTGGCCTTTTTCGTGACGTGCGCGTGCGCCGCGCACTTTCGCTCGCTGTGGACAGGCGCGAGATCAATTTGGCTGTGTTCTACGGATTGGCGCAGGAAAGTGCCGATACGGTCCTGCCGGAGAGCCCGCTCTACCGGCCGGAATTCGCGAAAGCCTGGGTCGCCCATGATCCCGACCAGGCCAATGCCCTGCTCGACGAGGTCGGGCTTCGGGCGCGTGACGATGACGGCCTGCGGATACTTCCCGACGGACGCTCGGCGCAGCTCGTAGTGGAAACGGCCGGCGAAAGCACGCTGGAAACCGACGCGCTCGAGCTCATCACCGATCACTGGCGCAAGATCGGCATCGCTCTGTTCATCCGGACTTCGCAGCGCGACATCTTCCGCAGCCGCGCGCTTGGTGGCCAGATCATGATGTCGATGTGGTCGGGCATCGACAATGGCGTGCCGACCGCCGACATGAACCCCTACCAACTGGCCCCAACCGTCGATGACCAGCTGCAATGGCCGCTCTGGGGTGCTCACTACTTGTCCCGTGGCAAGGTCGGCGAAGCGCCCGATCTTCCGCCCGTGGTCGAGTTGATGGCTTTACTCAAGCGCTGGAACGCATCGACCGAAGCCACGGAGCGCGCCGAGATCTGGAATTCAATGCTGTCGATCTATACCGATCAGGTGTTTTCGATCGGCACGGTAAACGGAACGCATCAGCCGGTTCTGGCATCCTCGCGGCTGCGCAATCTGCCTGACAAGGCGCTCTACGGCTACGACCCGACCGCCTATTTCGGTGTCTATATGCCGGATACATTCTGGCTTGGAGAGTCCTGAGCGTGCTTCGATATTTTGTCTGGCGCATCGCCGTGATGGTTCCAACGCTGCTGGTCATATCGGCACTGGTGTTCACGATCATCGAACTTCCCCCAGGCGACTATTTCGACAGCTATGTTGCCGAGCTTCGGGCTCAGGGCGAAGCGGTGGATTCCGATCGCATCGAGATGATGCGCAAGGAATATGGTTTCGACAAGCCACCGGTCATTCGCTACTTCTACTGGGTCGGCGGGATGCTGCACGGCGATTTCGGCTATTCCTTCGAATATGAGCTGCCGGTTCGCGACGTCGTCGGGGACCGAATGTGGCTGACGGTGCTGGTTTCCTTCGTCACGATCATCTTTACCTGGCTCATCGCCTTTCCGATCGGCATGTACTCCGCCACGCATCAATACAGCTGGGGCGACTACGGCCTGACTTTCTTCGGCCTTCTCGGCCTTGCGATTCCGAACTTCATGCTGGCGCTGATCCTGATGTATTTCGCCAACATCTGGTTCGGCACGTCTATCGGCCATCTCATGGACCAGCAATATCTCGGCGAGCCGATGAGCTGGGCCAAGGCGAAGTCGATCCTCGCCCATCTCTGGATTCCGGTCTTGATCATCGGCACCGGGGGCACGGCAAGCATGATCCGGCGACTGCGCGCCAATCTGCTCGATGAGCTACATAAGCAATATGTCGTGACCGCGCGCGCCAAAGGCCTTCATCCCTTCAGGGCGCTGGTCAAATATCCGCTGCGCATGGCGCTCAATTTCTTCATTTCAGATATCGGCTCTATCCTGCCGGCCATCATCTCCGGCGCCGAAATCACGGCAATCGTGCTGTCTTTGGAGACGACCGGGCCGATGCTGATCAAGGCGCTGCAAAGCCAGGACATGTATCTGGCAGGGTCGTTCCTGATGTTCCTCGCCTTCCTGACGGTCATCGGCGTCCTGATTTCCGACCTGGCGCTGGCGCTACTTGATCCGCGAATTCGTTTGCAAGGCGGCAGCACCAAATGAACACGCAATCGCCGCTGCCCGCTCCGGGCGCCCCACTGCAACACTACGTTTCCATCGCGCCCTTTGACCTGCAGTCGGTCGAGGCGATGACGCCGGAGCAGTCGAAGGTCTTTCAGGCGTCGCAGCTGCGGCTGATGTGGTGGAAATTCCGTCGGCACAGGCTTGCCCTTGTATCCGGCATATTCCTGGCAGCGCTTTATTGCGGGATACTGATCTGCGAGTTCCTGGCGCCCTACGATCTGCACACGCGCAACATGGACTACATCTATTCGCCGCCGCAGCGGGTGCACCTGTTCCACAACGGCCAGTTCGTCGGGCCGTTCGTCTATGGCCGCCAGATGACGCTGGATATGGACACGCTCAAGCGGAACTACGTCGAGAAACAGGATGATGTTCAGCGGATCCGTTTCTTCTGCAAGGGCGACAGTTACCGGTTCTGGGGCCTTATCGAAGGTGACAGGCATTTTGTCTGCCCCGCCGAAAACGGCCAGCTCTTTCTGGCCGGCACCGACAGGCTGGGGCGCGATGTGCTCTCGCGCATCATCTATGGCGCACGCATTTCACTGACAATCGGCCTCGTCGGCATCAGTTTCAGCTTCCTGCTCGGCATTGTCATCGGCGGACTGGCCGGCTATCACGGCGGTATCTTCGACCTGATCGTCCAACGGATAATCGAAGTTCTGCAATCGATCCCCAGCATTCCGCTATGGCTGGCTCTGGCGGCGATCATGCCGATAACCTGGAGTCCGATCCTGATCTATTTCGGCATCACCGTCATCCTCGGGCTGCTCGACTGGACCGGACTGGCGCGGGCCGTGCGTTCAAAGCTTCTAGCCTTGCGCGAGGAGGATTACGTTCTGGCCGCGCAATTGATGGGCGCCAGAAGCAGCCGCATCATCGGGCGGCATCTCATTCCCGGCTTCATGTCGCATCTGATCGCGACGGCGACGATCTCCATACCCGGCATGATCCTGGGCGAGACGGCGCTGAGCTTCCTCGGGCTCGGCCTGAGGGCACCGATAACCAGCTGGGGCATCCTGCTCACCGAGGCGCGCAGCGTCAGCGTGATCGCGTTCTATCCATGGCTGCTTTTGCCGATGCTCCCCGTCGTTCTCGTCATCTTGGCGTTCAACTTCCTCGGCGACGGGTTGCGGGACGCCGCGGACCCGTACAAGTGACAGCGCTATTCCGCCGCGCGCAGTGCCGCCGACTCCACCCGTATGATCCTTGTCGGCAACTGTTCGCTTGTTGCAGTGTTCATCGTCCGCCTCTACACGCGGCAAGACTCGATCGGGGTTTAATACGTCGGCCTCGGGTTTCAGCCGCGAAACGCTCTGGTCGGGGGCAGTTGATTTCGTGAACTGGTTCTGGACATACAATCGCACATGAGTCGCCTTGACAGTTTCATCCGGAGGATGACCGCACAGCGCGACATACTTGATCATGTCTGCGCCGAGGTGGCGAAGATGGAGGGGCCTGTGCTCGAGCTCGGCCTCGGCAATGGCCGGACGTTCCACCATCTGCGCGAGCGCCTGCCCGGACGCCGGATCGTAGCGTTCGACCGCGCACTTGCCGCACACGCCAGCTCAATTCCCGAAGCTGAAAACCTCGTGCTCGGCGAAATACGCGAGACGGCGAGCAGGTTCATTGGCATCGACGCCGCTCTTGTTCATGCCGACATCGGCACCGGCTATGAAGATTGCGATGCAGTGACCTCTACCTGGCTTCCCGATCTGACCGCGCGCCTGCTTCGCGTCGGCGGCATCGCGGTCAGCGGCACGCCGCTAGATCACCCGCAGTTGCAACGCCTCCCGCCGCCACCTTCGGTTCCCGCCGATCGTTATTTTATCTGTAGGCGCGTGTGAGGGGCCGGGACGAGCCAAATCTTCAGGGGCCAAGCCTTCAGGGGATCGTGTATACTGCTATCTCCCGGCCAATGCCGCGCAGCGAGACCTCGTGGGGCACGGGCGTCAGCGCGTTCCTGTGTAAGAGATCGGCGGTGAGATTGTCGTCGACCACCGCTCGAGTGGCGAAGATCGCCTGTGCGTTGGCAAGGTTCTGGACCCGCGAAGCAATGTTGACCGTCTGGCCGAAATAGTCCTGTCGCTCATTCATAGACACGGCGATGCAGGGGCCGGCATGGACTCCGATCTTGAGCAGCAGATCCTCGCGCCCGCTCTTGTCGTTGAGCGTACGCATGGCATCGCGCATCCTGAGGGCTGCAGCAATCGCACGATCAGGCGTCGCGAAGGTCGCCATCACCGCATCACCGATCGTCTTCACCACCGCGCCTGCCTCCGCCGTGACGATCTCGTGCAGAACCTGGAAATGCTCGCGCACGAGATCGAAGGCTGAAAGGTCGCCCACCCGCTCGTAAAGCTCGGTCGATCCGCGCAGGTCGGTGAACAGGAACGTCAGGCTGGTGATCTTCAGGCGCTGGTTGATGTCGAGTGTATCCGTGCGATAGAGATCGCGGAACGTCTGGTTGGTGAGCAGGCGCTTGGCGGTCAGGAAGGGCCGGCGTTTTCCCAGGAAATCATGCAATGCCTGGCCGGCGATGAAGACCGTCGGCAGCACGCGGGTGTCGGTCCGGTTTTCCAGCGAAATGCGCAACGGGCCGGGTTGCATCTCCAGCGTCTGGTTCTGGACATGGTCGCGGTCGAAGGCCAAAGAGAGGCTCCGGCGCTCCTTTGTTGGTTCGCCCTTCCCGTCGATGAACTGCGCTGAATGGGTGACCGGCTCGAAGACGATGATGAATTCGGACGGAAGCTGTATGGGCAGAACCGCCTTTTCACCGGGCGCAAGCTCGATATCCTCCAGCGAGAACGCTTCTAGCTTTTTCGCGAAATCCTCTTCCGGCAGATCGACGCCGGACGCCCAGTAGATTTGGCGGAAATATTCCGCCACCGGCAGTTCGTGTGGATTGTGGGCGGCAATCCTGCGCACGCGGGGACTGACGGTGAATGTCACCTCGACCATCTCGTCGAGGGTCGGTGAATAGCCCTCGGAGCACAGCGCGCAGGTGTATTCGTCCTTTTGCAGGGTTTTCAGCGTGGCGTTGGTGTCGAGCACGCCGCCACAGCCGGGGCACAGTACATTCCAGGAAATGTCGAAGATACCCACCCGCGCCGCATGGAGAAAGGCGCTTATTGCGCGCTCCTCGTCGAGGCCATGCTTGCTGGCGAAGGCTGGCGCATTGATGCGGCAAAGTTCGCGGTCCTCGCCCTCCGCGATGGTTCGCTTGATCGCGTCGATCGCCTGCGGATCGACATCGGCCGATTGTCGCAGAAGTGAGAACAGATCCTGAGCTTCGTTCATCGTGCAGGCTCCGGAAAATGCACCCCGAGGCGTTTTGACCGGACCGGTCTTTGGTCCGAGTGCTCCATCTTACTTCGAAACGGACCGTACGGCCATTCGAATGGATAAGCCTGGTGACCGTTCAATTTCCATTCGGCGGATTTTAACCGGCCGCAAGCAGCACTATGATGGTCCATGGAGCATTCATCTTTGGGATTTTCTCCCATGCCGACATCCGACAATCCGCCATTTCCCGCGGCCCTGCGCCTTTTTTCTGCGGTGGTCATCATCGTCCTGATCGTAGGCGCCGGCCTGTTTTTCATGCCTGCGCTGGTGAAACCGGGCTGGCCTTGGGCCGTCACGCCGTTCAATGCGCGCTTCCTCGGTGGCTTCTACACCGCCGAAATGGTCGTGATGGCGGCACTGCTGGTCTGGAATCGCTGGTCGCCCGGCAGGCTCGTGCTCGTCATGGCCTTCATCTTCACCGTCATCGTGTCGGTGGCTTCGTTCATCAATCTCGGCTATTTCAACTTCGAGCGCAAAGCGCCCTGGCTGTGGTTTTTGGTCTATCTTGCTTCGGTCGCGGTATCCGGGCTGTTCCTGTGGCGGGCCAGGGCCCGTCCTTCTGCAAAAGGCGTGACCTTAAATCCCGCATGGAGCGGCTACATGCCGGCGGAATCCGCGATCCTTGGGCTCTATGGCGTCGGCCTGTTGCTGTTTCCCCTGACATTCAGTGGCATCTGGCCATGGCCGATCGATGCCTTCCACGCTCAGGTCTACAGCGCCATCTTCCTCGCCGGTGCGGGCGGTATATATCTCGTCTGGAGAAGCGCGCCGCGCGAGGAACTGCTGGTGCTCGGGTTGGCGCAGTTTCTGGTTGGCCTGCTTGCCATCCTCGGCGTCGTCATCACCGACGCTGCGGTGCACCGGATCGACTGGACGGCGACCGGGACATTGTGCTGGCTCGCCCTTTTCGGCTGGATAGGCATCAGCGGCGTCTTCAAACTCTACGCCGCCTCCCGGTATTTTTAGCTCGCAATCGGCATCATAGGTCAGAGACGGCTGGATTTTCAGGTGGCGTCCGGTGCATCGTACCGGGCCGATTGCCTTCGCCGGGAACGCCATGACCAGCACGACCTCGCCACCCTCCGAGAAAATCCAGCCGCTGCTGCGGTCCGTCCGGCCAAGCGATGCGGAGGCGCTTTGCGCTATCTTCAACATGCCGGGCTTCCGCTGGGGCACGTTCAGGATGCCTTTCGAGATGGTGGAGCAGGTGGCGCGGCGCATTGCCAAGTCCGGCCAGGAAACCACCTGGATCGTTGCCGAGCTGGACGGCAAGGTCGTCGGCCATGGCAGCCTGGTCGTGCAGGGTTCACCGCGCCGTTCGCATATCGGCGAGATCAATGTTGGCCTTGACGATGCCTTTGTCGGCAAAGGTATCGGCTCTGCCATACTTGGCGCGCTGCTTGACGTGGCCGACAACTGGCGCGCCCTGAAGCGGGTCGAATTGACCGTCTATGCCGACAACGAACCGGCCCTCCGTCTCTACAAGAGCCACGGCTTTGAGATCGAAGGCCGGCATGTGAAGGCCGGCTTTACCGACGGGCAGTACCACGACCTCCTGAGCATGGCCCGGCTGCGGTTCTAAGATCCGCTGTTTGGCGTTAGCTGTTTAGCCAGTCTGACAATTCGTGCGGAGCGAACAGGTGATTGCTCATGGAGAGCTGCGTAGGATACGGCCATTTCGTCTCACGCCATCTTAATCGAGTTGACGATCTATGTGTGGGCCGGCCGCATCCAGCAAGTCTGGTCTCGCTTGGCGTTTGCACCGCAAGCGGCTAGACGGGACCAATGACCGCCGTCTTTGACCCAAGCCCTACCCCTCCGGTGGAAATTCTGGCTGTGCTGTCGCTGCTCTGCCCGGAGGTCGTGCGCGACATCGAGCAGAACTGGAATGCACCGGTTTCCGACTACGCCCGCCATCTTTGGCGGCCGGTGGCAAGGCCTGCATCGGGCCCGGCGATCGCTGCCCGCTCGATCCTGCGCGAAGTCCTGCATCAGCGCCTCGGTAGGATCATGCAGCCTGACGAGATCGGCAAAGCCCTCGACGAGTTCGAGCACAGACCGGTGATTCAGTCCGGCCTGCACTGCCTGCTTCTGATGGACCGGATCACCTTCGATGCCCTCCTGCTTGCCTGGCTCGGCGCGGTCGAAAACGGGCTGTCGGCCTTCGTCGGCTTCATGGGAACGACAATGACCATGGAGACAGTTGGCCGGGAGGGGCCGGGATGGCTCGACGTCGGCGACGACAAGATCAACCTGTTTGGCATGGGGCGCCACAAACTGTGCCGCAAAAGCGCCTGCGTGGCCGGTCCCGTCTCCCTCAACAAGCGCGCGCTCGAAGCGGTGGGCGACGAAACGGATGCCAGCCGCTGGCTGGGCACACTGCTTGCCAGCCAGGACAAGGTGTTTGAAACCGCCGCCGATGCGCTGACTGCCCTGAACCAGGATTTGGTCGCCAATTGGGATCGTGCCGGCATGGCCCTGCCGGTTTTCATCGATGATCGGGCCGCCGCGGCTGCCATGGCGCGGCATCTGGAATATGACGGCAGCCTTCTTTCCAGGCTGCTCATTGAACCCGCAAGACGCCAGCGTCTCGAACATGCCTGGCAAGAGGCCGCATCGAGCCCATTTGGCAGATTCCTGCCCAATGCCACGGACTATTTCTGGGGAATCCGCGAGGAGCGCGTGCGCAAGCTCGTTCTCGAGAACGGGCACCTGATCGAGCCTGACAGGCCGCAAGGTCTTTCCATCCCGTTCGAGCGGCCACATCTCAGGCGGGCGCTGCTGGAAGGCGTGCTGCTGCCGAACTTGTTCCTGACGTTCCTCGTCCTTGCCATATTGCCGCGCGTGCGGGTCGTGGGCGGCCTGAGACAGATTGGCTACGTAGCGCTTTTCCACTCGATCCTTCTGGCCGTGCTGGACGAAAACGCGCCGGAAGAGCGCGATCTGGCCGCGGAGCTGCAGGTTCGGGAAAATGCCTGGGGCATGCGGGTCATCGATGAAAAGATCTCAGTCCGCGAGCAGCTTGCCGGCCTGCCGGAAGTGGCGCTCTTCCCAAACCTGCTCCGGCAATACCGATTGCGGACATTTGCCGAGACGACCGACGACCTGAAACTGGTTCGCGAAAACGCCAGATGGCGCAAGATCGGCCAGGCAGAGATCAAGCCGACCTGAGACTAGTGCGCAACCGCAAGCGACGGCGATCTATCGGGGAGCCTCTAGCGTCTGATCCGGCCGCATAGGCCTCACCTGTCATTGCACCGCACCGCCCCTTGCGGAGCCCATCCACCACGTGTTCGAAATCGACCGGTTCTTGTAGGGCAAGACTTTGCGACGGTATTCCAACGAATAGTCGGGATTGACGCGAAGCACCTCCTGCCATGCCGCGCGGGCTTCGGCGAAACGGCCCAGATGGCCGTAGCTGCGGGCCGGAAGCGCGCGAGACGTCGGTGACAGCGTTGCGAGTCAGCCCGTTGCATCAAGAGGTCAACGGACTCTCATCTTCATGATAGCAGGAAGACGGAGGGTAAGAGGGAACTTTCGCAGACGACGGCCACGCAGCCGCCCGAATGGGCAGCGCTCTGCCACCGGACCCACACGGATCGCTCGCTGCCGCTTGCCCGTCGACGACTATCGGTGCATCCTTGTGAATAGTCTGGCCGTGAAGTGCGGGCGAGATCACGCCGTCACGGCCACTAGTGAGGTCTTGTTCGATGGACTGCTCGGGCTGCGGTTTCGAGATTGAGGGCGGTTACGCTTTCTGTCCGAGGTGTGGCAGGCGCCAGCCCGTGCCATGCGCCAGTTGCGGCTACACCTGCGCACCTGATTTCGAGTTCTGTCCGAAATGTGGGGCAAGCGTCGGTGCGCCCGCAAAAGCCGTCGAACGGCCTGCTCCGGCACCAAGCCGGACCATTGTGCCGCCTTCTCGAACTCCGTCGCTGCTTCCGAACATCGAAAGCGAAGAAGGGCTGCATCCCGTCTCTGACGCCGATCGCCGGACGGTAACGGTCCTGTTCGCCGACCTTTGCGGCTTTACGACACTCAGCGAGCAGCTCGACCCCGAGGTCATGCAAGCGCTGCAGAACAAACTGTTCAAGGAATTGACGGCGGCCGTGCGAAACTTTGGTGGTTTCGTCGACAAATTCATCGGCGATGCACTGCTCGCTTTGTTCGGTGCGCCGGTCGCGCATGAGGACGATCCGGAACGTGCGCTTCGCGCCGCTCTCGACATGATCGCCCGGACGGCGCGGCTCGGCGAAAGCACCCCCCACTCCGGCTCGCCTCTGTTACTCCACATCGGCATAAACACTGGTCCGGTCGTTACTGGCGGATTGGGCATCGGCACCGCCAGATCCTATTCCGTGACCGGCGACACAGTGAATACGGCGCAACGCCTGCAATCGCTGGCCGCACCGGGTGAGGTGCTGGTAGGCGAGCTCACTCACAGGCTGACCCGGCATGCCTTCTCTTACGAGTCGCTGGGTGATGTCGTGTTTCGCGGCAAGGCTGGCAGCGTGCTCGTTCATCGACTGGACGCACCGCTAGCGGTGCCGCGTGCAGCGCGCGGGCTCGAGGCGCTCGGCCTCAGTGCGCCGCTAATAGGTCGTGGTGCGGAGCTCAATAGAATGATGGCGAGCCTTGACCAGGCGTGCGTCGGCTCGGCCCAACTTGTCCGCCTCGTCGGAGAAGCCGGCATCGGGAAATCGCGGCTGGTGAAGGAGTTCGTCGCCCGCGTCGGCGACGAGGAGCGTTTTCGCAACGTCGCCGTGCGGCAGGCCACGTGCTCACCGCTGGGTGAACAATCTTTTGGCGCCTTGGGCGCAGTGGTGCGCAGCGCTGCCGGGATGATGCAAAACGACAATGGGGACGAAATGCGGGGGAAGCTCGCAGGCTTGCTTGCCGATCTCGGCCTGCAGGGCGAGGAGGCGAAGCGGCTGATGCCTTTGCTCTACCATGTGCTTGGCCTTGGCGACCCCGATGCCACCTTGCAGCATGTCGAGCCCGAGCAGCTGCGGCGGCAAATTCTCTACGCAGTCCGCACAATCATCGAACGGCGGCTTGCGTTGTCGCCGCTATTGATTGTCGTCGAAGACCTGCACTGGGCCGACGCCGTGTCGCTCGAGGCACTACGTTTCGTGATGGACAGGTTGGAACGCACGCGGTTGATGTTGCTGGTCACGCATCGTCCGGCGCCGGACAACGACCAGCTCGACTCAAGTCGGGTCAGTCACACAGCGCTCAGGCTTCCGCCACTCAACAATGATGACGGACGCAGCCTGCTGGCAGCGCTTTTCGGCGAGAGCTGGGTAAGCTCCGCGGGAGGGCTTCTCGACCAGATCCTCGAGCGCGCGGGCGGCAACCCCCTTTTTGTAGAGGAAATCGTTCGCGGCCTTATCGATCGCGGTGTACTGATGCGAGAGGGCCAGCGATGGCGGACTGTGGCAGGCGAAGTCGCAACCGGCATCCCCGCCACTATCCAGGCAATGTTGCTTGCCCGCGTCGACCGGCTGCCCCAAGAGGCGCGCCGGTTGGCCCAGGAGGCCGCGGTAATCGGCCCGCGCTTCGATGCCACACTTCTGAAAACCGTGACAGCCGACCCCGGCCGGCTCGAAGCCGGCTGCGAACTGCTTTGCGATGCGGAAATCATCGAGGAAGTTGCCGGATCAGGGTCGGTCTCGTCTCAAAGCTACCGCTTTACGCAAACATTGCTGCAGGACGTGATCTACCAGAATCTGCTCCTGCAACGCCGGACCGAAATCCACGGGCGGATCGGTGCTGCCTTGGAGCAACTGTGCGGCGACGAGCCGGAACGGCTCGAGGATTTGACCGTGCTCGGTCATCATTTTGCACAGAGCGCCGAGCGGGAGAAGGGCGCGCATTACCTGCAGGCGGCAGGCGATCGCGCTCGCATGATATATGCCAACGACGACGCCCTTCGTTTCTACGAGCGAGCACTGACTGCGTTGGGCGCGATCGGGCAAACACCGCTCAAACTGGCAATTGCAGAGCGCATTGCCGATTTGAGCGGCCCGGCAGGCCGCCGCGAGATCGCGCACCACCACTACGAGACGGTGTTGCAGGCATACCGCGAGTCGGCCAATCGCGTCGCCTCGGCGCGAGTTTTGCGTAAGATCGGTCGGCTACTCTGGGATGTCGGCAAGCGGGACAAGGCAGAACCCCGCTATGCTGAGGCGGCAGCGCTCCTCGATGGAGCGGATGCCCCGATCGAGCAGGCGCATCTGTGGCAAGAACGTGGCCGACAGGCGTTCCGTAGCGGAGATCACGCTCTCGCGGCAAAATGGGCAGACGCGGCGCTGGATTGCGTAGGCACACTGACAACGGAGCATGTCTCCGAGGTAAGGTGTGATGCCACTCTTGTGACCGCCGAGGCACTCAATACCAAGGCTGTCGCGCTGGCTCGCCTTGGGCGAAACCGTGAGGCCGTGCGTCAGGTTGAGCGTAGCATTGAATTGGCCGAAGCCGCCGGTCTGCTGGGCGCGGCCTGCCGCGGCTACACCAATCTCGGCGTGCTTTACACGACCATCGATCCCGCAAAGGCGATGGAGGTCTGTCGGCGCGGTCTTGAAGTGGCGCGCCGTATTGGTGATTTGGGTTTCCAGGCGCGCCTCCTCGCCAATCTGGCGGTCGCTTGTTGTACTTTCACGGATCGCTGTCCAACGGAGGGCGTGCCTGCTGCCGAGAAGGCCATCGAGATCGACCGGGCGCTCGACCAGCGCGAGCACCTGTCGGTGCCGTTGATCGTGCTTGGGCAGATCCACCAGTGCAACGGCCGTCCGGACCTGGCGGTTGGGTTGTTCCACGAAGCACTGGACGTAGCTCGCGAAACGGGCGAACCCCAACTGCTGTTTCCGTGTTATGATGGTCTCGCAACGCTTAATCTCGACCTCGACAATCTGGCCGAGGCCGAACGCTACTTTTCCCTGGCGCAGGGTATATGCGCCCAGCACGGGCTCGACCCGGAAGCGCTTGTGGTGCTGCCTTTTCTCGACTAGCCGGGGTTGGAGGTTGGAAATGTCCGCGCGTAGTGACTTGGTGCCGCTTCAACCGGGCGACCGTGCGCCAAACGTGGTACTCGACGCCATTACCCAGGAAGGCAAGATCGCGCTTGACGATTTTCGCGGCCAAAAACCGGTGCTGGTCGGCCTGTTTCGAGGTCTGCATTGCGCGTTTTGCCGGCGCCATATCGCCGCCCAGGCGCGGCTTGATCCGGAGCTGCGCGAAAAGGGCGTGGAGAGCCTGACGGTGGTCAACACGCCGATCGAACGGGCGCGTCTCTATTTCCGCTACCATCCGATGCCGAATCTGCTTGCGGCCTCCGATCCTGAACGCGCTTCACATCGTGCTTTTGGACTGCCCAATCTCGAATTCACCCAAAACGAGACGAACTGGCCGTACAAGGTCTCGATGGCAGCGGCAAAGGATATGCGGGTCGACCTACCAGGCGAGTTGCCCGGTCCTATGGATCCTCTTGCGGCCAGCGAAATCCTCAACAAGAGGGACCATTACGAGCTGACCGAAGCCGACGAGCAGATGCTAGCAACGGGACACGGACAATTGGTCGGTCAGTTCCTGCTGGACCGGCAGGGGATCGTCCGCTGGAGCTTCACGGAGGTTCCCGAGGGTGGGCGATACATGTTTGGGGCGCCAAGCCCGCAGGAGCTGATGTCAGCCGTATCCCAAGTCGCCCAATAGACTTGCGAACGAGGTAAGCGGGCGGGACACCGAATAAAAAGCGGAACCAATTTGTTACAAATCTAGATACTGGCAAGTTCACCGTTCATGCGAGCACGGCCTCGACTTTGCCAACAAAGTCATCGAGCAAGTGATCTCCGCGAATCTCGATGCGCGGAAGGTCGATGGGATCGCAATCAAGGTCCGCCGGCCCGTGTCTGCCGCCGAAGCCGATTCGATAGCCGCACTCCTTGGCCAGCCTGCCAAGCCGTCGGTCGGTGACAGAGAAGGGTGCCGCGAACGCCGTGGTTGGCCGACCGGTCCATCGTTCGATGAACATACGAGAGCGCAGGAGCTCGGCGGCCAAGTCAGAGCTCGACAGACCATCGATCGCGCGATGCGTCGCCAGATGGCTTCCGAAGAACGCACCTTCGCCGGCGAGGCGTCGCACCGTCCCAGCGTCCATAAGCTGCGTCGGCGGGCCGCTGTAGGCGTCCCATTGTGCACTTTCACCCACCAAGTCCGTCACCAGGAACACTTCCGCGGTCAGGTCGTTCGTGCGCAAGGCCGGCCAGGCATGGTCGGCAAAGTTCTGGAAGCCGTCATCGAACGTGATGAGCACTGGGCGGCCAACGAAAGGCTGACGGTTGACGATGAACCATTCCAGCTGCTCGGACCTAATCGCGTGAAAGCCATTGGCGCGCAGCCATGCCATTTGGCTGGCGAATGCGGCGGGCGCGAGCCGAAAACGGGCGAGCGCGGCCGGACCATCATCGGCGACGCTGTGATACATGAGGACGGGGATACGCTGCCGCCGCTCGCTACGTGCCACGTCGCGGCGCAAGGCCCGCGCCCCGCCCCAGACGATATTTCGCGCGACCCCGATTTCAACGGGTGCGCGGATTGGCACATGATCTACCATCGGTTCCGTCGCCACGTCGCCTGGTGACAAGCGGCGGAAGCGGTCTATGCGGTAGAGCTCGGTCTGGATCGATTGCTCGAGGACGAGGCCGTCGGTCGCTGCCAGGGTCTCTGAGATCGCTTGTGCACCGAATGTGTTCCAGTCGAAGCCCGTCCTTCCAACATTGTCTCGTAGCACAAATGCGTGTGCGCTGATGAAACTGCCGCCAGGCGCCAACGCCTCAATGAGTTTTTTGGCGATGCGCCGCACATCGGCGAGATCATCCAGGTAGTAGAGCACTTCCGAACACACGATCAGATCCATTTCGCCCGGCAGCGTGTCCGCAGAGAAATCCAGTACGCCGAACTCAACATTCGGCTGATCGCTGCATCGCGCGCGCGCCCGTCCGACGGCTACGGCGGAGATGTCAGTTGCGGTCAAATGGCCCACGCGCGGCGCCAGCTGCCGCGTGAAGTGGCCCTCCGCGCAGGCCAGCTCAAGCGCCCGTCCGATGGGACCGGCAGGCAGAATTTCGAGCTGCCGCTCATATTTTTCCTGCTCATAGGGCGAACCGTAGTTCCAGGGATCCTCGGTCGCGAAATGGCGATTCCAGAAAGATGTGCGATCATTGTCGCGCCCATCCGCGGCCCGTGCACGGCGCGGCGCTGTAAAAGGCTCTTTAGTTTCGGCGCTCGACCGAACCAGCGCCTGCGCTTCCGCGGCCAATCCCGCGAGTTTGCCGAAATGGCTGTCCCGATCAGACCGGCGTCCCGCCATGGACAACAATGCCTCGGCTGCAAACATGTTTGACTTGTCGGCACCGGCGCCCTTTTGCGGTGCATCTACAGGCGATCGCCTTGCAAGTCGCGCGGCTGTGTGCATAGGCCGCTCAGGGGGCACGAAATTCAGGATCAATTCAATCCAATGACGCCTTGTCACTCTCCCGAGTACGCCGAACTGCACGAGAGCCTCGATCTGGCCATCCATCATCAGATGGGCATAGATTTGATCGATTCCTTCCGGCACTTCGATCGAGGCCGGATTTCGCGCGTCGACACGAATTCCAAGTGTCCGCGCCAGCCTGCGCGGCGCGGCAAGATCGTCGACATCGAGCAGCATTTGCTCGAAGTGATACTGCACGCGGCGAGCCGCGTCGGGATTATTCCAGACCTTGCCGAGTTCGATGATCAACTCGGTGAGGGAGCCGCCGAACCTGTCCCACCTGGCAGCCAATTGCGCTGGCACCGACAGGCTTCCTACCATAAGTCCATCGACGGCCACCTTGGCGATCTCACGCGCCCACTTACGTCCTGCCGGGAGCGCGCGCAGGGACTGCGGGTTGATCGAGCGCGAGCCGCAGCCGCAATCCGATGCGGCGTTCCACAACGCGAACCACGCGAGTGCTTCTGAAGCGGTGCGGCCGTTCGCCTCGATCGCTCCATTGGCGTGAGCCGATGCCGGGTGTTTGACCCTGGGATCGGCGGAAAAGCCGCGGGCGATCACGATTTCCGCATCTGCCAGCATCTGCGCCGAATTGCGGCTGAGCGAGTTGGGGCTGACCCGATAGAAAGCGAGCGGCTCGTCGACCATCACCCAATGTTTGCCTAGACGTGCGAGGCGCTGCCACAGATCCCAGTCCTCGCAGGTACGCAGCGACACATCGAAGCCGCCCAACTCGGCAATTGTCTTCCGGTCGACGAGCAGCGCGTGAGTGCGGATCGCGCACCGGCGCGCGAATGTTTCGAAGGGCCGGATCGCAACCTCCGTCGCGATGCTCGACTGGGTGAGTTCGCCATCGGGCATCACGCGCCGGGAACCGCAATAGGCGGCGACCGCATCGGGCGCGGCTTCAAGTGCGGCCAGCATTTTCGCAAGGAAGCTGGCATCCACCCAATCGTCGGCATCCAGAAACATGAGCCAGTGGCCGCGCGCTGTCGACATCCCGATATTGCGCGCGCCGGCGGCGCTATACGCGCAAGAGCTCAACGTCCGAAACCGGGCATCGTGCTCCACATAACCGGCGATGATCGCGGGGGTGCGGTCCGTGGAGGCGTCGTCGACGATGATCGCCTCCCAATCCACTATTTCCTGATCGAGAAGGCAATCGAGTGCGCGCGCCAGCGTTACCTCCGCGTTGTGCGCAGGAACCACGATTGAAACCAAGGGATTATGCGCCACGCCGTGTAACCCGCGCGTTGGTTCGAAGGTAGAACAAGAGTCCCGAAACATAGCCGGCGATTTCCTGCCAAAGGAAACGGTCCTCAGGGACGCTGCGTCCAAACAGTCTCCTGCGAACTCTTCCGAGCCGCCGCGACGCCGCCATTTGGCTGCAGAGCGAGCTTGCTCCTGTCGTGCTACCGAAGTTGGAAGCCTGGCGCAGCATTCGCATCCGTGCCGCCGAGCTTGGGCGCCAGCTGTCGCAGATGCACGTCAAAGCCAAGCATGCCGCATACTCATGTCGATCCCCGGAGTCGGCGCCATGACCACAGGCGGCGGTCCCGGGCACCGTATGAGTGCAATAGCTATGGCAACCTGACGTCTTTTGCAATTGGGGGCGCAACAAATGCCGCCCACTGAAGCTTTGGTGTGAATGACTGCAGTTATTGGGACTGTCGCTCCCCTCCTATCGACCGAAACGCCTCGATTCCGAGGTGCATTCTCGAACAGCCATTCTCCGTGCGAAAGAAGACCTTCCTTCTACCGTTGGGCCCGCATCGGAAGCTGATCGTCGCAGTATACAGTCGGGTGCGAGACGGTACGTGCACCGCCAGACCAGCTACTTTAGACACTTCTAATGAGTCTGCGCTACTTAATTGCGCTCCAGTAGCTATAGCCTGACATTGTATTACTCATTTCGATAGTAGATTGCGTCCAATGATCGATTAGATTAGCCGGTTATGGCTGCTATCACAAAGAGGTGCGAGAGCGACATCAATCGGAACTCGTGCATTTGCTGCTAGTCCAAGAGATGTAAAAGGGAGGCACGAATTGGCTTAAGCCAAGAAGATTCCGGCTTGCGAGCCGGGAATTTTGCTGGCATGCTTGCTGGTTTCTGAGTTGTGCACTGTGGCAGTTGTTCAAAAGAAGGGGCATGGGATGGCCAAGGAATCTTCGAGTACCGCTTCTTCGGCAAATAAAGCCGACGCAAATCTGATAAGTAATGCAGACGGAAGCGGGCTGACCTTCATGGCGGGCCAGGCTCGCGAGAGCGGGGCCCCCGGCGACGCTGTAGGTGTCGACAAGATACGTGATCTGCTGTTCGGCAACCAGATGCAGGACTATGACCGCCGCTTTTCCAAGCTTGAAGAACGGGTCTTGCAGCGCTTCAAGGATGTCGAATCCGAGGCCAAGCGCAATCTTGAAATGTACGAGTCAAATGCAAAGAAGCAGGTCGACTCGCTTGCGGCGCAATTGCGGAACGAAAAAGACGCGCGAGCCGACGCCGATAAGGAGATTGACCGGAATCTTCGCGAGCAAAATCAGGCGCTCGAAAAGCAGGTGCGCGCGTTGTCGGATCAGTTGAGCGAGCTTGAGCGGGAAGTTGCGGACCGGATAAATCGAAACGATCATTTGCTGCGTGAGGAAATCAAGCAAAAGAATGAAAGCATTCAGATGCTGATGGAGAAAATGTTTTCCGATCTTGGCAATGTCAAGACCGACCGAAATCTTTTGGCTGGCCTGTTTGTCGAGGTTGCAAAATGTCTAAATCAGGATCCCGTCGGCAGCAAGAACAACTCGGAGCGTACCTGGAAAGTGAGTTGATCGGAACTTGACGTCGACTGTCGACCCAATCAGCCTCCCTCAAAGAGCAGCTTCGAACGATACAGAGATTGATCGCGAGGCTCTGGCTCGCCTTTTGATCGAAATTGCCCGGAACGTTGATCCGGACTATCGTGCGCGTCTCGACGGAATCCCAACCGCCGACCCTCGCATGGAAACGCTGCGCCAGTTGCTGGTCGGCCGCGAAATTTCGGAGCTTTCACGAGTTACGCACCTGCTCGACGAACCCGAGCAGCTTGCGGCTGCAGTGGGGAGCGTTCTCCCCGGTGCAGCCGCACGTGCGCCTCATGCGCAACTCGGAGAGGCCCTTGCGCCAGCTGTCGAGAGGGCCGTGCAACGGTCCATCCAGAAGAGCCCGCGTACCCTGACGGATATATTGTACCCGGTGTTTCTGCCGGCTATTCGCAAGTCGATCGGCGAAAAGATCGACCAGACCTTTCAATCGCTGAATGAAACTTTAAGACATATATTTACCTGGCATGGGCTCAAGTGGAGACTTGAAGCTTGGAGAACAGGAGCAAGCTTCTCAGAAGTTGTTCTTAAGCATTCTCTTGTCTATCGTGTAGAACACGTCTTTCTAATCAATCGCAATTCCGGGCTTTTGATAGCGCATGTAACTGCCGATAATGCAACTAGCGAAGATCCTCAACTCATTTCGTCTATGCTTAGTGCAATTCAAGATTTTGTAAAAGACTCATTTAACGAGAAAGAACAGAGTGGCCTGGACACTATTCGTTTCGGAGAGCTTCGTCTCTGGTCGGAAGTTGGACCGTTTGCGACCTTGGTTGCGGTGATCCGGGGAAATCCGCCGGAGGAATTACATGAAATAATTCGCGATGTATTGCTTCGCATCCATGATGAATGCTCACAGGCTCTAGAGCAGTTTGACGGCGACAGTTCGCAGTTGGCCGGCGTAGAGACGCAGTTGCAGACCTGCGTTGAACTGAAGCAGGAGGAATCAAACCAGGGATTTCCGTGGCTGGTAGTCGCTGCAGTCCTGCTGGTTTTGATTCCGGCAGGCGGTTGGTTCTTTCTTTCCTGGCAATCCGGGCAGCGCTGGCAGGCCTATGTGTCGCGACTGGGGACCCAGCCGGGCATCATCGTTGCCGAACAAAAGGTGCGCGATGGCCAATTCTATATTGCCGGCCTGAGAGACCCGCTTGCCGCCGACCCGCAGGCTCTGTTGGCCGGAACGCAGGTCGATCCTGCTCGCGTTCATTCGCAGTGGCAATTCTATCAGAGTCTTGATCCGGAGTTCGTGTTGAAGCGGATAACGGCGTCGCTGGTTCCGCCGGATTCAGTACGACTTTCGATCGTCAATGATCGCATCGTTGCCGAGGGGGAGGCTCCCGACACCTGGATAGATCGGGCGCGCGCAGCGGCCCAACAACTTTCGGCAGGCGGACCGGAATTCGATATCTCCAGGGTTCGTGATGTGAGCCCCGAAGCGCGCGCGGCGGAGCGCTGGCAGGCCTATGTGTCGCGACTGGAGGCCCAACCGGGAATCATCGTCGCCCAACAAACGGCGAGGGGCGGACATTTCTATATTTCCGGCCTGAGAGACCCGCAGGCCGCCGACCCGAAGGCTCTGCTGTCCGGAACAGGGGTCGATCCTGCTCGCGTTCATTCACAGTGGCAATTCTATCAGAGCCTTGATCCGAAGTTCGTCCTGAAGCGGCTGGTGGTGTCGCTGACCCCGCCGAAATCGGTTCGGCTTTCGATCGTCAATGATCGCATCGTTGCCGAGGGTGAGGCTCCCGACACCTGGATAGATCGCGCACGCGCAGCGGCCCGACAGCTTTCGGCAGGCGGACCGGAATTCGACATCTCCAAGGTTCGTGATGTGAGCCCCGAAGCGCGCGCGGCGGAGCACTGGCAGACTTATGTGTCGCGACTGGAGGCCCAAGCGGGAATCATCGTCGCCCAACAAACGGCGAGGGGCGGACATTTCTATATTTCCGGCCTGAGAGATCCGCAGGCCGCCGACCCGAAGGCTCTGCTGTCCGGAACAGGGGTCGATCCTGCTCGCGTTCATTCACAGTGGCAATTCTATCAAAGCCTTGATCCGAAGTTCGTGGTAAAGCGGCTGATGGCGTCGCTGACTCCGCCGGATTCAGTACGGCTTTCGATCATCAAGGATCGCATCGTTGCCCAGGGTGAAGCTCCTGCCGCCTGGATAGATCGGGCGCGGGTCGCCGCCCAACAGCTGTCCGCGGACGGACTCTCTCTAGAAATCTCCGAGCTGCGTGAGTTGACCCCTCCGCAACTCACTCATTTGAGGGAGGCTATTCAAGCGGTCGACATTTTGTTCGATTCTGGCAAGGCTGTACCGGGACCGGAGCAACTGCCGGTTCTCGACAAATTGGCGAATCAGTTGAAGGAATTGGCCAAGGACGCCCGCAAGGCAGGCGTAACAGCACAGTTCATGTTGACCGGCCATTCGGACGAGACGGGCCGTGAAACGGCCAAGTTGTCGATCAGCGCCGCGCGCGCGGAAACAGTTCGTGCGCTTCTCAAGAAGCGCGGCGTCGATCCGGAGTTGCTCTTGGTTCGCGGCGCGGGCACCTTTGAGCCAGCGGAGATTGAAAATAGCCGAACCGGGAACTCCGCCAACCGCAGAGTTTCGGTTACGGTAAACTTCCACTAGGCGGAGCCCAGGATATTGCAAAAGAAGATCTGCATGTTGGGCGGGTTCGCTGTCGGAAAGACCAGTCTGGTTCGCAGGTTTGTGCAAAGCATCTTTTCAGAAACATACTTGACCACGGTGGGAGTGAAAATCGACAAGAAGAGCGTCGCATTCCCGGACAAAACCGTGGATCTGATTTTGTGGGATTTGGCCGGCGAAGACGATATCGGCTCATTCCGCGTCAGCTATGTGCGAGGTGCGAGTGGGCTCGTGCTTGTCGTCGATGGAACACGCGCTGCTACTCTTGCCGTGGCGCTCACGTTGCGCGAGCGGGCCGAGGCTGAATTCGGCGCTATGCCGTTTGTATTGCTGTTCAACAAATCCGATCTGGCCGATCGGTGGGCAATATCGGATAGTGAAATTGACGAACTGAGGCAACTTGGATGGCAAATCTATCTAACAAGTGCGCTTTCGGGTGAGCATGTTGATGATGCGTTTCGTCAACTTGCTTCGATGGTCAGCAAATAAACCATGCACGTCTTGCCAAGAGAAGTTAAAAGCTGGATTTACGATTTCTTCTACAACGAGCGCTCGGTCGCATATCTGAAAATCGACGCCCAGCTTTGCATAGCTGCGAAGGGCGGTAACGTTAAACATTACGGACTCTCGTCAGTTCGCATAGGTAAGCCTGTTGCCGAGCAGCTTGAATTCATGGAAGGTTTGTTGCCCTGCCCGGAGCTTCCATATGATATGGCCATGGTCGAACTTCCCAGCGGGCGTGTCGCGGACCTCCATCTTTTTGCTGACAATGCCTGCGTGTGGCTGCTCTTTCTTGACGCCAATGCCGAACGCGACAATAGGCAGCGGCTTCAACAGAAGGCTTATGAAATGACGCTCCTGCAAGAGAGGGAGCGTCAACTCAACGAGAAATTACAATCGACGAACGAGGCGTTGAGGGCGAGCCAAGAGGGATTGTCGCGTGAATACCAGCGCGCCGAAGCCCTACTCCTCAACATTCTTCCGGCGTCGATCGCGGAGCGGCTAAAAGCGCACGAACAAATTGCAGACAACCACGCGGAGGTGAGTGTGCTTTTTGCCGACATCGTCGGTTTTACGGAAAGAGCGCGGAGCGTCGGAGCCGTGACGACGCTCGCTATTTTAAATTACTTCTTCAAGGCGGCGGATCTGCTCTCGGAGCGATACGGCTGCGAAAAGATCAAGACAATCGGCGATTGTGTGATGGTGGTCGCTGGCCTGCCCGCCGCGCGATCCGATCATGCGGAAGCCCTTGCGCACTATGCACTTGAACTGCGGAAGGCGGTTAAGCGCGAACGCTTCGCAGGAGAACCGATAAGGCTCAGAATTGGAATTCACTCAGGACCAATCGTGGCGGGCGTCATAGGCAAAAGGCGGTTTGCCTATGACCTATGGGGCGACACCGTTAATCTCGCTGCACGTATCCAAACGTCCGCGGAGCCCGATGAAATCCGTATTTCGGATGCAACTCATCAACTGCTTGGACCAAATTTTGCTTGCGACCCACTCGAGGAAACGGAATTGCGTGGTACAGGTCGTGTGCGAATGTGGCGGCTCCCGGCCTGATTTGCCGCATGGCAGTGCCGACCCGGAAGCGCATTGCATCTCAAGCAACATCATGGTTTCGAATGTCCGCAGCGGTGCGCGAAGCAGTTGACCACCGAGCGACCGCCAAAGGTCTGTCCTGGTCAACTCAGAAAATCAGTTCCTGAGATTTAACGTCGATGCCCAATTCATAGAACGGCCGGAGGCCTGGGCCGAGGTCGGAATGTCCTGCCCCCGCGGCTAAATAAACACCGCCAAGTACCCGGCGCAACGGTCTGGCTCGGAACGATGACGTCTTGCACCGCAACATCGGTTTCTTCAAGGTAGGGCAACAACGGACATAGATGTCGTTGCTCGCCGATCTGACCGGAAGGTTAACAGCACGATGCCACTCATGACTCGACGATTGGGCGCCAGGAACCTGGCGCGCCCGGCACGGCGTCTCGGAGACCTGACTGCGATGTTTGCCCTGATTGCCAGGCCGCTCGTCTTTGGGATCGCCCTTTTGTTGGCTGGTCAGGCGCAGGCGCAGGCGCCGGCGACCGTCCCGCCTGAAAGGGTCAAACAGCTGTTCGAGCTTCTCGACGATCCGTCAGTGAAGGCCTGGGTGGCCGAACAGCGAAATCAGGACGCCGGGTCAACGGGAGCGCCCGCCGAGAGAGGGGCTTCGCCGACCGACGCATCGTCCGACGCCGTGGCCGCACCCGGCCAGATGAATACGATGGCATCCTCGACGCTCGATGGGATCAGGCATCATATCGAAAGAATCGTGCGAACTTTGCCCTTGCTGCCAGGCCAGTTCGCGCGCGTTCGGGCAGAGACGATGGAGGATATGTCCAGCAAGGGGCCTGCCGGCGTATTTGTGCTGATTGCAATGTTCATCGCTGCCGGCCTGGCACTCACTTGGGCAACGTTCAAGCTCACCCGTCCATTTCGTCTTTGGATTATCGCGCAACCGAAGGATACGCCCGTTGGGCGAGCCAAGAAGATTGGTGGCCGCCTGCTTTATTCCAGCATGCTGATAGTCTCTTTCGCACTGGGCAGCGCCGGCGCGTTCATGTTGTTCGACTGGCCGATGCTTATCCGCGAGATTGTACTGACATTTCTGATGGCGGCAGTCGTTACATGGGGTGTGCGCATGTACGTCATGGCCATGCTCGTCCCTTCCTTCATGAACGTCGAGAACGCCGTCGAGGTTCGTGCTTTGCCGATCACCAACGAAGCGGCTGACCATTGGTCCTATTGGCTACCCCGGATCGTCGGCGTCTTCGCCTTCTTCGGCGCCGCGTTTATCCTCTTGCCAGGTCTCGGCATCGATCAGGACGGAATGATGGTCCTGTCACTGGGCGCCGATTTCGTGCTGCTGTTGCTCCTGCTGCTCGCCATCTGGCGTCGGCCAAGAACGCAGCGAGACGGTGCGCGCCACATCGGTCACACGGAAGCGACATGGCTATTGACTGCTTATTTCGTCGTCCTGTTCCTGCAGCGTATCGCCGGCCTTTATACATACTTCTGGTTCACCTTCGCCGCATTCTTCCTGCCTTTGGCAATCGTGGTGACGCAGCGCGGGGTTAATTTCGTTCTGCGGCCAGGTTCGGAAGATGTCGGCCGGCCCACGATCCCGGCGGTGACGATCGCTGTCATCGATCGCGGAATCCGAATGATTTTCATCCTGGCGGCGGCTTACCTTCTCGCACGTGTCTGGGGTCTGGACATGCAATCCATGCGGGACAGCGATACGACGACGACGTTCATATTGCGCGGCTTGATCAATGTCGTGGTCATTGCCCTCGCCGCCGACTTCGGCTGGTCGATCATCAAAGCTTTGATCGAACGAAAGCTGGGCATCGAAACACCGCACCCTGTGATCAGCGACGAGGACGTCCCGATCCTCGATCCGCAGCAGGCGCGGCTGCACACGCTCTTGCCGATCCTCCAGAATATTCTGCTCGCATCGATCATCGTGATGGCGGTGCTTATGATGCTCGCCTCGCTGGGTATCCAGATCGGCCCATTGATCGCCGGCGCTGGCGTCGTCGGCGTCGCCGTGGGCTTTGGGGCACAAACCATTGTCAAGGACGTCATTTCAGGCGTGTTTTTTCTGCTCGATGATGCGTTCCGTGTTGGCGAATACATTTCATCGGGCAATTACAAGGGTACTGTGGAAAGCTTTTCGCTGCGCTCGGTGAAGCTGCGCCACCATCGTGGTCCGCTGTTCACGATACCTTTCGGTGAACTCGGGGCAGTCCAGAACCAGAGCCGTGACTGGGTTATCGACAAATTCAACATCACCGTTGGTTATGACACCGATATCGACTTCGCTCGCAAGCTGATCAAGCGGATCGGCCTCGAACTGGCGGAAGATCCCGAGTTCAAACACTGGGTGCTCGACCCGATCAAGATGCAGGGCGTACAGGAGTTCGGCGAATACGGCATCGTATTGAGGGTCAAGGCCACAACCAAGCCGGGAGGCGCCTTCGGTATGAAACGCAAATTCTATGTACGCCTCCGCCAAGTCTTCAAAGAGCAAGGCATCGAACTCCCATTTCCGACCGTCCAGGTCCAGGGGCTACAGAACCAACATGGGGCAGAGAATGCACCGTTGGAGATCACGCCCGAGTTGAAAATGGCCGTCGCGCAGTCGCACACTATTCGGCGCAGAAAAAAAGCTAGCACAACGGAATAGAAAAGCTGCTGGTCACAGCGCGGCTTTCCGCGCATCGCCCATGGCAGGGACACTCTTTTCGCCACGTAAGCAAAAGGCGCCCCGAAAGGCGCCTCTTAATCGCTTGATTCCCCTCAAGGAAACTGGAGCGGGTGAAGCGATTCGAACGCTCGACCCCAACCTTGGCAAGGTTGTGCTCTACCCCTGAGCTACACCCGCTCGCGCGGCTTTTGGGCCGCAAGCCGCGCCTATATGGCTGAAGAGCGCGGCGATTGCAACAGGGAATTCGCAGGCTTTTTGCTTCGCCGGCAATGCGGAGAAGCGCTCCTCGGGACGTCGCAAGGCAATCACCCCCGCGTTGCGCGACGGGCTTGTCTTGGCCGCATCATTGGCCGTAAACGGCGTTAGCCGAACAAGCCGTTGAAAGCGGGCCATGAGAAGAAAGACCGATGCCGAAGACCGAAGCCGAACTTTTCGCCTTTCTTGCCGGACTCGGGATCGAGGTATCGACGCGGCGGCATCCGCCGCTGTTCACGGTCGCCGATTCGCAGGCGCTGCGCGGCGAGATTCCCGGCGGCCACACCAAGAACCTGTTCCTCAAGGACAAGAAGGACAATTTCTTCCTGGTCAGCGTCGGCGAGGAGGCGGTGGTCGATCTCAAGCATATCCACCATCTGATCGGCGCTGCCGGGCGCGTGTCTTTCGGCCGGCCGGAGATGCTGATGGAGCTTCTCGGCGTCGTCCCGGGCGCGGTCACGGTGTTCGGGCTGATCAACGACACTGAGCGAAGGATCAAGGTCGTGTTGGACGAGGAGCTGATGAGCCATGCGGTGGTCAATGCCCACCCGCTGACCAACGAAGCGACGACTTCCATCGCTGCCGCGGACCTGGTCAAATTCGTCGAGGCAACCGGACATGATGCTGTTATCTTGAAAGTCTCGGCATGATCGCCACATGGGTGACTGAAACCGGGTTCTAAAGAAGGATGTTGCGCCCGTCCCTTGGCCGGCGGCGCGACCGAAAGGCGACGAGATGAGTGATAGCAACCCCTTTGGCGGCCCATTTGGCAGCAATGGCGGCCGGTATACCACCACCGTGCAATATGGCGGCACCGATGCCGCGCGTGAGAAGGTCGCGCTTGCGGAGGCGCCGGCCGACGTCATCAAGGACACAACGACCGCTGGATTTGCCGCCGACGTGATCCAGGAATCGCGTCACCAGCCGGTGCTGGTCGATTTCTGGGCGCCGTGGTGCGGCCCTTGCAAGCAATTGACGCCGCTGCTGGAGAAGGCGGTGAAAGCCGCCGGTGGCAAGGTCAAGCTGGTCAAGATGAATATCGACGACCATCCATCGATCGCCGGCCAGCTTGGCATCCAGTCGATACCGGCGGTCATTGCCTTCAAGGACGGCCAGCCGGTCGACGGCTTCATGGGCGCCATTCCCGAGAGCCAGATCACGCAATTCATCCAGAAGGTCGGCGGCAAGAACGGCGGTGCGCCGCAAGTTGCCGAGGCGCTGGCCGCGGCCGCCGAAGCGCGCGACGCCGGGGACGTGCAGACGGCGGCCGACATTTACGATGCCATCCTGGAACAGGCGCCGGAGACGATCGAGGCGATCGCTGGCTTGGGCGATCTGCTGTTCGAGGCCGGCGATGCCGAAGGTGCCGAGGCGGTGCTGGCGCGGGCGCCGGAAGCAAAGAAGGATGCGGCCCAGCTCGCCGCGCTGCGGGCCAAGATGGCGCTCGCCGCGCAAGCAGCAGTGCTCGGCAATCCGGCGGAACTGGAACGGCGGCTGGCCGAAAATCCCGGGGATCACCAGGCACGGTTCGAGCTTGCCATGATCCAGAACGCCAAGGGTGATCGCATGGCGGCGGCCGACAATCTGCTGGCGATCATCAAGGCCGACCGCTCGTGGAACGACGACGGCGCCAGAACCCAGTTGCTGCAGCTCTTCGAGGCATGGGGCATGACCGACGAAGCAACGCTGTCGGCACGGCGCAAACTGTCGTCGCTGCTGTTTTCCTGAGCCGGCGCAGACTGTTTTGTCGCGCGGGCTTGCGGTGGGCCGCGGCTGCGCCAGATTAGGTTTTCGGACGGCGTTCGATTTCAGGTTTCCGGTGTTGCGCCTTGTGCCGGCCGGGAGGAGACGGATTTGGTGCGCTTCCTGACAAAGCGATCGGAGGATTGAGGTGCAGGCGGGAAACGCGCATTACCGGCTCGCTGCGGACTTACCGTCGACCATGCCGATCTTTCCGCTTGAGGGCGCATTGCTGCTGCCGGGAGGCCGCATGCCGCTCAACATCTTCGAGCCGCGCTATCTGCAGATGGTCGACGAGGCGATCGCCGGGCCGCGGCTGATCGGCATGATCCAGCCCAGCCTTGACGGTGCGCTGCGTCCCGACGGCGAGCCGGAGCTCTGCAATGTCGGCTGCGCCGGCCGCATCATTGCGCTGTCCGAGAGCGGCGACGGCCGTTACCTGATTTCGCTGCAGGGCGTGTGCCGGTTCCGTATTGTCCAGGAGCTCACGGTCAAAACACCGTTCCGGCAGTGCCGGTTGGCACCCTTTCTCGCCGATCTCGACGAGGAGCAGGCAGACGCCGAGATCGACCGGCCGGCGCTGCTCAAAGCGTTTCGCGCCTATCTGCAGGCTAACGATCTGGAGGCCGACTGGGAAAGCGTCAGCCGCGCCGAAAACGCCATGCTGGTCAACGCACTGTCGATGATGGCGCCCTACGGGCCGGCCGAGAAACAGGCGCTGCTCGAAGCGGCCGATCTGAAGACACGCGCCGAGACCCTGATCGCCATCACCGAAATGGCGCTGGCGCGCGACAATGAGGATTTCGGTTCGAGTTTGCAGTAGGTTCTTGCCTTCTCCCCTTGTGGGAGAAGGTGGATCGACGCGCAGCGCCGAGACGGTTGAGGGGTACTGGACGGAGTGCCGTCGGTGCCAAGCTGGAACACCCCTCATCGGACCGAGCTTTCGCTCGGCCACCTTCTCCCACAACAAGGGGAGAAGGAAGTTCGCGCTCGAAACCTTAACCCGATTGCCCTGTGGAAGGACAAACCAAATGGCGGATGGACGTGACGGGAACAGGACTGTCGACCCCAAGCTGCTGGAACTCTTGGCCTGCCCGCTGACCAAGGGGCCGCTTGCCTGGGATCCGGAGCGCGGCGAGCTTATCTCGCGGGTGGCAAAGCTTGCCTATCCGGTGCGGGACGGCATTCCGATCATGCTGCCATCGGAAGCGCGTGTCATCACCATAGATGATGCCATGCCACCGCCGCCGCGCCTGGGTGGAACGCCCTGAGTGCTGCGGTTCAGAGCCGCTCCGTCGCGATCTTTCGCGCCTCTATTGAAAATTGCGCCCTTTGGGCATGACCTTCTCTGCCTTTCCCAATAGTTCCGTTTGCGCGATGCTGCCAGGCTGAGCCTCGTCTGCACTGCTCGACAGTCTGTCCGCAGGCCTTGCCTGCTCGAGCAGCACCGACAGCCACGGCGTCAGATCCTCGACCTTCTCGGCGACGATATGGATGACGTCCGATTCCGATTGCAGCTTGCCGGTGACGCGGATGAGACGCGCGCCCATGACGATGGGGCGGAAGCGGTCAAAAGTCCTTTCCCAGAAAATGATGTTGGCGACCGCATTCTCGTCTTCCAGCGTCAGGAAAATCGCCTTGCCATTGCCCGGCCGCTGCCGCACCAGCACGAGGCCGGCGACCGAAACGCGCCGGCCGTCCCGCACCTGGCCGAGCCGCACATTGGGCGTGACGCCGGAACGATCCAGCCTTTGACGCAGGAAGGCGACCGGGTGCGCCTTCAGCGACAGGCCAAGCGAGCGGTAGTCGTGGACGACGTGCTCGCCGAGCGGCATTGTCGGGAGCCTGGTTGCAGGCTCCAGATCGCGCAAGCGGATCGCCGGCTGGTCGAACAGCGGCAGCTTTTCGGCGGCACTCTTGCCGTCGAGCTCGCGGACCGCCCATAGAGCGTCGCGACGGTTCAATCCAAGCGACCGGAAAGCGTCGGCCTGCGCCAGTTTTTCGATCTCGTCGACGTTGAGGCCCGAGCGCAGCCAGACGTCGCGTACGGATGCATAGCCGGCGCCGCGCCTCGACACAAACGCTTCCATGCGCTCCTTCGACAGGCCCTTGACCTGGCGAAAGCCGAGCCGGACGGCATGGCTGGTCCGGATGACGCCGCGCATCTGGGCATGGCGGTCAAGGATACGATCCGGATCGAAAGGCGATTTCTCCAAGGCGCAATCCCAGCCGGAAAAATTGACGTCGACCTCGCGGATCTCGACGCCGTGGTCATGCGCGTCGCGGACAAGCTGGGCCGGCTGGTAAAACCCCATCGGCTGGGAATTCAGGATCGCGGCGCAGAACACGTCGGGATAGAAGGTCTTGAACCAGCAGGAGGCATAGACCAGCAGGGCGAAGGAGGCGGCGTGGCTCTCGGGAAAGCCGTATTCGCCAAAACCCTCGATCTGCTTGAAGCAGCGCTCGGCGAAGTCTTTTTCGTAGCCCTTGGCGACCATGCCGTCGACCATTCTCTTGCGGTAATTGCCGATCGTGCCGGTGCGCTTGAATGTCGCCATGGCGCGGCGCAGTTCATCGGCCTCGCCCGGCCTGAAGCCGCCAGCAACGATGGCGATCTTCATCGCCTGCTCCTGGAACAGCGGCACGCCCAGCGTCCTGCCGAGTATTTTTTCCAGTTCCGGCTTGGGATATTCGGGTTTTTCCTTGCCTTGCCGGCGGCGCAGATAAGGGTGGACCATGTCGCCTTGGATCGGGCCGGGCCGCACGATCGCCACCTCGATGACGAGGTCGTAAAAGCTTTTCGGCCGCAGCCGCGGCAGCATCGACATCTGCGCGCGCGATTCGATCTGGAAGACGCCGATCGTGTCGGCACGGCAGATCATGTCGTAGACATGCTTGTCCTCGGCAGGCAGAGTGGCCAGCACATAGGGCAGGCCGTACTCGTCCCGCGCCTGCGGATAATGATCCTGGAGCAGGGTGAAGGCGCGCTGCAGGCAGGTCAGCATGCCGAGCGCCAGCACGTCCACTTTAAGGATTTTCACCGCGTCGAGATCGTCCTTGTCCCACTCGACCATCTTGCGCTCGTCCATCGCCGTCTTGACGATGGGCACGATCTCGTCGAGCCGGTCCCGGGTGATGACGAAACCGCCGACATGCTGCGACAAATGACGGGGAAAGCCCATGATCTCGTTGGCGCATTCGATCACATGCCTTGTCGATGGATCGGTCCGATCGAGGCCGCCGGCCTTTGTCTCCTTTTCGCCGAGCTCCGAGGTCGACCAGCCCCAGATCGAACTGGACAGCGCGCCCCGGACGTCGTCCGACAGGCCCATCGCCTTGGCCACTTCGCGCATCGCCGAGCGGCCCCGGTAGCTGACGACGGCGGCGGCCAGCGCGGTGCGCTTGGTGCTGTATTTGGAATAGATGTACTGGATGACCTCCTCGCGCTTTTCATGCTCGAAATCGACGTCGATGTCGGGCGGCTCGTTTCTTTCCTCGGAAATGAAGCGCTCGAAAAGCGTTTCGATCTTGTCCGGGCCAACTTCGGTGATGCCAATGCAGAAGCAGACGATCGAGTTGGCGGCAGAGCCGCGCCCCTGGCAGAGAATGTTCTGGCTGTGGGCGAATTTGACGATGTCGTGGACAGTCAGGAAATAGCGCGCGTAGTTCAGGCGCTCGATCAGAGCGAGCTCCTCCTCGATGCGCTGCGTCACAAAAGCGGGCACGCCCGAGGGGTAGCGGATGGCGGCTCCCTCCTTGGCCAGCCTTTCCAGTTCGGCCTGCGGCCCAAGACCCGATTCCGTCGGCTCGTCGGGATAGTTGTATTGCAGGTCACTGAGCGAGAAGGTCAGCTCGCCGGCAAAACGCAGCGTTTCCGCCAGCGCTTGCGGATGCCTGCGGAAAAGCCGTGCCATCTCCAGCGGCGGCTTTAAGTGACGCTCGGCATTGGCCGCCAGCTCCAGCCCCACCTCGGCGACAGGCACATTGAGGCGGATCGCCGTCAGCACGTCCTGCAGCGGGCGCCGTTCCGACGTATGGTAGAGAACATCGTTGGTCGCCATCAACGGGATGCCGGCCAGCTCCGCCATCGCCGCCGCCTGCTCGATACGGAAGCGGTCGTTGCCGCGGTAATCCGGCGAAACCGCAAGCCGCAGGTTTTCACCGAAACGATCCCTGAGCCGGCTAAGGAGTGCGTGGCTGGTTTCCGCGTCCGCCGACACATCCGGCAGTATGGCGAGCGACAGGAGATCGCCCCATTCGAGAAGATCGCTCTGTTTGAGGAGCGTCGCCCCTTTTTCGTTCTCGTCACGCAGATTGGCCTGCGTCAGCATGCGGCAGAGATGACCCCAACCCTTGCGATCCTGCGGGTAGGCGAGGATGTCCGGCGTGCCGTCGCAAAAAACCAGGCGGCAGCCGGGATGATAGGAAACACCCTCCACCTTGGCCTGCTGCCAGGCGCGCACCACGCCCGCCACCGTGTTGCGGTCGGCGAGACCGATCGCCGAAAACCCCAGGAATTTTGCCGCGACCACCAGCTCCTCCGGTTTCGAGGCACCGCGCAGAAACGAGAAGTTCGACTGGATGCCGAATTCGGCATAGGGGTTGGCCGTCAGCGCATTCATGCGAAGATCCCATGCATGAACCAGCGCGGCGAGGGCTGCGAGGCGCCGTAAAGGCCCTGGCGATAGAGCCAGTAACGGCGGCCGTCGGCATCCTCGATGCGGAAATAATCCCGGGTCGGGGCATCTTCTCGTCCCGCCGCCCCTCGCCACCATTCCGGCGCGATGCGCTCCGGCCCTTCGGCGCGCGCGACCCGATAGAGCGCGCGCCGCCAGCGGAAGTTCAAAGGCGGGCCTTCCGGCATTTCGGTGGCCGGCACCTCGATCGGCTCGGGCGAACGGAAAAGCCGGATCGGCCGTTCCGGCTGGAAGACGGTCGTGGGAGCGTCCTTCGCCTTGTCCGGCTGCTTCGGCGGCGAGCTTCTCTGCGGCGCCTCCGTGAAGGGAAGGGTGGCGACGGCGCGCTCCGGCAAATGGCTCTCGACGGCGACCGGCTTCAAGACCGCGCCTTCGCCGAACCGGGCGCGAATGCGGTCGGCAAAAAGCGCGATATCGGCACCGTCGTCGCTCGTCTCGCCGGCAAGGTCGGCCTGCTGCATGTCGAAGGCGGCGGCGGTCAGCACCGAAAGGCGCACGAGATCGAAGCCATAGCCGGCGTCGATATCCTGTTCGAGCGCGGCAAGCCTTTCGTGGAACAATTTCTGGATCAGCCGCGGCTCGCGCAGAGGCCGCGAGGTGCCGACGGCGATGCGGCTGACGCCGCCATCGACGCGGAAAAGCAGCAGCGCCAGCCGCCTTGCGCCCTCGCCGCGACGCTCGAGGTCGCTCTTCAAGGTGGTCGCCAGCATGCCGGTCAGCCGCTCGATGTCCTCGGTCAGCATGATCGGCTCGGCAAGGTGACGCTCGACCGAAAGCGGTGCCACCGGCAGGCGCGGCGACACGGCCTCCTCGAGGCGGCCAAGCGCCTGGTCGAGGCGCAAGAGCAGCGATGCGCCGAAGCGGCGGGCCAGCGGCGCGCGCGGTGCCGCCATGACGGCGCCCGCCGTGCGCAGGCCGACGCTTTCGAGGCTGGCGCGTACCTCCGGGTCGATGCGCAGCGCCGCCAGCGGCAAGGGCGCGAGAAGCGCTTCCTCCTCACCATCGGGCACGATGCGGTCGCCAGCAAACCGCGCCGCCGCCCAGGCAGCACCAGGCGTGGCGGCAAGCCCGGCGCGGACATCGAAGCCCTGATGGAAAAAACGCGACAGGATATCGTCCAGCATCGAGCGTTCGCCGCCGAAAAGATGGGTGCAGCCGGTGACGTCGAGATAGAGGCCGTCGGTCCCGTCAAGCGCCACCAGCGGGGTATAGCGGTCGCACCAGTCGGCGAGGCCTTCGAGCAGGCGCCGGTCGGCCTCCGGATCGGCCTCCACGATGTCGATCGAGGGATGCATGGCGCGTGCGTCGGCTATGCCCATGCCGCGCTTCAGATTAAGCGCCTCGGCCCGTTCGTCGAGGGCGGCGATGCGCTGGGTGTTCCCTTGGCGATGGCTGATCACCAGCGGCAGGTGATCCGACGGCCGGGAACGCCAGGACCGCCCCAGACGCTGCCGCAGGATCCTCTCGGCGGCGAGATGCGGAAACCACAAGGATAGGATTCTTTGGCCGTTCTGGGGTCCATTCCTGAGACCTTCCTTGCTCGCCCCGTCTTTCTTCGAATATGCGTTCATCGGGGTTCCACTCCAGTGTGAATTTTCCGGGCAAGGCCGTGCGGCTCTTGCCGATGGCGACGGTGAAGGCGGGCCGGCCGATCGAGCCGGCGAGCGGCCCGGCAAGCGTCTTACGCGTTGCCGCCGGTGCCGCCGACAGGATGAGGCGGACGGGCGCTGCCGTCGGTTCGGGCTCGCCGGCCTGGCGCAGCAGGAACAGCGGCCGGCCCGCACTCTGCGCGCGGGCGTGCAGCCGCCGCGTCGCGGTGAGGTCAAGCCGCTGCGGGCTGCCGCGGATTTCGAGGATGACGGCGGCCAGCGCCGTCATCCGGGCAGCCTCCTCGGCGATCCACAGCGCATCGAGCAGCCTTGGCGCCTCGGAAAACAGCAATTGCTCCGGCTCGATGCCGAAGAAGGCGTGAAGCCCCCTGGCATAGGGAAAGCCGGCCTCGCGGAAAACCTCTGATGTGCCGATCCACAGCACCGGCAATCGCAGCCCCTGGCTGAGGATCAGGCTGACGAGCGACAAGGCAAAACCGGCAACGGCCCCGGCATCGCGGGTCGCGGCGCCATGAAACTCGCTCAACGCCGCCTTCGGCAGGCCGCCGCTCAGCGCAGCATCGAGGCGCTCGGCGCCGGTGCGCAAAAACGCATCGGGCGGCGCCACGGCGAGGCCGCGCCGGACAATGGTCAGATTCCGAGCGGGTGTCGGATGCCGAGAGGGTGTCAGACTCTGACGAGGAACATCCGCGTCAAACGACGAACTGGCCGGCGCCTCCAGGCGCTCGGGCAAGGTCCCTTCGATCTTCGCGATCTGGCGGCGCAGGGCAAAAACAGTCTCCCGCGCCACGGCGCTTGTCGCCATGACGGTCAGCTTCCACTCACAATTGTTCCTGCTATGTTCCCTAGGATTCCAGAGGCCGCCCGAAGAGTCAAGCGGAGTCATGGGGAATTTATTCCTGTAGTGGGGGCATGACACGGGCACTCCAGCCCGACCATTTGCCGAGTCCGGCCTGAAAGCCTATATGCCGGGATCAAAGGACAAAGCATGGCTCGCATCTACCAAACACGCATCTGGCACGACCAGCTTTCGCCAACGATGGAGGAAATCGAGCTCCTGGCGCTGGAGGCCTATGCCCATCTGCCGGAGGACTTTCGCAAGCTGACCGGCGAGATCGTCATTCAGATCGCCGAATTCCCGACCGACGAGATCATGGACGACCTTTCGCTGGAAACGCCCTTCGACCTGCTCGGCCTGTTCGAGGGGCGCGGCATCGCCGAGCGCTGGAATCCGCAGACCGGCGAGGGGCCGAACCGCATCACGCTCTATCGTCGCGCCATCCTCGACTACTGGGCCGAGAACGAGGAAACGCTGGGCGACATCGTCACCCATGTGCTGATCCACGAGATCGGCCACCATTTCGGCCTGTCGGACGACGATATGGAGAAGATCGAAGAGGCAGCGGAGTAGGATGTGCTGATATTCAGGTGATGCCGGCCTGCGAACGGCGGCTTCCCGCACTTCCGGTGTTAACGTCCCCAAAAGTACGCTCCGCTCCGGTTCTCGGAAACCACCCAGTCTGGTCGCTTCGCGCCCGTCTTCGACTCCGGCGCGGCCTGACCTGAATCTCAACACACCCTGCTTCGGCGCTTTTGCAAAGCCTACCAATCGCTGAGCTTGGTGTCGGGGCCGTATTCCTGGCCCTCGATGTCCTTCACCACGGCCTGGCCGCAGCGCATGGTCTTGGCCTCCTTGTCATAGGCATAGGTCGGCGAGCCGAACAGGTGCCAGCCCTTGTTCAGCGCCGCCGTCACCTTGTGGCAGAAGCTGGCATCGTCCGGGCCGGACAGAAAGCGGTAGAGTTTCATTCTTCAATCCTGTCGTCAGTTACGTTAGTCATGCGCGAACAGCGGCGGCCTTCGCCAGCAGTTTTTCGGCCTGCGCCAGATGCAGCCGCTCGACCATCTTGCCGTTCAGCGCAACTACCGCCCTACCGGTATTTTCGGCGAACGCGAAGGCATCCTTGACCGCGCGCGCCTCGGCTATTGCTTCGGGCGACGGTGCAAACGCGCGGTTCGCGGCTTCGATCTGAGCTGGATGGATCAGCGACTTGCCGTCAAAACCCATGGCGGCCGCTTCCGTGCACTCGCGCGCAAACCCGTCCATATCGCGAAAATCATTGAAGACGCCATCGAGCAGGTCGAGGCCGCCGGCGCGCGCGGCGAGCACCATCTGCATCAGCCATGGAACGAGATAGCGCCGGTCGGGCATGGCGAGAATGCCGGTGTCCTTGATCAGGTCGTTCGTTCCGGCAACGAAACAAACCAGGCGAGAGGCTGGGTCGCGGCCGAGCTCGGCGATCGGCCCGATATTGAGCAGCGCCTTGGGCGTCTCGATCATCGCCCACAGCTTGACCTCGTCCGCGATAAAATTGTCGTCGAGCACGTCGCCGGCCTCGAGGATGTCGCGCGGCGTGTCGACCTTGGGCAGCAGGATGGCGTCGGGCGTGCATTTTGCCGCGGCCGGCAGATCGTCGGCGCCCCATTCGCTCGACAGCGCATTGATGCGCACCACCATCTCGCAGCGCCGGTTGGAATGGCCGGCGAAAATCGCCGCCAGCTTTTCGCGCGCGGAAGGCTTGTCGGCCGGGGCGACGGCGTCCTCGAGATCGATGACGACGGTATCGCAGGCCAGCGATTGGATCTTGGCCAGCGCCTTGTCGTTCGAAGCCGGGACGTAAAGCACCGAGCGGCGCGGGCGGTAGCTTTCGGTGGTCATCTCCGATCTATGCCGTCTGCAGCCGGCCGAGGCAAGCCGTGCATAAAAACTGCGCGCAATTTCGGAAAATCTCCTCGTCTCCGCCCCGCTTGCCACCCGACCGGATGCGACAAGGGCGGCATGCAAGAGCGAACGAACTCCCGTTGGTCCCTGCCATACCGGCTTCGCCGCGAAAGCTGGTGGCTCGTCGATCCGCCCCGGACTTCGGTAAACCTCCTCCCTTTCGTCCGGAAATCCCCGCCCACCGGCCGCATCAAAGCCGCCGAGAAAGCCCGATCATGATAGTATTCCTCTCGGCGGCGCCGAGCTATTGCAACCGCTTCGGCGTTGCCGTCCTGCTCGTCGCGCTGGCCGATTTTTTCTTCTATGGCCAACCGGCGGGCATCACGCTTTTCCTGTTCGGCGTTGCGATTGCAGCGGCGAGCATGGCTCTCCATCCTCTCGGCGCCTTCAAGGATGGCAGGTTCTGGTTCAAGCCGGTTGCGCTGTTTATGGCGCTGCTGCCGCTTGTGGAAAATGTCAGCGCACTGTCCGTCTCCATCGCGCTGGCGGCGACGGCCATCTTCGCGCTTTCACTGGCCGGACGGTTGCGGCGCGGCCTTGCCCGTATTGCCGGCCAACTCTCGCTGTTCCTGCTTGCAACGCCATTTCGGCTCGTCCTTGATTTCTTCCGCTGGCGCATGGCGGCGCGGCGGCTTGGCCGGCGGCGCGTGCGCCTTGCGGCGATCGCCGTCTGGGTCATGCCGCTGGGCCTCGGCGCAGTGTTCCTCGCGCTGTTCGGCGCCGCCAATCCGGTCATCGAATATTGGTTCTCGCTGATCGACCTGATGGCACTGCTCGACCTCGTCCAGCTGCCACGTCTCGCCTTCTGGCTGTTCGTGCTTGCCTGCGTCTGGGCCTTTCTGCGGCCGCGCCTGCCGCGCTTTCTCCGCCGCCGCAGGGTGTCGCCAGCCAGCGCACCGGCGACGCCGGCCACCAGGACCACCATCGAGGACATCGTCTTCGGCAAGGCCGCTATCCTCCGCGCGCTCGTCGTCTTCAACATCCTGTTCGCGGTGCAGAGCGCACTCGACGCCACCTATCTGTGGGGCGGCATCGCGCTTCCCGACGGGCTGACCTATGCCGCCTACGCGCATCGCGGCGCGTATCCGCTGATCGTCACGGCGCTGCTGGCCGCCGGCTTCGTGCTGGCGGCGCTGCGGCCGGGAAGTGCGACCTCCGGCGATCCGCTCATCCGCCGGCTGGTTTATGCCTGGGTGGCGCAGAACATCCTCCTGGTGATCTCGTCGATCCTGCGGCTCGATCTCTATATCGGTATCTATGCGCTGACCTATTGGCGTGTCGCTGCGTTCGTCTGGATGGGGCTGGTGGCGGCGGGCCTTGTCCTGATCATAGCCCGCATCGCGCGCGAAAAGTCCAACGAATGGCTGCTTTCCGCCAATCTTCTGACGCTATCGGCGACGCTCTATGCCTGCTCGTTCATCAACTTTGCCGCGCTGATCGCCAACTACAATGTCGACCATTGCTTCGAAATGACCGGCCAAGGCACCCAGCTCGACGTCTGGTACCTGCGCTCGCTCGGGCCCGGCGCCTTGCCGGCGCTCGATCGCTTCGTCCAGCACCAGAGCAGGACGGTTTCCGCGGAGGATGCCTCCATCCGCGAACTCGCCGGCTGGTATGCACAGGACGAAGCACGCTTCCGCGCCGGCCAGGAAAACTGGCGGGGCTGGAGCTTTCGTGACTGGCGGCTCAA
The DNA here is from genome assembly GCF_040323975.1 of Mesorhizobium sp. M0019. Lineage (NCBI taxonomy): Bacteria > Pseudomonadati > Pseudomonadota > Alphaproteobacteria > Hyphomicrobiales > Phyllobacteriaceae > Mesorhizobium > Mesorhizobium sp. M0019. Next base: position 40,232 of record NZ_JAMYVK010000016.1, on the reverse strand, counting down.
CCGCGCCCTCGACAGGCGTGGCCCGTTCGTGGTTCCTCCGATGTCCGAACCCTTCATGCCGGGCCGCTGATTTGATGCCGCACCACATACTGGTCGCCGACGACGACCCGCACATTCGCGAAATCATCTGCTTCGGGCTGGAAAAGGCCGGCATGAAAACGCTGGCGGTGCCGGACGGCGCGGCTGCCTTGCAGGCGATAGAGCGCCATGCGCCCGATCTCGTCGTGCTCGACATCGGCATGCCGGAAATGGACGGGCTGGAAGTGTGCCGGCGGCTGCGCCACACATCCGACCTGCCGGTGCTGTTCCTGTCCGCGCGGGATGAAGAGATCGACCGCGTCCTCGGGCTGGAGATGGGCGGCGATGATTATGTCACCAAGCCGTTCAGCCCGCGCGAGCTGGTCGCCCGCGTCAACGTCATCCTGCGCCGCGCGCGGCCCACGCCGGAACCAGCCGACGACCGGCAATTCTCGCATGGCAGACTGTTGCTGGTTCCGGCAAGCCATACAGCCAGCTTCGACGGCAAGCCGCTGGCGCTGACGTCGATCGAATTCGCGATCCTGAAAGGCTTTTTGGCGCGGCCGGCGTATGTGCTTGGCCGCGACATGGTGATGGCCAACGCCTATGCGGCCAATATCCATGTCGCAGACCGCACCGTCGACAGCCATATCCGCAATATCCGCGCCAAGCTGGCGGCCGTCGGCTGCGTCGATGCGATCGAGACCGTGCACGGCGTCGGTTTTCGGCTGGGCGGATGCGGCGCGTGAGCGCCCAAGAACTGATTGGCAGCAAATGGCGGCCTCGCCTCGCCACGGTCGTCATCGCCATCCTGATCATGGTGATGGCGCTGCCGCTGGCCGGCCTGTTTTTCTTCCGGCTCTACGAGAACCAGCTGATCAGGCAGACCGAGGCCGAGCTGATCGCCCAAGGCGCCGCCCTTGGCGCGATCTATGCGCAAGAGGTTCGCGAGGCCGGCCTTGCCCCGGAAAAGCTCGGCGCACCCGTGCCTTCACCCAACACCAGCGATCGGGCCTCTCCCTACCAGCCAATCGAACCGCGCCTCGATCTTGCGTCCGACAGGATCCTGCCGACCCGGCCCGCGGCCACCGCGGCCAGCGCCGATCCAGCCTTCGCGGCAATCGGCGCACGCCTGTCGGGCATTCTTGCCGAGACGCAGAAGACCACGCTCGCCGGCTTCCGGCTGCTCGATCCCAGAGGCGTGGTCATCGCCGGCCGTGAGGAGGCCGGCCTGTCGCTCGCCGCTGTCGACGAGGTTCGCGCAGCGCTTGCCGGCCGCTACGCCAGCGCGCTCAGGCTGCGGGTTCCCGACCAGCCGTCGCCGCCGCTCTATTCGGTCAGCCGCGGCACCAAGGTTCGCGTCTTTGTCGCCATGCCGGTTGCGGTCTCCGGCAAGGTCGCCGGCGTCGTCTATCTGTCGCGGACGCCGAACAACATCGTCAAGCATCTCTATGGCGAGCGCGGCAAGGTGGCGCTGGCGGCAATCACCATCCTCGGCGGCGCGCTGCTGATCGGGCTGGTCTTCCTGCGCGCCGTCAGCCGTCCGATCTATGCGCTGATGGAACGCACGAAACGCATCGCCGCCGGCGACCGCGCGGCGATCAGGCCGCTCGATCACCACGGCACGCGCGAAATGGGTGAACTCTCTGCTGCTTTCCTCGACATGGCCGAAAAGCTGCACGCACGCTCCGACGGCATCCAGACCTTTGCCACCCACGTCTCGCACGAGCTCAAATCGCCGCTGACGGCGATCCAGGGGGCCGCCGAACTGCTGCGCGATTCGGGCAGCGCGATGGACGAGGCCGAGCGGCGGCGCTTTTCGGACAATATCGTCACCGATGCCGGCCGGCTCAATCTGCTGGTGCGCCGCCTGCTCGACCTGGCGCGCGCCGAAAATCTCGAGCCGAGCGGCGAAAGCACGTCGCTCACTGCTGCACTGGCGCTGCTGCCGGCCGACGACAGGCTGGCGGTGCGCGTCGAGGCGGGCACCGAGATCGGGCTGCGCATATCGGCCGAAAACGCTGCGATCGTGCTGGCCAATCTCATCGACAATTCGGCGCGGCACGGCGCGACGCTGGTATCGGTCACAGCCGCAAAAGCGGACGGCAAGGCCACCATCGTGGTCGCTGACGACGGCGCCGGCATTTCGCCCAGCAACCGAGGCCGCATCTTCGAGCCGTTCTTCACCACGCGCCGCGATTCCGGCGGCACCGGCATGGGCCTCGGCATCGTGCTGGCCCTCCTGAAAGCGCATGATGGCACGATCCGGCTGGTTGACTCGGCGAGCGGCACGCGCTTCGAGATCATCCTGCCGGCGGCGTGACTCGGCGGTTCAGATCGGAAGGGCCAAAAGGTGCATTACGACATCGTCATCATCGGCGGAGCCATCGTCGGCTCCTCGGTCGCCTATTATCTGCGCGAGGAAGGGTTTTCGGGCTCGATTGCGCTTGTCGAGCGTGACCCGCAATTTTCTCATGCGGCGACCACACTGTCCTGCGCTTCCATCCGCCAGCAGTTCTCGATCCCGGAAAACATCCGGCTGTCGCAATTCACGCTGAAACTGTTCCGGCGGCTCAGGGAAGAGTTTGGCGCGGACGCCGATATCGGCTTTCGCGAAGGTGGCTACCTCATCCTTGCCGGCGAGAACGGGCTGCCGATCCTGCGGGCCAACCACGAGGCGCAGATGGCCGAGGGCGCCGACATCGTGCTCGAGAATGCGGAGGCGCTCGTCCGCCGCTTTCCGTGGCTGTCGGTCGAGGGCATTTCCGCCGGCGCCTATGGCCGCAGCGGCGAAGGCTGGTTCGACGCGCATGCGATGCTGATGCTGTTCCGCAAGGCACTGCGAAGCAAGAACATCGATTTCATCACAGCGTCGGCGACCGGTATCGAGCGGCAAGGGAAGCGCGTCGCCGGCGTGACCCTCGACAATGGCGAGCGGCTCGAGGCCGGCACCGTCGTTAACACCGCCGGGCCGAATGCCGGCAAGGTGGCAGCAATGGCCGGGCTGGCGCTGCCGGTGGAGCCGCGCAAGCGCAATGTCTTCGTCTTCGAGGCGCGCGAAAAATATGACGACATGCCGCTGCTGGTCGACCCAAGCGGCATCTATGTCCGGCCGGAGGGCTCGGTCTACATCACCGGCGGCGCCGAGCCGGAAGAGGGCGAAGGACCGGCCGACCCCGCCGACTTCGACCCCGACTGGCCGCTGTTCGAAGAGGTGATCTGGCCGGTGCTGGCGACCCGCATTCCAGCCTTCGAGGCGATCAAGCCGACGCGCGCCTGGGTCGGCCATTACGACTACAACACGCTCGACCAGAATGCGGTGATCGGCCCGCACCCGGAGGTCGGCAATTTCCTCTTCGCCAACGGGTTTTCCGGTCACGGCTTGCAGCAGGCTCCGGCGGTCGGCAAGGCGCTGGCCGAACTGATCGTGCATGGCGGCTATCGCACGGTGGATTGCTCGGCGTTCGGGTACAGCCGGATCGCCGACGGGCGGCCGTTTCGGGAATTGAATGTAATTTAACGCCGGCGCGAAGGGATGCTACCGTTGCTTGGTGGATTAAGCCGCCACCAAGCCGCCCGTACCAAGATACGCCTGAAGCCAGCCCAGCACCCGGGCCCAGCCTTCGGCATGCTTCGTTGCGGCAGCAGCGAGGCCGGCGAAGCCGCCATGGCAGATGGTGACGCGTGTGCCGCCGGCGATCGGCTCCAGCAGCCAGGCGACTTTGGTTTCGCGGCGGCCAAGCGTCGGATGGTCCCAGTCGTATCTCCGCGTCTGCACGATCCGGCGCGGCTCTTCGATCTCCAGGAATTCGCCGCTGGCGGGCAGGTGTCTGCCGGCCGCCGTCTCGACGGTGACGCTCCAGCGACCGCCGACGCGGAGGTCGGCCGCCCATCCGGTCATCCGGTAGGTCCTGGCGGACCCCCACCAGCGCTCGACCTCGCGTGTAACGAGCGCGTCAAATATCCGCTCGGGCGGCGCGCGAACATCGGCGCTCGCCATAACGGTCTCGCCATTGGTCATGCTGTGCACCGCGGAACTGTACATCGCCCTGTCTCCAGAAACGTTTCGCTATCGAAACAACCTCAAGCCTTCGACGCCGGGCGCGACAGGCCTTTGCCGGTTTCGAGCAGGCTCTTCAGGCTGGACAGGATGAGCGGCCAGCCGTTCGCCACATGGCCAAGCAGCTTGTGCGGTCCATCGGCTTCGTGTGTGATGGCGAGCTTCATCATCTCGCCCTCCTGCTCGATGGCGAAGGTGCAGCGTGTGTAGCCGTCCGCCTTGACCTCGGGCATGAACTCGTTGCGCCATTTGAGCACGATGCGCTTGGGTGGATCGATCTCGAGGACCTCGCCGCTGTCGGACGCGGCCGTCGGTGTAAACCATCTTCCACGCCGAACCTTGTTTCCAGTCGCTTAGCATCTGGGCGCCGAGGAAATATTGCCGCTGGAACTCCGGCTCGGTCAGTGCTTGCCAGAGTTTTTCGGGCGAAGTGCGGATGTAGGTGACATAAACGAAAATGTTGCTCATCAGTCTTCCCTTTCGAGACGTTTCTTCAAATCGCTGAGGGCGCCCAGTCGCCCCCGCTCGAATTTGCCGATCCAGCGTTCGGCGATCTCGTTGATGGGAACCGGATTCAGATAATGTTGCTTCTCGCGTCCCTTGCGGATGGTGGTGACGAGGTTTGCTTCTTCCAGGATCGCCAGATGCTTGGTCACCGCCTGGCGCGTCATGTCCATCTCACCGCACAGCGCGTTCAGCGTCTGCCCGTTCCTGGCATGAAGGCTGTCCAGCAATCGCCGGCGTGTCGGGTCGGCCAAGGCGCGAAAGACGGCATCCATGCTCATGACTCTAATATGCAACCATTTGGTTGCATGTCAAGAGGCAGAACCCTAGCCAAGAATGCGCGGGTTGAGGTCGCTGGGAGTGGATTTCAGCGCTTGCGGCCGAACCAGAATGCGTTGGGCATGCGCTCCATGCCGATACGCTCATAGAAGCCGACGGCGTCGGGCATGGAGATCAGGCTGATGGCAACGGAAGGTCCGAGTTGCCGGCGTGCCTCATCCATCAGGCCCTTGCCGATACCCAGCCCTTGCGCCGATGCAGAAACAGCGAGCTCGGAGATATAGCAGACCCAGGAAAAGTCGGTGACGCCGCGAGCGACACCAACCAGCGGCTTGCCCGGTGCATCGATGCGCGCGGTGAGCACCAGGGCGGCACTCGTGAGCATCGCCTTCAAACGGGCATGATCATCGACGGGCCGTGTCTCGCCGAGGCCGGATTCCACCAGAACGCGGCGGAACTCGGCGATGCCGAGGCCCGGTTCGCTGGCGTAAAGGATCGTGGATCGCGTTGTCATGTCGACAAAAGTGCACCATGGGCTGGTGGTTTTGAAGCTGTTTTGTACCGATTTTGTGTTTCGATCGACGACGGAAGTCCAAAAACAGCCGTCTTTTATTTGCCCGCGGCATTGTGTAAACCGAGCGCCAGCAATTCCCCGCAACGAGAAGAAGACGGGCAAGAACCATGGAAAAATTCACCAAGCTCACCGGTGTCGCCGCGCCGATGCCGATCGTCAATGTCGACACCGACATGATCATCCCCAAGGATTATCTCAAGACGATCAAGCGCACGGGGCTCGGCACCGGCCTGTTCGCCGAAATGCGTTACAAGGACGACGGCTCGGAAAACCCGGACTTCGTGCTCAACAAGCCGGCCTACCGCAAGGCGCAGATCCTGGTCGCCGGCGACAATTTCGGCTGCGGCTCGAGCCGGGAACATGCGCCGTGGGCGCTGCTCGATTTCGGCATCCGCTGCGTCATCTCGACCTCGTTCGCTGACATTTTCTACAATAACTGCTTCAAGAACGGCATCTTGCCGATCACCGTCAGCCCGGAAAACCTGGAGAAGCTGATGGACGATGCCTCGCGCGGTTCCAACGCGACGCTGTCGGTCGATCTCGAAGCCAAGGAAATCCGCGGGCCGGACGGCGGCGTGGTCAAGTTCGACCTCGACGAATTCAAGCGCCACTGCCTCTTGAACGGCCTCGACGATATCGGCCTGACCATGGAGAAGGCCGGCGCCATCGCTTCGTTCGAGAAGAAGAACGCCGAGCTGCGGCCCTGGGCATAGGCTCTAAAGCCGCGCCGACGGTCAGCCTCTACGCCAAGTGTCCGGGGAGGGATGTGATGACACGCTTGCTTGTTGCCGCTGCCTGCGGACTGCCGCTGATGCTGCTGCCCCCGGCGAGCGTCTATGCCCAGACGCAGACGCCCGCCACGGAAGCGCCAGCGGCAGATCAAGGCGCCAGCGACACAGCCGCCGCCGACGATGACAAGCAGGCGCCGATCCCGTTCGAGGGCGGCCAGCTGACCATCACCCAGGAGGAAGAATACGGGGAACGGGTACTCGCCTTCGACGGCAAGGAACTGGCGCGCAATTACGACGTCTTCTTCGACAAGATCGTCGAGGTCGGCGGCGTCAAGGTGGCGCTGGTCGATGTCGGCGACGGCGGCAACCAGTGCGGCCCGGCCAAGGTGATCGTGTGGAAGCCGGAGGGCGGTGCGATCCAGACGACCACGGTCGAGCAGGATGAATGCGGCGCGCCGCCGGCCGCGATCTCCGACAGCGCCGTCTATTTCGTACCCTATCTGCTGCCGGGCGATTCCAAGCCGGCGCTGCAATGGTCGCCGACGGACGGACTGACGACGTCCGGTAATCTGACCTACATGCCGGAGCCGGGCACCGACTGGAAAGACATCGATCCGTCGAAATACGACAACATCATTGATGCCTTTCACAACGAGGCCGTCTACAGGCTAGCCGAGACGCTGCTCGGCAAGGACATGCCCGACATGGCGACCAGCCTGCTGGTCGGCGGCGGCACGGAAAAAACCGCGTCGGGTGCCTTCTTTGCCAGCGGCTGCGTGCCGCATGATTGCGGTGGCAATGACGGCTTCATGGCGGTCGACCCGGTCAAGCACAAGCTGTATTTCGCCCGCCGCGGCGACAAGCCCGAGCCGGACGCGTGGCCGGCGGTGAGTACATGGCCGGCCGACGTCAAGGAAGCGCTGGACAAGGCGCTGGGGTCGCCGAATTAGAAATCGTTCTGCCGCGATCCTTCGCGCGCCCCTCTGTCCTGCCGGACATCTCCCCCACTTGGGGGGAGATCGGCCGTCACCGCCGCTTTCGCCAAACCGCCTACGCTGCAAAAAAGGAGGACACCATGCGAAAACTGATCTCCACCGGTTCGCCCTTCGAGAAGACCGCCGGCTATTCGCGCGCCGTGGTGCAGGGCGACTGGTGTTTCGTGTCCGGAACGACCGGCTACGATTATGCGACCATGTCGATGCCGGAGACCGTGGAGGCACAAACGCGCAATTGCCTGACGACGATCGCCAAGGCGCTCGGGGACGGCGGCTTCGAGACGGCCGATGTGGTGCGGGCGCATTACTATATCACCGATGCGGCTTTCGTGGATGTGGTGTTCCCGATCCTCGGCGAGGCCTTTGGCGAGATCAGGCCGGCGGCAACGATGATCGTGTGCCAGCTCAACAAGCCGGAGATGAAGATCGAGATCGAGGTGACGGCGCTGCGGCGCACAGCCTGATGCCTGTCACGGTTGCGACAACGACACGGTTAGCACGAGGATCGGCCCATGGTGAAGGTCAGGCGCATCGTTGCAAACATAGACACGCAGGATATCGCGGCGGCAAAACCCTTCTATCAGGATGTGCTCGGCCTCGATCTCAAGATGGATATGGGCTGGATCGCTACCTACGGCTCGCAAGAGACGATGTCCGTGCAGGTCAGTTTCATGGCCGAAGGGGGATCAGGAACGCCGGTGCCGGACATCTCTATCGAAGTCGACGACGTCGATGCCGCGCTTGAAAGCATGAGGACGGCCGGCTTTGCCATCGAATACGGTCCGGCGGACGAACCCTGGGGCGTGCGGCGCTTCTTCGTACGCGACCCGTTCGGCAGGCTGGTCAATATCCTTTCGCATCTCTAGGCATTTTGTCTTGAGCATCGGATTTCCCAAAACCGGTTTCCACTTTTGGGTCCGATGCTCTGAACCGCAGGCTTGCGCGCCGGCCGCTTGGCGTTTAGCAAGGCCGCGGCTCACGACACAATCAGGACGGTTCCCCATGGCTTCGAAAAATCTTCTCCTGCTTGCCGGCGACGGCATCGGCCCCGAGGCGATGGCCGAGGTGAAGAAGCTGATTTCCGCCATGAACGACAGGCTCGGCAGCGATTTCGTCACCGATGAGGGCCTTGTCGGCGGCTGCGCCTACGACGCGCATGGCGCGGCGATTTCCGATGCCGACATGGCCAAGGCAATGGCGTCGGACGCGGTGCTGTTCGGCGCCGTCGGCGGACCGAAATGGGATGCGGTGCCTTACGAGGTGCGCCCGGAGGCGGGTCTGCTGCGGCTGCGCAAGGACATGGAGCTGTTTGCCAATCTCAGGCCGGCAATCTGCTATCCGGCGCTGGCGGCGTCCTCCTCGCTGAAGCAGGAGGTGGTCGAGGGGCTCGATATCCTGATCGTGCGCGAGCTCACCGGCGGCGTCTATTTCGGCGAGCCTAAGCAGATCATCGACCTCGGCAACGGCCAGAAGCGCGGCATCGACACCCAAATATACGATACGTTCGAGATCGAGCGCATTTCGGGCGTTGCCTTCGAATTGGCGCGCACGCGCAAGAATCACGTCACCTCGATGGAAAAGCGCAATGTGATGAAGTCGGGCGTGCTGTGGAACGAGGTCGTCACCCAGACGCACAAGGCCAAGTATGCCGACGTCAAGCTCGATCACATGTTGGCCGATGCTGGCGGCATGCAGCTGGTGCGCTGGCCGAAGCAGTTCGACGTCATCGTCACCGACAATCTGTTCGGCGACATGCTGTCCGACATCGCCGCCATGCTGACCGGCTCGATCGGCATGCTGCCGTCGGCCTCGCTCGGCGCGCCGGATGCGAAGACAAAAAAGCGCAAGGCGCTCTACGAGCCGGTGCACGGCTCGGCGCCCGACATCGCTGGCAAGGGCATCGCCAATCCGATCGCCATGATCGCCTCCTTCGCCATGTGCATGCGCTATTCCTTCGGCATGGTTGAAGAGGCCGACCGGCTGGAAGGCGCGATCGCCGCCGTGCTCGATCAGGGCTTGCGCACCAGGGATATTCATTCACCGGGGATGACCGAGGTCGGCACCGCTGAGATGGGCGACGCGATCATCGCCAAATTTTTGGGCTGATCCCGTGTCGGTCGACGTCCGCTGGGCGACGACCGGGGATGCGGCGGCACTCGCCACCGTGCTTTGCGAGATGGCGGCACAGGGCAATTCATGCCGAGCCCTTGCCGGATCGCGCCAGCGTGAGCGTGTCGATCCGTTTCTTCCTGCCTGAGATAAATTCGACGATGCGGTGCGTTTCGTAACTCCGCACAACGAACGAAGGCGCGGTCCAAAGGTCGTCGATCGTGATGTCATGATCGCGGAGGCGCCCCAGTGCCAGCGACACGCTGAAACTGCGGTTCTCGTTCATTCTGCGGAAGCGCATATGTACGATGTTGCGCTTTTCGGCGATCGAAAGCAGCTCGTATAGGTCGAGCGGTTCCCCCTGAGCGCTTCTGAACGCGGTGTGGGAGTTTATGACGCGCGCCTCCACGCGGCCTTTCTGCGAACGTGGGTTATCGGTGCAGCCATGTTTTGGCCAAGGCCAGCCAAGATTGTCGAAGAACACCCGGCCGCCGTGTGGGCATTGATAATAGAACACCTGCTTGCCGCAGACCGGGCAATGCGCGTTTGGGTTGACATATGAAACGACGGTGCCGAACCTCGATATAGTCGAGTGTGAGACGTTATAGCTGCGGGCGATCTCGGTCAGCAATTCCTCACCTTTGTGCGAAATCCGTGAATTATGCACAAGCCGGCTCGATCTCAATACGATTAACCCGAACTGCTATTTGTTTCGCATACTGATTCAAACGTTTGACATTTGGTTGGCAATTACGTATATTCATCTTGTCGGATGGCTCATGACGAGCACACCGCAAATTGAAGGACGGCTAAGTGATTAATCTGTTAAGCGAACAGTCTGAATCGGTTCGGTGGCGACTGATGGTGGGCGCGGCAAAGAAGGCGGCCGAGGCGCAGGGTTATTCCCTAGCCCGCGTGCCGGGACGGGGCCTGTCGAACATTTGGAACATCACCAAGGACGGCAAGACGACAGTGGCCGCGATCCGCACTACGCGCGACCGCTACATCGCCTTCCCTCCGTTGAAAGGGGGCACGAAGTGGAAGACGCTTGATGATGTCGAGACTGTCATCGTTGCGACGGTGGACTCGAAGGATGACCCGGAAAACGTCGAGGTCTACATTTTCCCGGCCGATGACGTGCGCAAGCGTTTCAACGCCCACTATGCCGCCCGCTCCAAGGAGGGGCAGACTATCAAGGATAATTTCGGCATGTGGGTAGGGCTCGACCGCGACAATCGCGGTATTGCCGCCAGTGTCGGGACGGGCATTCTCGATCACTACAAGCGTGTCGCGGTCTATGCGATTTCCGATCTACTCGCCGACAATCCTCACGAAGAAGCGGGCAGGGAAGAGGTAGAGCACGCGCCCGAGACGGTCGAACCTAGCTTGTCCACAATCGCCGAAGTGATGGCCTGGGCGAGAGACCGCGTGGCCCAGCTTGCAGGCGTGCAGGTGGAGGCGGTGAAGCTCGATTTGAAGATCGAGTATTGATGCCTGCGTTGACGGCCGGCTTAACCTCCTCTAATAGGATTCTTATCAATCCTATTAGAGGAGTGACGAATGCCAAATCTCGTCAAGGTGAAGCTCGACTACAGCGCCGTAGGGTCGCTTCTCGAAGACCTCCAGGTCGGCCGGCGTGACGACGTTAAATTGAGAATTCGTGCTGGGATTGTCTCGGCTCATGTGAAGCGAGCGGATGGCCGCGTTCAGTCAGCCACGACAATGCTTAACGGACAATTTCGGCAACTGACCGATTTCAATCCGTCAGGATTGACGCCAGCGGCGCGGCGAAGGATTGTCAAGAAACTCCGCAAAGATGGCCATCGTCAAACCGCAATCGCCGATCTGATCGGCGTATCGCAAGCGACCGTCTCACTCGATCTCCGGAAATAGAATGAGCGTTAAGGGTCTCGCCGGCCGCTAACAATGGCGATGATGCCCACAACGGCTGATGTCGCTTCAATGCAAATGGCGGCATCGCGGAAGCCGGCAGTGCGCTGATGTTGTAGTCGCAAGGCAAGGTCTAGCGCTGTGCGCGCATGTTTACGCACTTCCTCGGCCGCGCCGCCCCGCATCTCAACAGCGACATAGGCCTCAATCATGCGCTTATAGTCGGTAGTGCTCACGCGCACATCCGCCTCGGTTGGATGCTTCGTAGGGTCGAAAACTTCCTGGGCAACTGAAATAAGGGCTTCCCGGCAAAGCAGACCGATCGCTTGGAACTGCTCCTCGGTCTTCGCGCGGGAGAGGCGCTCACGCGCATCTACAATAGTTCGATCGACACGAGCCCAGCCGGTAGGCGGAGTCTCTGCCACCCGGGAAGCGCGAACGCGAGAAATCAGCGGCGCAAATAGATCGGCGACATAGGCGCGCCGGGGTCCATAGCCCGCGATGTCAGCGCTCCATTTTCCATACCATTGCCAAAGGTCGCTGTAGGGCAGCGGGTTCTCAATTTCCCGGTTGCGCAGTTCGTCAGCTACCGTGCGATAATCCTCCTGGAACTCATTATTCACCTCGCCGATGCGAGCGCCACCAGTGGCAACGCTGATCATCACGGCTCGCAGCTTGTCGAGTAAGGCGAGTAGTTCCGGGTCCGTCATGGACGATTCCTCGTGCGCGCGCTAGCGTGGGTCTCCTCCATGCGCGCTGAAATACGCTGCACAACCCCCTTCGTCATTTCTAAAAACAGGTCGAGCTCCTCAGCGTTGAAGTGCCGACGGCACGGGCAGAAGGTGTTCCTTAGGCTGTCGTCTGGCGGGGCACTAGACTAAGGACGACACTAAACCCTGACACCCGCCGGCACGGGACCCCACTTGTTCTCGCGCGGCTGGGTCGGGATCAGCGCAAAGATCAGGATGATCACGGTGCCGAAGGTCGGGATCAGGAAAAGCAGGAAGAGCCAGCCGGTCAGGCCGATATCGTGCAGGCGACGCACGTTGAGCCCGAACCACGGCAGGGCTGTCGCCAACAGGAAGAGACCGGAGAGGCCGACTGTCACTGCCGGCAGGTCAGCGACATTGCCCATTGCGCCGTCGATAAAGACACCGATGCCTATGACCACGAGCAGCGCGATTATCCAGAACAGGCTATAGCCCCAATATTCCTTGCGGCGGGCGCGGCCGGCGAAGTTGAAGTAATTCTCGGTCAGACCCAGCCAGAAATAGTTCCACAGGCCGGCCGATTCGGCCGGACTTTGTTCAGCGGAACGGCCGAAATGTTGCGGCTGACGTGCCGCTGGCGCATTGCCGGCCTGAGACGGCGCGGCGGTTGCAGTGGAGGCGTCGGCGGGCGCACTGGCAGGTTGGGCGCGGATCGAAAAAACATCGCGTGCCCGTCCGCCAGCCGGCTGGAATTCGACGGTCGTACCTCCGGCAACCGATGCTTCGCGGCGCAAATCTTCGCGCGCCAAAGTGTAGCGGTTGCCGTCGGCTCCGGTGATGAAGCCGAAACCCTGGTCTTCGTCGTAATGAAGAACTTCGCCGCGCATGTCCTGCCCACCCCCATTTCCCCGCCCCAGACTGTGCAAAGTTCCGGCAGACCGCAAGGGGCGTGCGGAAATGGAGAGTGCTGGCTATTTACCCCGGCCGTTCTTCGATTTCTTGTGTTTCGCAGGTCCGCCTTCGAACTTCGCCTTGGCCGGTTTCCCGGCCCAGGGCTTCGCCTCGAATGCCGGGCGCTGGTCGGCCGGTGCGCGCTTCTCGAATTTGGGCGTGTTCTGATCGAAGGTGCGCTTGCCGCGGTGCGGCTTCTTGTCGGGCCGTGGTTCCTGATAGCCGGCCCGCGACAAATCCGGCGTGCCGTCCAGCCGCTTGACCGCAATGTTGCCCTGCAGCTTCCGGTCGGGGCCGATCGCAGCGAGGAAACGCTCGGCCCAGTCCGCCGCGATCTGCACGAAGGTTTCCTCCGGCTGCATCTTGATGGCGCCGATCTCGCGCTTGGAAATGCCGCCTGTCCGGCACAGCATCGGGATCAGCCAGCGCGGCTCGGCATTCTGCCGGCGTCCGACCGACAGCGAGAACCAGACGCTGTCGCCGAAATCGTCGCGACGGCTCGGTGTCTCGTCCCGCCGCGCAAATTTTTCGCCCGACGGCGTGAACGCTGCCACGTCGAGAAGATCCTCCGGCGCCGAGTGGCTGGAGCGGCACATCCGCACGAAGGCGGCGGCAACCTGTTCGGGCCCGTGCTGATCGAGAAGCGCCTCGACGAAGCCGCGCTCCTCATCCTTCATAGGCTCGCTGAAGACCGGATCAGCGAGAATGCGCTCGTCGTCGCGCCGTATCACGTCGTCGGCCGACGGCGGGCTCGCCCAGGTTGCCGCAAGGCCGGCACTTTGCAGCAGCCGCTCGGTGCGCCTGCGGGCACTATTGGGCACGATCAGCGCGCTGACGCCCTTGCGTCCCGCACGACCCGTGCGTCCGCTTCGGTGCAGGAGCGTTTCCGGGTTGGTCGGCAGGTCGGCATGGATCACCAGCTCGAGATTGGGCAGGTCGATGCCGCGTGCCGCGACGTCGGTGGCGATGCAGACCTTGGCGCGGCCGTCGCGCATCGCCTGCAGCGCGTGGCTGCGCTCGTTCTGGCTAAGCTCGCCGGACAGCGCCACGACGGAAAAGTTGCGGTTGTTGAAGCGCGCTGTCAGATGGTTGACGGCGGCGCGGGTGTTGCAGAACACCAATGCATTCTTCGCCTCGTAGTAGCGAAGCACGTTGATGATGGCGTTTTCGCGGTCCGCCTGGGCGACGCTCAGCGCCCGGTATTCGATGTCGAGATGCTGCTTTTCCTCACCGGAGGCCGAGATGCGTACCGCATCGCGCTGGTAGCCTTTGGCCAGCGTGGCGATGGAGCGCGGCACGGTCGCGGAAAACATCAGCGTGCGGCGATCGGCGGGTGCGGCATCGAGGATGAATTCCAGATCCTCGCGAAAGCCGAGATCGAGCATCTCGTCGGCCTCGTCGAGCACCACTGCCTTGAGCGCCGACATGTCGAGCGAATTGCGGGTGATGTGGTCGCGTAGGCGGCCGGGCGTGCCCACGACGATATGGGCGCCGCGCTCCAGCGCGCGCCGTTCGGTGCGCATGTCCATGCCGCCGACGCAGGACGCCACCGTGGCGCCGGTCAGTTCGTAGAGCCATTCCAGCTCGCGCGTTACCTGCAGGGCCAGCTCCCGCGTCGGCGCTACGGCCAGCCCCAGGGGTGCCGCCGCGTGGGAAAAGCGCTCCGCGCCATCGAGAAGGGTCGGCGCCAAAGCCAAACCGAAGGCGACGGTCTTGCCGGAGCCGGTCTGGGCCGAAACCAGCGCATCGGCCTGGCCAAGCTCGAGAACGGCCTTCTGCACCGGCGTCAGCTCGACATAGCCGCGTTTTTCCAGCGCCTTTGCCAGCGCGGGGACAATAGCTTCGAAATTGGACATCTTGCTCTTTCGAAATTCGGATTCTGAATACCCGGCGACGGGTCAAATGTCGGCAAGCGCCACAGACGGGCGCCACGAGCCAGACGATGCTCGTTCGTACTTGGTGCCGCCGTCATTGTACAGGGCGGGCGGGTCGGCCTGGTTGCGATTGACTCTAGACGTAAACCGCGTAAAAGCCGGCACCGAACGGGATAGTTTTCGATGCGCGGCCTTTTGATGGCGCTTTCTGCCTTCGACATCCCCGGCCCCAATGCGAACCATTGGGCCGGGCGCGTCGCTGCGTCTCCTCGTTCCAGCAAAATCACGTTCTTGCTCAAAAAAACCGGCAAAACGACCACCAAAACGGTCTGATTCCCTTGGCCTAACCACCCTCTCCCGGGTCCGGCCCGGGGGTTGAAACCCGCATCGGCCGGCGGGTTTTCTCCAGAAAACGAGCGGAGAGGGACAGGAGATTTCGATGAGTTTCAAGGTTGCGATCGTCGGCGCCACGGGCAATGTGGGCCGGGAAATGCTCAACATACTCGAAGAGCGCGGCTTTCCGGTGAGCGAGGTGGTGGCGCTGGCCTCGCGGCGCAGCCAGGGCACGGAAGTGTCGTTCGGCGACCGCACGCTGAAGGTCAGAGCGCTCGACCAATATGATTTTTCAGATACCGACATCTGCATCATGTCGGCCGGCGGCAACGTCTCCAAGGAATGGTCGCCGAAGATCGGCAAGCAGGGCTGCGTCGTCATCGATAATTCGTCGGCCTTCCGCTACGACCAGGACGTGCCGCTGATCGTTCCGGAAGTGAACCCGGATGCGATCTCGCTGTTCACGCGCAAGAACATCATTGCCAACCCAAACTGCTCGACGGCGCAGCTGGTCGTGGCGCTGAAGCCGCTGCATGACGCGGCCACCATCAAGCGCGTCGTCGTCGCCACCTACCAGTCGGTCTCCGGCGCCGGCAAGGAAGGCATGGACGAATTGTTCACGCAGACGCGCGCGGTGTTTGTCGCCGACCAGGTCGACGTCAAGAAGTTCACCAAGCGTATCGCCTTCAACGTCATCCCGCATATCGACGTCTTCCTCGACGACGGCTTCACCAAGGAAGAGTGGAAGATGGTGGCCGAGACCAAGAAGATGCTCGACCCGAAGATCAAGCTGACGGCGACCTGCGTGCGCGTGCCGGTGTTCATCGGCCATTCGGAAGCGGTCAACATCGAGTTCGAGAAGCCGATCACCGCCGATGAGGCGCGCGAGATCCTGCGCGAGGCGCCGGGCTGCCAGGTCATCGACAAGCGCGAGGACGGCGGCTACATCACGCCGCTGGAATCGGCCGGCGAGGACGCCACCTTCATCTCGCGCATCCGCGAGGACTCGACCATCGACAACGGCCTGTCGATGTGGATCGTCTCCGACAATCTGCGCAAGGGCGCGGCACTCAATGCGGTGCAGATCGCCGAGCTGCTGGTCGAGCGCGGGCTGATCCAGCCGAAGAAGAAGGCGGCATAACTTTTTCGCTCACGGCCGTATCGCTGCTGTCGCGGCTGGCCCTCCGCGGGGGCGCCGGACGACCGGCGGCCCGCAGTCGCGGGGTCGGCCTTCGGCGGTTGTTTCGCTCACGGCCGTATCGCCGCTACGCGGCTGGCCTCCGCGGGGGGGGCCGGAAGGCCGGCGGCCCGCAGTCGCGGGCTCGGCCTTCGGCCGTTAGCGCCCTTCTCCCCGTTCACGGGGAGAAGGTGCCGGCAGGCGGATGAGGGGCACAGGCGTCTCAAATAGGCAGCAAGGCGACGGCGTCACAGCCGGTTCTCCTCCGCTAGGTCCAACAGCAACTCCAGCGCCTCCTCCGCCCGGTCGGCGGGCACGAACAGATGATCGTGGTAGAAGGCCGAGACCGGATTGACGCCGATGCCGGCGGTGGCCAGCCGCGCGGTGATGGCGGCGAGGAAGCCGACCGCTTCCAGCGACGAATGGATGTTCAGCGTCAGCATCCGGCAGCGGAACACGGTTTTCAGTCCAGCGGCCTTGGCATGGTCTTCAAGCACGATCAGCGTCGTGCCCTCGCGCTCGCGAAACAGCATCACCGGGTGGAGCCTGTCGGGAACGGGCGCATCGGGTGGCAACGTGGTGAAGACATGAACGCCGGCAAGCAATTCCGGCGTCATTGCCGCCAGCAACTTTTTCAGGTCGGTCTCTCCGGCCATCGGTTGCTTTCGTTGTGCGATCAGGCGGCGGCTGCCGTCGAGCGCTCGGAAGACACCCCTACGGATTTTCAATAACGCCCTCCATCTCACCCCGCAAGGTGGACTTGACCAGGTTCGTTGCTGACTGAACTTGCACATCCAAGGTCGCCGTCCCCCCGGACCTGAAAAAGAACTGGAGGCATGTCGGATCGCCGTCATGGGCCGCGTCCTTGGTTCGAGCTGGCGGAGGAGCCAGTGCTCACAACGACCGGAGGGAACATCAATGACCATGTCTCAGGCAGCACCCGTCTCACCGCGTGCCCTGTGGGCCGGCCGCGTGCTCAGCGCCGTCATCGTGCTGTTCATGATCTTCGACGGCGTCATCAAGCTACCGCCGCTCGAAATCGTCACCCAGACCATGGTGCAGCTCGGCTGGCCGGCCGATGCCAATGTCTCGCGCATGCTCGGCACCATTGGATTGGTCTCGACAGCGCTTTACGCGCTGCCACGCACCTCGGTGCTCGGCGCCATCCTGCTCACCGCCTATCTCGGCGGCGCCGTCGCCACGCATGTGCGTATCGGCAGCCCTTTGTTCTCGCACATACTGTTCGGCGTCTATCTCGGCGCCGTCCTCTGGGGTGGCCTGTATCTGCGCGATCCAAGGGTGCGCGCATTGTTCCCGTTCAGCCAATAGCGGCGACATCGAAAGCCGTTCGATGCTGGCCACGCTGCCAGAGCGGGCGCGGTCTGCGCCGCCTTTCTACTCTTTGGATCAAATTGAGCGCCGCCGGGCGGCAGCCGATCTTCTTCTTTGGATCAAATCGCCTGGTTGCGAGTTAGGGGGTGCAGCGGCGAGGACGGCACCCTGTTGGAGAGGAACGACAATGAAAAAGGTGATGATCTTGATGGCCTTGCTGGTCCCGCTCGGTGCCTGCTCCCGTACTGAGCAAGGCGCGGCAGTTGGTGGCCTGGGCGGTGCGGCGGTCGGCGCTGCTGTGGCCGGCAACCCGACCAAGGGCGCGGTGATCGGCGGTGCGGCCGGCGCTTTGGCCGGTGCACTGATCGGCCGTGCCAGCGAAAGCGGCCAATGCCGTTATCGCGATCGTAACGGTCGTGTCTACGTTGCGAGTTGCCCGGAAGGCTATTGATCGGGCCGCATCATATGGATGCAATAGCAAAACGGCGGGCAGGGCCCGCCGTTTCGTGGTTGTGGAGATGATTTATTCGGCGGTCGCGCCCTCGGCCGGCGCTGCTGCAGCGGCGGCAACAGCGGCTGCCGCATCTTCCTGCGCCTTCTTCAGCAGCGCTGCGCGCTCCTGCGCCTTCTTGCCGGGCTCGGCCTTTTTCGGGTTGGCGCGCGCTTCGCGCTTGGCGAGGCCGGCCTCGTCGAGGAAGCGCAGCACGCGGTCGGTCGGCTGGGCGCCGTGCGACAGCCAATGCTTGACACGCTCGGCGTCGACCTTGACGCGTTCGCCGTCCTTGGGCAGCAGCGGGTTCCACGAGCCGAGCGACTCGATGAAACGGCCGTCGCGCGGCGAACGGGCGTCGGCGACGACGACGTGGTAATAGGGACGCTTCTTCGAGCCCGCACGGGCCAGTCGGATTTTCAGTGGCATTTCTTTTCTCCTAAAAAGCTCTGATTTGGTTGATCGGTTGGTGGCTGGTCCTCAGCCGGTTTTCGCTACGCCGTTGGATGCGGCGATCTGCTCGTGATGGCGGATCACTTCGCGGACGACGAAGTTCAGGAATTTCTCCGCGAAATCCGGGTCGAGATGGGCGTCCTTCGCCAATTGGCGAAGACGGGCGATCTGCTCCTGCTCGCGTGCCGGATCGGCAGGCGGCAGGCCATGCTCCGCCTTCAGAACGCCGACCGCCTTGGTGCAGCGGAAGCGCTCGGCCAGCATGTGGATCAGCGCCGCGTCGATGTTGTCGATCGAGGCGCGATAATTGACCAGCGCCGCGCGCGCGTCGGCCATGTCCTTTTCTTCGTTCATGGCGCCCTCACTTCTTCTTGCCGAGGCCATTCTTGCCAAGCATTGGCAGCCCGCCACCGCCCGGCAGGCCGGGAAGTTTCATGCCGCCGGGCAGCCCAGGCAGGCCACCGCCACCGGGAAGACCACCGGGCAGGCCCTTCATGCCGCCGAGCCCGGCCGCCTGGGCCTGCTTCTGCAAGGCTTCGAGCTGCTTGGGGTCCATCTTGGAGAGGTCCGGCATGCCGCCGCCCATCATGCCGCCTGCGCCGCCAGGCATCATGCCGCCGAGACCCATCTTGGAAGCGAGGCCGCCCATCATGCCGCGCATCAGGCCGCCGCCTTTGCCCTTGCCCCCCATCGCCTTCATCATGTCGGCCATGCCGCGATGCATCTTCAACAGTTTGTTGATTTCGGCCGCGTCGGTACCCGAGCCGGCGGCGATGCGCTTCTTGCGCGAGTGCTTCAGAATATCGGGGTTGGCGCGCTCGGCCTTGGTCATCGACGAGATGATGGCGAGCTGGCGACCGAACATCTTGTCGTCGAGCCCGGCGGCGGCCATCTGGTCCTTCATCTTGCCCATGCCGGGCATCATGCCCATGATGCCACCCATGCCACCCATTTTCGACATTTGCTGAAGCTGGCCGGCGAGGTCGTTCAGGTCGAACTTGCCCGACTGCATCTTCCTGGCCATCGCCGCGGCCTGTTCGGCGTCGATGTTCTCGGCCGCCTTTTCGACGAGGCTGACGATGTCGCCCATGCCGAGGATGCGGTCGGCGATGCGCTTGGGGTGGAATTCCTCCAGCGCGTCCATTTTTTCGCCGGTGCCGATCAGCTTGATCGGCTTACCGGTGACGGCGCGCATCGAGAGCGCCGCACCACCGCGGCCGTCGCCGTCCATGCGGGTCAGCACGAGGCCGGTGATGCCGACGCGCTCGTCGAAGCTTTTTGCCAGATTGACGGCGTCCTGGCCGGTCAGCGAATCGGCGACCAGCAGGATCTCGTGCGGCGACGACATCTTCTTGATGTCGGCCATCTCGACCATCAACGGCTCGTCGATATGGGTGCGGCCGGCGGTATCGAGGATGACGACGTCATGGCCGCCGAGCTTGGCCGCCTGCACGGCGCGGCGGGCGATATCGACCGGCGTCTGGCCGGCGACGATCGGCAATGTGGCGACCTTGACCTGCTCGCCGAGCTGGCGGAGCTGCTCTTGCGCGGCGGGACGCCGCGTGTCGAGCGAGGCCATCAAGACTTTCTTGTTTTGACGGTCGGCGAGGCGCCTGGCGATCTTGGCCGAGGTCGTCGTCTTGCCGGAACCCTGCAAGCCGACCATCATGATGACGACCGGAGCCGGTGCATTGAGGTCGATGGCGACGCCCTCGGCGCCGAGCATGTCGACCAGCTCGTCATGGACGATCTTGACGACCATCTGGCCGGGCTTGATCGACTTGACCACGGCGGCGCCGACGGCCTTCTCGCGCACCTTGTCGGTGAAGGAACGCACCACTTCCAGCGCCACGTCGGACTCAAGCAACGCACGGCGCACCTCGCGCAGCGCCGCCGAGACATCAGCCTCCGACAAGGCGCCGCGGCCGGTGAGGCCGTTCAGGATCGAACCAAGACGTTCCTGTAGCGATTCAAACATTCTTTTTCCTTTTCCCTGGCACCCGGATGATGCCCGAGAGGTAATGCGTTCGCGCCAACTGTCCAAGCAAAAGCCGGTCCGGGCAAAGCCCAAAGCCAAAAAGCACCCGGGGGCGCACAGCGCTGCCGGGTGTTGGCCTCCGGGATCGATTTACAGCACTTCACCTCAAAGAGGTTTCGGCGTCCCGGTCGGTTTGCTCGGAGGAATACTCGTCGCGGAATTCGCGGCGTGTAGACAGGAAATCGGCCGCAGAGTCAAGCTTTGGTCAAGCTTTGCGTCAAATAGCTCAGGACGACCAGGCAATGCACATCAGCGCACGCTGCCGGCGCGCGCCATATCCGGCTCGACCTTCAGCGGTGAGCGCGGATGTAAAAGCAGCAGAACGGTCAACAGGCTGCTGACGATGCCGATCGAAGCGATGAGGACGGCGTCTGAAGTCGTCCAGCCGGCGGCTTCGAGCGGCTTGGCGTTGAACAGGGCGAAGGAATTATAGCTTTGCTGGTGCGAAATCAGCAGGAAGCCGGTCAGATTGTTGCCGAGATGGGCACCAAAGCCGGCACCGAGATTGCCGGTTGCATAGACCAGAAGCGTCAGCAGCAGCGCAAAGGCGGCGATCGAGGCCAGCACGCAGGCATTGATGGCAGCGCTCGAACCTGGGCTCCAGTGCAGGGAGGTGAACAGCAATCCCGGCAGCAGCGCCCAGATGAAAGGGTTCTGGAACCGGCTCGCCAGGCCCCTGAGCAGATAACCGCGAAACAGCATCTCCTCCGACGATGTCTGCAGAAAGGTCAGGGCGGCGATCGGGATCAGGAACGAAAGCCACGCGGACAGGCCGATCGCGCCGCGGGCGATGTCGGGCTGCAAACCATAAAGCAGGATCTCGGAAAGCAGCGAGGTGATCAGCACCGCGGTCAGTCCTTTCAGGAACCCCGACCAAGAAATGCGCCGGCTGACGCCAATCAGGGCTGTCAGCTTCTCGCGATGGATCCAGCGCATGGCAGCCCAAAGGCCGAGCCAGATTCCGGCAAATGAAGCCAGCGCCGCGAGGATGCCCGCAGGAGAGGCCATGAAATCCTGCACCGCTCCTCCACCTGGCGGGGCGGTGCCAGACGATGCCTGCCAAACGGCAAAGGCATAGGTGCCGCCGAACAGCACGGCGGCAGTGGTTCCGAGCCAGAACAGGATGACGACCACCGCTCCAAGCAGAAGCCGCGGCAAAGTGGTCTTGTTGTTGGCGGTGTGCCGGTACTGTTGGAAGGCGGTTGGGTCGATCGTCACGCGGGCTCGCTGGCTGGTGCTTCGGCTCGCAAGGTCTAGAACATCGGCCCCAATGTGGAAACCGGTATTGCAGCGGCAATACCGGCTTGTGGCAATATCGGGGTTTGTGAGCGGCCGCCGCTACTGCAGGGCGACCGCCCTGTTGGTAACGTCAGCGCACGACGTACATGATGCGCCTTGTGTCCGGATCGATCAGCGCCGGCTGACCGTTCACGTAGACGTAGCGGTAGTCATAGTCCGGAATCTCGCGTAGCTCGACGGTGTCGGGCAACGTCGCGCCCGTGACCACCTCGCCCTCGAGATAGACCGGATCGAGCCGATGCGTACGGACATAGGTACGGATCTCGGCCGGCGGTCTCCGGATAGGCTCGATCGCCTCGCCGGCGACGATTGCTCCGGTATAGCTGTCGGAATATTCGGCGCTATCGGCGGGCGGCGTCACGACGGCAATGTCGGCGCTGGCCGGACGCTGTGTCAGGACCACACGGCTGCCGCCGAAATCGGCCGTCACATAGTCGGAATAGACCCAGCCCTGGCCGTTAGCCTCGGCGATAGTGCACCATTTGCTGTTGGCGATGCAGCCGTCGAGCGTCGCCGACTGGCCGGCCGCGAGCACGCCGATCACCGGATATTGCGGGCCGGGGCCGGCGCGTACATTGAGATCAGTGATGGCCGAGACGGCGGTGTCGGCCAATGCAGAGCCCGACATCGCTATGAGCGCTCCGGCCACCGCCGGAAACAATATGCGTTTCATGGTCTTCTCTCCGTTTCACAGTCCCTTGGCACGGAAAACGAAGCAAAGCCGCATGCGTTCCGGCTAAAAGGCTTCGGCCGGCTCACGATTTGTTCCAGTCGTTTTCGGCAGGTCGGTCAAAAGCTCGTGAACAAAAGCAAGTTTTTGCGCCGCCACGTTCGAGATGACGAAGGGATAGAGATCGGGCAGGCCCATGCAGCGGTTGATCGAGTTGGACGCCTCCGACAGCACCAGCCAGCGGTCGAGAATCCTTTCGAAAGGCTCTGGCCTGGAGGCGGGTTCCGATGGTGCCGGCTGCAGCTTGCCGCCGGTATCGGCGCGCGGCAGCTCGTTGGCTTCAACGGTTTCCAGCCGGCCGAGCGGGAAATTCAGGGCATGCACCATCTCCAGCGTGTCGGTGATGTGCATGTGATGCGCCCATGTCTCGGCCCAGTCCTCCCATGGGTGCGACGTCGCATAGGCCGAGATATGGCGCTGCTGCCAGTCGGGCGGCGCGCCATCGGCATAATAGGTCTTCAGCGCCTGTTCGTAGCCGGCGCGCTCGTCGCCGAACAAAGCGCGAAAACCGGCAAGCTTTTGCGAATCGTCGCGGATCAGGCGGTCCCAGTAATAATGGCCGAGCTCATGGCGGAAATGGCCGAGCAGCGTGCGGTAGTTCTCGCCCATCTCGACGCGCCGCCGTTCGCGCTCTGCCGAATCCGCCTCGGCGACGTTGAGCGTGATCCGGCCGTTGTCATGACCGGTCAGGATACGTTCGCCGCCCGGACCGCCGCCGATCGGATCGGCAAGAAAATCGAAAGCGAGACCGATCTCGTCGCCAACTTCCTGCTTGGGTGCGACCGGCAGGCCGAAGGCGAGCAGCGAATAGACGGCACGCTTCTTTGCCGCCTCGACACGGATCCAGCGGCGGCGGTTGCCGTCGACCGACAGATCCGGGATCAGCTGGTTCAGCGCACAGGCGCGGCAGAAGGCGTGGCCGGGCTCCGCCATCCAGTTGCAGGCGCATTCGTCGGCATTGGTGCAATGGAAGACGTCGGCGCCGGACAGCGCGAAGCGCGCATGCTCGGGATCGTAGAGCACGAGGCTGGCGCAGTTCAGGCATTGCGCGTTCTCGAAATAGAGACGGTGGCCGCAATGCGGGCAGTCGAAAAGCTTCATTGGCGTCTCAAATCATTCGAAATGCGGAGGACGATACGAGCAGGAGAACGCCAAACGCCTGTCAGCTGCCCACGTTCCTGCCGGCCGATGCTATTTTGCCGCAAGCTGGGCGACGACCTCCTTGGCCACTGCCTCGCCCGACAATCTGGCGCCGCCGCAGGTCTGCATCAGCGGACCGGCCAAATGCTCGCCGGCGAAGAAGATCTTTTCCGCCACGGGCTGCATCAGCGTGGCGCGCGCTTGCGGGCGGCCGGGCCGCGCCGCCGCATAGCACACAAACCGCTCAGCGCCCCGCCGATGATCACGACATCAACGTCTTCCATGCTTATTCTGTCCCCGCCACAATAATTACTTGATCGTAGGCAAATTCCCGGGCGTCCGCCAGTGTGGTGGATTTGAGGTTCCTGCTGTATTGAGTGCATCGGCGTGGCGCCGGGGCAGTGACAAGCAGGTGTTTCGCAGGCAAGTTCGCAATTGGGAACGTGATTCAGGCAACCAGGAGAGCAGCATGGCATTTCTTGCCAAGGGGAAGATGTTTGTAGTGGCCACGGTGGTGGCGGTGCTTGCGCTGGCGACGGGCGCGCAGGCGGCGGCCAGCTGTGGCAAGAGCGGCGCCGGCTTCGAGGCATGGAAACCGGAGTTCGCCGCGGAGGCGAAGGCCGACGGTGTCGGCTCGAAGGGTCTGGCCGCTCTGGCTCGCGCAACCTACGCGACAAAGACGATCTCCGTCGACCGCGCCATCCATAAGGCTTTCAGCGGCTCGGTGGAAGCTTTCATGAAGCGCCGTGGCGCGTCCGCGATCATTGCCAGGGGCCGTGCGCTGAAGAAGGCCAATGCTGCGCTGTTCGACAAGATCGAACGGAATTACGGCGTGTCGCCGGGCGTGTTGCTCGCCATCTGGGGTATGGAGACCGGCTTCGGTTCCGCCATGGGCAACCAGAATACGGTCTCCGCCATTTTAACGCTGGCCTATGACTGTCGCCGTCCGGAGTTCTTCTATCCGCATGCCATTGCAGCCCTGAAGCTGGTTGATCGCGGAGCGTTGAGCGCCTCGTCGGTCGGTGCCGCGCATGGCGAGATCGGCCACACGCAGTTCCTGCCCGGAAATGTTTTGACGTATGGTGTCGGAAACAAAAATCTGCGCGACAAGAGCACTGCGTTGGCTTCCACCGCCAACTTCCTCAAGAGTCATGGTTGGCGGGCCGGCGCGAGCGCGCAGGCGAATATGGGCGCAATCGCTGGCTGGAATTCCGCGAGCGTCTATCAACAGGCCATCGCCCGCATGGCCACAGCGATCGATGCCGACTGATAGAAATCCTAGAGCGGTTTACCGTTTCAGGGAAACGGCGAACCGTTCCATCTCTTTGACGCAAAAACCGTTTCACACTTTTTCTGGAATTGCCCTATTCGACCGAAAGCCGGCCATGCGCCGGGCTTTCTATTTCACGTCGAGCGCGTAGGAACAGCCGGCGAGCACCTTGCCGGGATGTGAATCGACGGTTGAGACATTGACGGCGATGCGGGTGGAAAATGTTATGCCGTCCGCTTCCTCGCTGCTCTCGAGAATGATCTTCTCGCCGAGGAATTTTTCCGGCGTTGAGATTTGCGCTGCGACGCCGAGCGCTCGAGCGAGATCGGGCGCGGAAACATCGTCAACACCGCCATCGGCCCGGTCGCAGTAAGGACGACGGACGCCGTTTCGCGCCCGAACACGCGAAGCGGGGCCGGCAATTCATATTGCTTGAGGAAAGGATTGCCGGAAGAAACGTCGAGCTTTGCGGGCGCATCGGGGCGGTCGCTCAGCCAAAGGGCAAAACCACTATAGGTCGGAACGTCAGCCCTGCACTCGACCAGCGCGGGAAGGTCGAGGGAGGGAGGTCATCGTTGGCTTTGGCGACGGCCAAGTTCGCCAGGACAGCCAACGCGGGCAGGAAACCAGCTCCAAGCGTGGCCAAGCGCCTGGGCACATCACGCTCAATAATGCACGTAGCCGCTCAACGGGCATTTCTGGGAAATGGGAATCTGGAAGGGGCCGTCAAAACTTTTGCAGGTACGGAATTTGGAATTCCGCGGCGCCGGGGTAGCCGCTTTTGGCTTGTCCCCGATGACCGTCGGGACTCTGGGACCCTGCGCGTAGCCGCTCAACGGGCATTTCTGGGAAGCGGGAATCTGGAAGGGGCCGTCAAAACTTTTGCAGGTATGGAACTTGGATGTTTGCCCCGCCGGGACTTGGGTGGATTGACCCGCGGTAAAGACGGCCACCGCCGCAAGCAGAAGAAAAATTCTGTTTTTCACTGTCAAAGCCCTCCGACCCGCAAGAGAAGTAAGATTAAACCACGGAAAGGTCAAACAGGAAACGATCTGAGAGCGCGGCTTCTATTATATTAGAGACGCCAAATAAAACCCGGCGTCTTCACCGGGTTCCTAACTCATCTAAGCATTGGGCCTATCAACCCTTGCGATTGCGCGCGGCAAGCGTCCGCAGCCTCAGCGCATTGAGGCGGATGAAGCCTTCGGCATCCTTCGGATCGTAGGCGCCGCGGTCGTCCTCGAAGGTGACCAGCGCGTCGGAATAGAGCGTCTTCCTCGACTTGCGGCCGGTGACAATCACGTTGCCCTTGTAGAGCTTCAGCCGCACGGTGCCTTCGACGTCTTCCTGGCTCTTGTCGATCATCGCCTGCAGCATCAGCCGCTCGGGCGCAAACCAGAAGCCGTTGTAGATGAGCTCGGCGTAGCGCGGCATGAACTCGTCCTTGAGGTGGGCGGCTCCGCGGTCGAGCGTGATCGATTCGATCGCCCGGTGGGCCGATATCAGAATGGTGCCGCCGGGGGTCTCGTAGACGCCGCGCGATTTCATGCCGACGAAACGGTTCTCGACCAGGTCGAGCCGGCCGATGCCGTTGTCGCGGCCGAGATCGTTCAGCGCCGCCAGCATCGTTGCCGGCGACAGTTTCTTGCGGTTGAGCGCAACCGGGTCGCCCTTGAGGAATTCGATCTCGATCTCGGTGACCTCATCCGGCGCATCCATCGGCGAGATGGTGCGCTGGTGGACGAATTCCGGCGGCTCGCTCCACGGATCCTCCAGCACCTTGCCCTCGGAGGAGGAGTGCAAAAGGTTGGCGTCGACGGAAAACGGCGCGTCGCCCTTCTTGTCCTTCGGCACCGGGATCTGGTGCTGCTCGGCGAAATTGATGAGATCGGTGCGCGACTTGAACGACCAGTCGCGCCAGGGCGCGATGACCTTGATGTCGGGGTTGAGCGCATAGGCTGAGAGCTCGAAACGCACCTGATCGTTACCCTTGCCGGTGGCGCCATGGGCGATGGCATCGGCGCCGGTCTCTTTTGCGATCTCGACGAGATGTTTCGAGATCAGCGGCCGGGCGATCGAGGTGCCGAGCAGATAGGTGCCTTCATAGACGGCGTTGGCGCGGAACATCGGGAAGACGAAATCGGATACGAACTCCTCGCGGACATCGACGATGCGGATGTCCTTGATGCCCATCATCTCGGCCTTGCGCCTGGCCGGCTCCAGTTCGCCACCCTGGCCGAGATCGGCGGTGAAGGTCACGACCTCGGCGCCGAGCTCGGTCTGCAGCCATTTCAGGATGATCGAGGTATCAAGGCCGCCGGAATAGGCGAGCACGACTTTCTTGACGGCTTTTGCTTTCGACATGGTGGGCAGTTCCGCGACAGGGGTTCTTCGCGGGCGAGGTATCACGGCGTTTTAGGCCAGCGCAAGGGACGAACGATGCCTGGACCAGATGCTTCATCTCCAAGAGGCTGGCGAGGACACGGCTCTTGCGGTATGGCTGCGCCGTCTTTTGCCGCTACGAGACGAGCCATGTCCTTCATCCCCGACAGTACGACGCTTATCCAGTTCTCCATCGCCACCTTCATCCTGGCGATCACGCCCGGGCCTGACATGACGCTGTTCGTGTCGCGCACGCTGAGCCAGGGCCGTGCCACCGGCTTTGCCTCGATGGCCGGCGCCTTGTGCGGCACGCTGATTCACACCACGCTGGTGGTGGTCGGCGTCTCGGCGCTGATCGTCGCCTCGCCGATGGCGTTCTTCGTGCTGAAGATTTTCGGCGCCGGCTATCTGGTCTTCCTGGCATGGCAGGCGATCACAAAAGGGTCGGCGTTTTCACCGGAGAAGAAGAGCGGGCCGCAGATCTCGCTGTTCCGCAGCTGGGCGGCGGGGCTCGGGGTCAATCTGCTCAACCCGAAGATCATCCTGTTCTTCATGACCTTCCTGCCGCAATTCGTCTCCGCGCATGATCCCAACGCGCCGGGAAAGCTGTTCTTCCTCGGCGCGATGTTCGTCGTGCTGGCGATCCCGGTGACGGCGCCGATGGTGCTGGCGGCGGAAAAATTCTCGGCCGCGATGAAATCCAGCCCGCGCGTCACGCGCGTCGTTGACTATCTGTTTGCCGGAGTTTTTTCGGCCTTCGCGCTCAAGATCCTGACGGCCCAGGCGAAATAGGGCGTCCGATCTGACGCCAGCTTCCGGCCGAGCGCCCGGCGCTCAGCCAGTAGAAAATACCGCCGACCATACCGCAGCCGATCACCGCCAGCATGACGCTGGTATTGGTAACCTCGAAATTGGCATCGGCCGTCTGGTGGACGAAGCCAAGGAAGACCGCCGAGACCACAGCACCCGCCAGCGCATAGAACAGCCAGTCACGCCGGCCAAGGATCTCGGAGACGAGGATGGCGATGGCGGCCGGCATGAAGGCGAAATAGGCGACGAACAGCGCGACGAAGGGGATTGAAAACCACAGCGACGCCTGCGCCGCCGGTTGCGTCTCGTCCGTTATCAGCCCAAGAGACGCCAGGAACATGATGTTAAGGAAGGCGCTTGCCGCCAGCGAAGCAACGCCGTAGCCGACAAGGATGACGGCGAAGCGGATCAGATAGGCGACGAGACGGTTCACGCGAATTGTCCGGGCATTTGCAGGAACCGGCTCTCGACCAGGCGATAGACGGCTCCTGCCAAGCTTCCCGCAATGATTAGGGCCACCAACACGTCAACGTCCGGTGGCCTCTGTGCCGACGGATGCAGTTTCCAGACCGCAAATACGCACGTCCCAACGAAAGCTCCCCCGACGACAAAAAGAATCCAGCGTCTCGCCTCGAGAACTTGGGAAGCAATGACCATCGGGATTGCCAGCGGTGCGCCAAAGATGCCTGCGATCATCGCTCCAAGCAGCAACAGCGACCAACTATCTCGAGTGGACAGGAAAGCGGGAACACGCCACCACATCAGTGCATCGAGCAGGAAAAAGACCAGAGACATGGCGAAGGCAGCCAGGGCGTAGCAGAGCAAAGTCACTGCCAATCGCCTGAGGTATTTCACGCCTCGCCATGCCCCGCGATCATCATCGCTTCCAGCGCCAGCCGGTCGACCTTGCGCATGCGCTCGGAGTCCGACTTGAGCTGGCCGCAGGCGGCGAGGATATCGCGGCCGCGCGGCGTGCGGATCGGCGAGGCATAGCCGGCATTGTTGATGTAATCGGCGAATTTCTCGATCGTTTCCCAGTCCGAGCACTGGTAGTTGGTGCCCGGCCACGGGTTGAACGGGATCAGATTGATCTTGGCCGGAATGCCCTTGAGCAGCTTGATCAGCGCCTTGGCGTCGTCGATGGAATCGTTGACGTCCTTCAGCATGACATATTCGAAGGTGATCCGCTTGGCGTTCGACAGGCCTGGATAGGCGCGGCAGGCAGCGATCAGTTCGTTCAGCGGATACTTCTTGTTGATCGGCACCAAAAGGTCGCGCAGATCGTCATTGGTGGCGTGCAGCGAGATCGCCAGCATGACGCCGATCTCTTCGCCGGTGCGGAAGATCTCGGGCACGACGCCCGAGGTCGACAGCGTGATGCGCCTCTTCGACAGGGACAGCCCGTCGCCGTCGGATGCAATCAGCAGCGCCTTCTTCACCGCCTCGAAATTGTAGAGCGGCTCGCCCATGCCCATCATGACGACGTTGGACACTTTCCGGCCCTCGGCCGGCACGATGGCGCCGTCGGGCGTATCGCGGTCGGGGAAATCGCCGAGCCGGTCCCGGGCGGTCAAAAGCTGGGCGAGGATTTCCTCCGCCGTCAGGTTGCGCACCAGCTTCTGCGTGCCGGTGTGGCAGAAGGAGCAGGTCAGCGTGCAGCCGACCTGCGAAGAGATGCAGAGCGTGCCGCGGCCTTCTTCGGGAATGTAGACCGTCTCGATCTCGACCGGCCGGCCGGCGCCGCGCGGCGGAAAGCGGAACAGCCATTTGCGGGTTCCGTCGGAGGAAATCTGCTCCTCGACGATCTCGGGCCTGGCGACGGTGAAATGCCTGTCGAGGGCGGCGCGCAGATCCTTGGAGATGTTGAACATGCCGGCAAAGTCGGAAACGCCGCGCACATAGATCCAATGCCAGAGCTGTTGGGCGCGCATTTTCGCCTGGCGCTCCGGCACGATGCCGGCAGCGACGAGGGCGGCCCCAAGTTCGGCTCGCGTCAAGCCGATCAGCGACGGTTTTTCAGGCGTCGTGCGGGTGCGCAACGCGTCACGCGCGCCTTCGGCGGTAAGATCGAATGAAAGGGTCATTGTTGCGCCAATATAAGCGATTTGCGGCCGATTACAGCATCGTGCCCGAAATGAAGCGCGGCGCATAGCACAGGTTAGCGGCGGAGTCATGCCGGGGTTCTTCCTTATCCCCTTGTGGGAGAAGGTGGCCGAGCGAAGCTCGGTCGGATGAGGGGTGTTCCAGCTTGGCATCACCTGCACTCCGTCCAGCACCCCTCAACCGTCTTGGCGTTGCGCGCCAATCCACTTTCTCCCACAAGGGGAGAAGGAGACCGCACGAACGCCGGTTCTTTACGTCGCTGTGTTAGGTGGTGAACGTCACGGACGAGGACTTTACTTGCACTTGGCGATCGAGGCCAGCGCCGCCGAGATGCCCTTCAGCGAGAAGACGTAGGTGGTAGTGTTGCCGCGGCCGGACTTGGCCGACACCTTCATGTCGGTGCCGGTCTTCATCGCGGCGATCAGCACCGGCTCCTCGGCGGCGTTCTCGACCCAGGCCGACTTGCCGCGCGTGAACATCGAAAACGACTTCTTGTCGATGGTGACGGTGGCCTTGGAACCTTCCTGGAAGGTATAGCCGGCGATGAATTGCGGCTCGTAGGACACTTGCTGCCCCGGCCGCTGGCTGACGAAGAAGAACATGTCGCCGTGATCGAGCGTCGGCGGCTGCTTGTCGGTTGGCACCGTCAGGACATAGCAGACCTTGCCGCCGCCCGACGCCTGATAACTGTAGGTGCCCCAGGCATTATGCTGGCCGATCTTGGTTGCCGACTGCGCCAGCGCGGGCGCCGTCAAGGCCATCAGGGCCAGGCTGGAGACTATAGCAATCAATCCGCGCATCGCTTTTCCCGTATTCCACTGGTGCGGCGGCAGGCCGGCTCGGCGTCCTGCCCGTCGCTTCATTTTGATTTAATCTGGGTTACCAAACGGTGAATTTCCCCTGAGAAAAGGATGTTCACGCCAGGAAACCGCCGCCGTCTTCGCGCTGCCACTCGAAAAAGCGGCTGGCGCAATGTCCCTGCCGCGACTTGGAGGCCACGAAAACGGCAAGAGTTTGACTTTTCAAGCAGCTAGGTCTTGCGGCGATTCTCGCTTTTTGAGGTGCGTGACGAATTTCCCTGCAGGCGGTACTATGTCTGCGTTCGCCGCCACGGCGCTCGGCCAGGGTGCCCTTCCTGGCGGCTACGGGAGATTTGGCCATGGCCGTTTCCGAGACAGTCCTGATCCTCGCGGGCGGCACAGCCGTCCTGGCGATTGTGTTCGGCGTTCGTGTCGCCATGCGGCGGGCGGCCGGTGGCGCGGTGCGCCGGTCGGATGCCGGGGAGACGGCGGGCGGATCGGGCGCCCCCGACGTGGCCGCGGTCATTGCGCTGCCACCTTTGATCTTCCTCGGCTTCCTGGTGGCGGCAACCGTGCTTGAGGTGCTCGTGCCGCTCCCGGTCATGGCCGGGCAGGCGCTCGCCCGCTATCTGGCTGGCGCTGTGCTCGCGGTGTGCGGCTTCGTGTTCATCTTTATGGCGGCGGGCCGCTTTCAGGCCGCTGGCACCAACATACCACCGACCTTGCCGACGACGGCGCTGGTCGTCGACGGCATCTATCGGCGGACCAGGAATCCGTTCTATCTGGGAACGACCCTCGTTTATCTGGGCCTCGGCGTCGCGGCCGGAAGTCTTTGGGCTATTGCGCTCGTGGTCCCGCTGCTGTGGGTGATCAATACCGGCGTCATCGCGCCGGAAGAGCGCTATCTCGAGCGGAAGTTCGGAGATGCCTATCGCGCCTACAAGGCGCGGGTGCGGCGGTGGGCTTGACGGCCAGAAAGTCGGTTCTCACGCGATTTTTTGCGCCGCACCGGCTCAGCTCTTGTCGGCGATGGCCTGCCTGGCGGCGAGCCGGTGCGCCGGCGTGATGTGGGCGCTGACGGCGGTAATCGCGGCGGTCAGCACGGCGATGTCGTCGGTGAAGCCTAGCCCAAGGATGAAATCGGGGATGACGTCTGTCGGCAGCACGAAATAGCCGAGCGCAGCAAGCAAGGTGCCCTTGGCGCGAAGCGGCGTCTTCTTGTCCATGGCACAGTAATAGGCGGCGACCACCTCTTCCATGAACGGGATCTGCCGGGCGGCCTTCTTCGCCGTACGCCAGAACTTTTCGCGCACTTCGCTCTCGTTGCCCGGCTTGCTGCCGAGGCCGAAGAAATCAAAACCGGATTTTTGCGCCATCAACCTCTCCTTGCGGCCGTCGCGTGACTTTACGCGTGACCGCGAGGCAAAATGTGGTGAAAGCCGAACCTCGCTGCAAGGTGCAGATAGGCTCAGCCGCCGAAATAGCGGTTCATTTTCCTGGCCAGATCGAAATCCAGCGCGGTCAGGCCGCCGGCGTCGTGCGTGTTGAGGGTCACGTTTACCGTCTTGTAGACGTTCGACCAGTCGGGATGGTGGTCCATCTTCTCCGCGGCCAGGGCAACGCGGGTCATGAAGGCAAAGGCTTCGGAGAAATTCTTGAAGGTGAAGCTGCGGGTGATCGAGCCACCATCCTTGGCCAGCGACCAGCCGTCGAGGCCGGCAAGTTCGGCGCGGATCGCCTCTTTTGCTAGTTTCTCCCTGGCCATGTCCGTCTACCGCATGATCCGCGAAGCGTCGGCGGCGCCGACCAAACGGCTGGCGACGCGGTTGTCAGCACCTGAAAGCGGCCAGGCCTCCTCGACGACGTAAGGCCCGCCGCCGACCGAATCGCGCGACGACATCAGCACGAAGCGGCCGATCCGGAACGGCAGCGTCGAAAAATTGCCGCGCGCCGACAGATACTGGGCGACATCGAGCGGGCTCGAATTGCGCAGGCGGGCCAGCGTCACATGCGGCATGAACTTGCGCGGGTCGGCCGGGATGCCGAGCCGCTGGCAGATGCGCTCGATCTCGGCCTGCAATGCGGAAAGATCGGGCGAAGCGGCGACCCCGGCCCACACCGCATGCGGCTTCTTCTGGCCGAAGGCGCCGACGCCGGACAGCGTCAGCGGGAAGGACGGGCGGTGAACACGGTCAAGCGCATTGGCGATTTCGTCGGCGACATGGCCCTCGACATCGCCGATGAAGCGCAGCGTCAGATGATAGTTCTCGACGTCGATCCAGCGGGCTCCGGGCAGGCCGCCCCTGAGCAGGGACAGCGAAAGAGCGGCATCACGCGGTATCTCGAGGGCGGTAAAAAGACGCGGCATGGGAAGCCTCCTGTCCTCGAATCGAACTCTTGCCCCTAGCGAATCATCGATATTCAAACGGGGCAAGGGGTTTGTTGGTCGCAGGCCTGCCTAAAAGCTTCCCCTGCGGAAGGTGTTGCGACGGCGAGCCCTCGCCTTCAGGAATTGCCCCGGACCGCTTCAATGGTCTTCTCCACACTGGGCAGGATACCCTCGACGATGCGGTCGACGCCTCGGGCGTTTGGATGAAGGCCGTCCTCGAGTTGCAGGACGGATTGACCGGCGATGCCCTTGAGAAAGAAAGGATAGAGCGGCACGCCATATTTTTCAGCCAGTCTCGGAAAGGTCGCGTCGAAGGCGTTCTGGTAGTCGGCGCCGAGATTGGGCGCCGCGCGCATTCCGGCCAGCAAAACGGCGATCTTGCGCTGCTTCAGTTTTGCCAGCATGGCATCCAGGTTCTTTTCCGCTATGGCGGGCGAAACGCCGCGCAGCATGTCGTTGGCGCCGAGCTCCAGGATGACGAGCTGCGTGCCGTCCGGCACCGACCAGTCGAGCCGCGACAGGCCGCCGCTCGTCGTATCGCCGGAGACGCCGGCATTGGCGACCGTGACATCGTAGCCCTTGGCGCGCAGCGCCGCCTGCAGCTTCTCGGTGAAGCCCTGACCTGGCCCGAGGCCATAACCCGCCATCAAGCTGTCGCCGAAACCGACAATGGTGAACGGTTCGGCGCGCGCCGACGAAATGGCGCCGCAAATGGCGAGGAAAAGGGCGAAGGCTGCGGCAAAGGTGTGTTTGAAAGCCATGCGGCAGGCCCCATATGACCAGGAACATCTGTTGGCGAAGGCAGGTTTTCGTCTTTGTCGAGCATCGGATGCACTAGCCTTCATCCCCCATATAGGACGATTTGATTTTGGAAGAAGCCGTCATTTCGCTGAAAGACGTATCGCTGACGCTCGGCGAAGGTGCATCCTCGGTCCATGTGCTGAAGGGCGTCAGCCTCGATGTGGCGGGCGGCGAAGCGACAGGCATCGTTGGACCTTCAGGTTCGGGAAAGTCGACATTGCTGATGGTTTTGGCCGGACTTGAAAGGGTCGATTCGGGCACGGTCCGAATTGCCGGCGAGCTGCTCAACGGCAAAAGCGAAGATCAGATCGCATCGTTTCGAGGGCGAAACATCGGCATCGTGTTCCAGTCGTTCCATCTCATCCCCAATATGACGGCGCTGGAAAACGTTGCGGTCCCGCTGGAGCTTGCCGGCCATGTCGATCCATTCGGCGTGGCGGCGCGCGAGCTGGCGGCGGTCGGTCTCAGCGATCGCGTCACCCATTACCCCGGCGAATTGTCTGGCGGCGAGCAGCAGCGCGTGGCCATCGCCCGGGCACTGGCGCCGTCGCCGCGCATCCTGATCGCCGACGAGCCGACCGGCAATCTCGACCAGGCAACGGGGCGGCACGTCGCCGACCTGCTGTTTGCCAAGGCGGCCGAACGCGGCATGACGCTGGTGCTGGTCACGCATGACCCGCTACTCGCGGCGCGCTGCTCGCGCCAGGTGTCGATGCGGTCGGGGCTGATCGAAGACGCGCCTAAGCCGGCCACCAGGGCTGGCAAGGTGACCGCGTGATGCCGCTGGCGCAAACGCTGAGGCTCGCCTTTCGGTTTTCGCTGCGCGAAATGCGTGGCGGGCTGTCCGGCTTCCTGATCTTCCTTGCCTGCATCGCGCTCGGCGTCGCTGCGATCGGCGGCGTCAATTCGGTGGCGCAGGCTATTTCCGCCGGTGTTGCCGACCAGGGCCAGACGCTGCTCGGCGGTGATCTCCGCTTCCAGCTCAACCAGCGCGATCCGACCAGAGCCGAACGCAGCTTCCTCGACCGGCTTGGCACGGTTTCGCACAGCGCCAATATGCGCTCGATGGCGAGGCTCGAGGACGGCTCCGACCAGGCGCTGGTCGAGGCCAAGGCGGTCGACGGCGCCTATCCGCTCTATGGTGCGCTGGAGACCGAGCCGGTGCTGTCGCGAGAGGATCTGTTCGGCGAAAAATCCGGCGTCTTCGGCGCCGCCGCCCCGGACCTCTTGTTCGAGCGGCTGAACCTTGGCATCGGTGACCGGCTAAAGCTCGGCAGCGCGACATTCGAGCTGCGCGCCAGGCTGGTCAACGAGCCGGATGCAGTGTCGGATGGCTTCGGTTTTGCGCCGCGGCTGATGGTGTCGACCGACGGGCTTGCCGCTTCCGGCCTGATCCAGCCGGGCAGCCTGGTCGAGAACGCCTATAAGGTCCGCCTGCCCGGCGGCACCACTGAGGCACAGATCAAGGCGATCCAGGAGCAGGCGGCAAACCAGTTCCCGCAGGCCGGCTGGTCGATCCGCACCCGCAGCAACGCAGCGCCGGCGCTGTCCTCGAATATCGAGCGGTTTTCGCAATTCCTGACGCTGGTTGGGTTGACGGCGCTGGTGGTCGGCGGCGTCGGCGTGGCCAATGCCGTGCGTGCCTATCTCGACGGCAAGCGCGGCGTCATCGCCACCTTCAAGAGCCTGGGGGCTTCGGGCGGGTTCGTCTTTGCCGTCTATCTGGTGCAGATCCTGATGATCGCCGCCCTCGGCATCACGCTAGGCCTTGTGCTTGGCGCGCTGATGCCGTTCGCGGCCAGCGCGGCACTCCAATCGGTCATTCCAGTGCCGGCGGAAGGTGGGTTCTATCCCGGCGCCCTCGGCATGGCAGCGCTGTTCGGGCTGCTCGTGACGCTGGCTTTCGCCTTGCTGCCGCTCGGCCGCGCCCGCGACGTGCCGGCAACGGCGCTGTTTCGCGAAATGGGTTTCGAGGGCCGCGGTTTTCCCCGCCCGCTCTATATCGCCGCGGCATTGGGCATCGCGCTGCTGCTCGCGGTACTGGCGATCCTGTTTTCCGGCGACCGCCGTATTGCCTCGATCTTCGTCGGCGCCACGGTGTTGTCGTTCCTGGTGCTGCGTGTGGTCGGCTCGCTGGTGCAGTGGGCGGCGAAGAAAAGCCCGCGCGTGCGCTCGACCGCGCTCAGGCTCGCCATCGGCAACATCCATCGGCCTGGCGCCTTGACGCCGTCCGTGGTGCTGTCGTTGGGACTCGGGCTGACGCTGCTGGTGACGCTGGCGCTGATCGACGGCAATCTCAGGCGGCAGATCTCGGGCAGCCTGCCGGAAAGGGCACCGAACTTCTTCTACGTCGATATCCAGAGCGGTGACGTCGATGCCTTCTCCGCGCTGGTCGGCAAAGAGGCACCGCAAGGCAAGCTGATCAAGGTGCCGATGCTGCGCGGCCGGGTGATGGCGCTCAACGGCGTCGATGTCGACAAGGTCAAGGTTCCGGCCGAAGGCGCCTGGGTACTGCGCGGCGATCGCGGCCTGACCTATGACGCAAAGCTGCCGGAGAATGCGACGCTGACCGAGGGCAGCTGGTGGCCGGAGAACTATGCCGGCGAGCCGCTGGTCTCGTTTTCCGCCGAGGAAGGCAAAGAGATCGGGCTGAAGCTCGGCGATACCATCACCGTCAACGTGCTCGGCCGCAACATCACGGCCAAGATCGCCAATTTCCGCCAGGTCGAATGGGAAACCATGGGCATCAATTTCGTCATGGTGTTCTCGCCCAACACATTCGCCGGTGCGCCGCATGGCTGGTTGGCGACGCTGACCGAGACGAATGCGTCGGCAGCCGACGATGCGCATCTTCTCAACGCCGTCACGCGTGCCTTTCCCGCGGTGACGACGGTCAGGGTCAAGGACGCGCTCGAAATCGTCAACCGGCTGGTGGCGCAGCTCGGCACAGCAATCAGGGCAGCAGCGGGCGTGGCGTTGATCGCCTCGGTGCTGGTGCTGGCCGGGGCGCTCGCCGCCGGCAACCGGGCTCGCATTCACGACGCGGTGGTGCTGAAGACCCTGGGTGCGACCAGGAAAACGCTGATCGCCGCGTTTTCGCTGGAATACATGCTGATCGGCCTTGCTACCGCGATCTTCGCGCTGGCGGCGGGCGGTGTGGCGGCATGGTTCGTCGTCGCGCGCATCATGACGCTGCCATCGCACTTCATGCTCGAGGTGGCGGTGGCGACCATCGGCTTTTCGCTGGTGGTCACGGTCGGCATCGGCCTTGCCGGCACGTGGCGGGTGTTGGGCCACAAGGCGGCGCCGGTGCTGCGGAATCTTTGAGCCAGAGCCGTTTTTGATTAAATCTCGGTAATGTTCCGGGCGGGAAGGCCAATAAAACCGTATCTCCGGCACTTCACGGAGCATTACGCTTGGTTACGGTCTTGTCCTTTACGCCAAGAACCATCATATTTCGGCGCAGGCATGCTGGAGCCCCGCCAGCGGCGCCTGGGTTCAAAGGACCTGACACCGGACGGGGCAGAAGCAATATGAGGATTTCCATGGCTGATCCCGTTCGCAATTATCAGACGCGCGCCGTGCCCGGCGCCGGCGTCGATGCTGCCATCGACCAGGGCCTGCGGGCCTACATGATTAAGGTCTACAATCTGATGGGGCTTGGCCTCCTCATCACCGGCCTTGCCGCGGTCGGCACAATCATGCTGGCCACCACCAGCGATCCCGCCTCGGCCGTCGCGACGTTGCCAAGCGGCGAGATGCTGACCTCGTTCGGCTACGCGATCTTT
Source organism: Mesorhizobium sp. M0019 (assembly GCF_040323975.1). Taxonomy (NCBI): domain Bacteria; kingdom Pseudomonadati; phylum Pseudomonadota; class Alphaproteobacteria; order Hyphomicrobiales; family Phyllobacteriaceae; genus Mesorhizobium; species Mesorhizobium sp. M0019. The sequence goes on along the minus strand of NZ_JAMYVK010000016.1, from coordinate 2,202 downwards.
GGTTCGCCGCTGAAATGGCTGGTGATCTTTGCCCCTCTGGCAGCGGTGATGTTCCTGTCGTTCCGAGTCCAGTCGATGAGCGTTTCGGCCGCGCAGACGACGTTCTGGGTCTACGCCGGCCTCGTCGGCCTGTCGCTGTCGTCGATCTTCCTGGTCTACACCACCGCCAGTATCTCGCAGACCTTCTTCGCCACCGCCGCCGCCTTTGGCGGGCTGTCGCTCTACGGCTACACGACCAAGCGCGATCTCTCGGCGTTCGGGTCGTTCCTGGTCATGGGCCTGGTCGGCCTGATCATCGCGATGGTGATCAACATCTTCCTGCAGTCGTCGGCGCTTTCCTTCGCCGTTTCGGCGATCGGCGTGCTGATCTTCGCGGGCCTCACCGCCTACGACACGCAGAACATCAAGGAGATGTACTTCGAGGGCGACGAGACTGATGTCGCCGGCCGCAAGGCGATTATGGGCGCATTGAGGCTCTATCTCGACTTCATCAACCTGTTTATGTTCCTGCTGCAGTTCATGGGCGACCGTCGCTAAATACGGTTTTCCTGGACCAGCGAGTTTGGAAAGGGCGGCCCAATGGCCGCTCTTTTCTTTTGTGCCGGCTTTTGCTGTGATATAGGGCAGATGAACGACGTGCCTAAATTATGAGCAGCATCACCTTGCGGGCCGCGACGTCGGCCGATCTCGACCGGATCACGGAAATCTATGCCGACGCGGTGACGAATGGCACGGCGAGCTATGAACTCGAACCGCCAAGCCGTACCGAGATGGGCGCGCGCTTCGACAGCCTGATGGCGGGCGGCTTTCCCTATCTCGTTGCGGAAAAGGCCGGCGCCGTGCTCGGCTATGCCTATGCCGGGGCGTTCCGGCCGCGCCCGGCGTACCGCTTCGTCGTTGAGGATTCCGTCTATGTCGCGCCCGAGGCCAAAGGGCAAGGCGTCGGGCTGCTCCTGATGCAAGGGCTGATCGAGGCGGCCAAGGCGGCGGGTTTTCGCCAGATCATCGCGGTGATCGGCGACGGCCGGCCCGACAGCGCCTCGGTACGGCTGCACGAGAAGCTCGGCTTTCGTCATTCCGGCCGCCTGGAAGGCTCAGGCTACAAGCACGGACGCTGGCTGGACACGGTGTTCATGCAGCTGCCGATCAATGGCGGGGCGTCCATCCCGCCTGATCCGCAATCGCTGCCCGAGCGGAAGTTCCGCCAGCAAAAATAAAGGGTTACGCCTCGACCAGCTTCAGTGTTCGGTCGAACACGCCAAGCACCCGGCCGAGTTCCTGGCCGCGCTTGAGGATGCGCCCGCCGGCGGCGATGACGGCGAACGCGCCTTGCCGTCGCGCCAGCTTCGGATCCTTGACGATCTGGAAAAGCGGCACTTCGCTGGTGCGGCGGAAGACGGAAAAAACGGCGCGGTCGGCGAGATGGTCGATGGCATAGTCGCGCCACTCGTTGGCGGCAACCATACGGCCGTAGAGCCTGAGGATCTGGTCCAGTTCGCGCCGGTCGAACCGCACCGGCTGGTCGAGGCGTTCGCGTCTTGCCTCATGCAGCGGGATCAATATTGCGGATGCGTCCCCATCCTCCGTCCCGCTGCTGCGATCAGTCATGCCTGGATCCTCGCAATGAATCGTACGCCGACCAAAGTTGGCGCTTTCGTTGCCGAATTGCAAGGCCCGGCCGGGCAAGGCCAGCACCGCGCGGTTTCTCCAGCGTCCAGTCACGTTTGCGAAACGCCTGTTGGAATTGGTGATGCTTCGCCACAATCCTGCCTTTTTTTATCCGTGCTCATGCCCCAATGTCCGACGAATTTACCGGTGTTGCCTGAGACGGTTCGGTCCGGCACCGGCTCGTAAACCCCAAGCCCCCCGCCCACGGGTCTGCGTCGGATCGAACCAACCTCGGTTTTTCCTTGGAAAGATCGGGTGCGACGATCCCAAAACCTAAATGACCGGCGTCAGAAGCAAGCTGACGCCGGTTTTTTATTGGCCGGAGCCGTGGCGGTGCGATCCGTCCGGATTGGCTGCCATCAGAAGGTTGAGCGCGGTTCTCCCTTCTCCCCTTGTGGGCTAGCGTGCGCACACATCTGCTTCGGAGAGGTGTCAAGGGAGTTTTGGTTGGGTAGCAGGTTTGGCTTGCGGGGTTGGAATCATGTGTGATTCTGTAGCTGCCATTGTTGATTCGGGAGGTTTCGACGATGGCAC
>NZ_JAMYVK010000015.1:7500-120008 GCF_040323975.1 Mesorhizobium sp. M0019 | reverse complement strand
GCGGCCGGAGAGGGGCCTTCGTAGAGCGCGGTTCCCCCTCTCCGTCTCGGCTTCGCCGAGCCACCTCTCCCCCACTTTCGTGGGGCGAGGAACGCAAGCTGGAGTGAAGCCGCAACCCTTTCCCTCTGCCGGGCCGAGGCAGATCGGCAAATTCGTCGAGGTCGCCACATTTTGTTCTTGCTTTGTGCCGGCAGCTATGCTACTAATTTTGGTATGGTGCCAATTGGCTCCAACGACCCGCCCGCCGAGGCGGGTTTTTTATTTTGGCCGTCGACCAGCCCCAACGTTGCCTGCCGACGGCGCCTTTCACATTAAGGCCGGAATTCAGCCTATAAGCGGTCGCACAGGGACATGCCAGACCGGAGCCGCCCGTCCGGTCGACAATCAAGGACCCGCCATGCCTCGTTCTTTCCTCCATGCCCTGGTCGTGCTGATGGCCGTCGCGCTTTCGACGACGGTTTCGGCCGCTGAGCCGCAATCCTTCACGGGCGAATATTCGGTGTCGTTCCTCGGCCTCTCCGTGGCCAAGGCGAAATTCTCCAGCCATTACGAGGGTGACACCTATTCGATCGAGGGCAGCGTTTCCGCCGCCGGGCTCGCCACTTTGTTCGACGATACGCGAGGCACGATCTCGTCGAAGGGCAAGATTTCGGGCAAGCAGTTGCAGCCGCAAGCGTTCCACGCCGACTACACGTCCGGCAAGAAGGCATCGATGATCGACATCCAGTTTGCCAACGGCGTCGTCACCTCGACCAAGGTCGTGCCTGAGCCGAAGAAGCGCAATCCCGAGAATTGGATACCGCTGGTCGGCAGCCATCTCGTATCGGTCCTCGATCCGATGGCCGCGACCGTCATCCATGCCGACAGCCTCGACCAGGTCTGCGGGCGCACGGTGAAGCTCTATGACGGCGAAATGCGTGCCGATCTCAAACTGACCTACGAGTCCAAAGGGTCGATCTCGGTGACCGGCTACGAGGGCGATACGGTCACCTGCAGGCTGGGCTTCGAGCCGGTGGCCGGCTACCGCAAGAACCGCAAGGCGCTGAACTACCTGAAGAAACGCAGCCGCATCATGGTGACGTTTGCACCGGTCGGCCAAAGCGGCGTATATGCGCCGATCCGCGCCACGGTCAGCACGCAAATCGGCCCGTTGACGATCAGCGCGGAGCGGTTCGAAGCGAACGAATAGGCGTGATGGTGCGCCGCCAACGGGGCACGGGGGCGACGGATATGGCGCGCGCAACACTGATCGGCTTCTCCGCGGTCGCCATGTGGGCGCTGCTGGCGCTGCTTACGGATGCTTCGGGCGCCGTGCCGCCGTTCCTGCTTTCGGCAATCACCTTCACGATTGGCACTTGCGTCGGGCTGGTTGCCCGGCTGTTCATGCCGGCAGCCGATGGCGCCGCGAAGATACCGCGCCAGGTCTGGGTGATCGGCATTGCCGGCCTGTTCGGCTACCACTTCTTCTACTTCACCGCGCTGCGCAATGCGCCGGCCGTCGAGGCCAGCCTGATCGCCTATCTGTGGCCGCTGCTGATCGTGCTGGGGTCGGCGCTGATGCCTGGCGAGCGGCTGGCCTGGAACCACGTCGCCGGCGCGCTGCTCGGCCTTGCCGGCACGGTCCTGATCGTCACCAAGGGCGGCGGGCTTGCCTTCGACGCGCGTTATGCCTTCGGCTATGCCATGGCGGGCGTCTGCGCGGTGCTGTGGTCGTCCTATTCGCTGTTGTCGCGGCGCTTCCCGTCGGTGCCGACCAGCATCGTCACCTGGTTCTGCGCCGCCACCGCGGCCCTTTCGCTCGTCTGCCATCTGTTGCTGGAAGAGACGGTGCTGCCCGCCGGCGCCGGCCAGTGGCTGGCCGTGCTCGGCCTCGGTCTGATGCCGGTGGGGGCGGCGTTCTATGCCTGGGATATCGGCGTCAAGCGCGGCAACATCCAGGTGCTGGGGGCGGCGAGCTATGCCGCGCCGCTGCTGTCCACCCTGGTGCTGATCGCCGCCGGCTTCGCCGAGCCGTCATGGCGCATCCTCGCCGCCTGCGTGCTGATCACCGGCGGCGCGGCACTGGCGGCGAAATCGCTGTTCCTGCGCAAGAGGGCCGCGAGCGAGGCAAACGCATGATGCCGTTTCCCGGCGGCATCGATGCCAATGCCAATGCGACGCTGCTGTTTTCGCTGGCGGCGGCGGTGATTTACGCGTTCAGCCTCGGCATGCCGCCGCGCCTTTCGCGGTCGGCGGCAAGGACATTGGCGGTGGCGATGCTGGCGGTGCTGGTCGCGCAGCAGGGCGGCCCATGGCTGCTCGTCGCCGCGCTGGGCGTCAGTGCCGTCGGCGACGCCTTCCTGTCGCGCGACGGCGAGAAGGCATTTCTTGGCGGCACGGCCAGTTTTCTTGCCGCGCACGTACTTTACGTCGTGCTGTTCCTGCGCGCCGGCAGCGGCCTCGGGCTGCTCTCGGCCGAACCGTGGCGAGGAATTATTGCCCTGGCGATGGCCGTGTTGGCGGTGGCGATGGTTTTCGCGCTCCAGCGCCGCATCGGCCCGGCCTTGCGTTTGCCGATCGATGTGCATGCCGCGGCACTGCTTGCCATGGGCATTGCGGCGCTCACCCTGAACAGCGTCGGGGTCATTGGCGGCATCGTCCTGCTCATGCTGTCCGACGGGCTGCACGCTGCGGAAAAGTTCCTGCTGCCCGCCATCTCGCCGCACCGCATTTGGGTGCGCCATGCAGTCTGGGCGCTGTATTACGTCGGCCAGCTGGCGATCACGCTGGGTTTGCTGCTGGGCTAGGTGCCTAGGGCGTTCCCGGCAGCCAGCCTGGTTCGGCAAGTTCGAAGGCGGCGAAATCGAAACCCGGCGCCACGGTGCAGCCGACCAGGGTCCATTCGCCGAGGCTGCGTGCCGACTGCCACCGGCCTGCCGGCACGACGATCTGCGGTCGCTCGCCCGCGGCAAGTGCCGTACCGAGGACCTGCTCTATGACGGGACCGCCTTCTCGGTGTATCGACAGCGCCAGCGGCGCGCCGTCATAGAAGTGCCAGACCTCCGCCGCGTCCCTGACCCGGTGCCAGGCCGACAATTGGTCCTTCTCGAGGAGGAAATAGATCGCCGTCGAATGGCCGCGCGTGCCTGCCGCGCCGTCGCGAAAGGTCTCGGCATACCAGCCGCCTTCCGGATGCGGCTTCAGGCCGAGCAGGGCGATGATTTCGGCGGAACTGGTCATGACCCTAGCTCCTGGCGCCGCTCAGAAATTGTCCTTGCGCTTGCGGATCTCGGCGAACACTTCGGCATCCGAGGCCTTCTCCAGGCCGAGATGCCTGCGGATCGCCGGATCGTGCCAGCGCAGGAACGGATTGGTCGACAGTTCCTCGCCGATCGTCGTCGGCAGCGTCGGTTTGCCGTCGGCGCGCAGCGCCTCGACCTTGGCGGCGCGCTCTTTCAGCGCCGAATTGGTCGGGTCGACGGTGAGCGCGAAACGGGCATTGGCCAGCGTATACTCATGGCCGCAATAGATAACCGTCTCGGCCGGCAGCGCCGCGAGCTTCTTCAGGGATTCGTACATCACCGGCGGCTTGCATTCGAGCAGCCGCCCACAGCCGAGCGCAAACAGCGTGTCGGCGGCGAAAGCCACTTTCGACGCCGGCAGATGATAGGTGACATGGCCGGCGGTATGGCCGGGTGTGGCGATGACCTCGATCCGCTCGTCGCCGAGATGGACGACCGAGCCTTGCTCGACAGTTTCGTCGATGCCGGGAATCTTTGCCTTTTCGGCTTCCGGCCCGACAATGCGCAGCTTGAAGCGCTCCTTCAGCGCCAGATTGGCCTCGACGTGGTCGAGATGGTGGTGAGTGGTCAGGATCATCGTCGGGGTCCAGCCGGTGCGCTTGATCGCCGCCAGGATGGGCGCCTCCTCGGGCGCATCGATGAGCGCCGTCTGACCGCTTTTCGGGTCATGCACCAGCACGCCGAAATTGTCGCTGCGGCACATGAATTGTTCGATCTCGACCGGCATCGCATCTCTCCCTTTATTGCCGCAGACATAGGGCGCCTGCCAGCCGATGTCATCTGCCTTTGTTGAACTTGGACTGCTTCGAAGCTACCGTTCCGCGCATGCATTCAGACATTGTCGATCTCCGTTCGTTTTATTCAACCACGCTCGGCCGCCTGGCCGAACGCTCGATCACCATGGCGCTGTCCTCGATATGGGCCGTCGTGCCCAACGAGCGGCTGGTCGGCCTCGGCTATACCTTGCCGTGGCTGGAACGCTTCGGCAGCGATGCCGAGCGTGTCTTTGCCTTCATGCCGGCAACACAGGGCGCGGTGGTCTGGCCGGCGACCGGGCCGACGGCGACCGCGCTGGTCTTCGATGAGGAACTGCCGCTGGTCGATTCCTGCATCGACCGCATGCTGCTCGTCCATTCGCTCGAACATGTCGAGAACCCGCGCGAGACGCTGAACGAGATCTGGCGGGTGCTGTCGCCGGCCGGCCGTGTCGTCATCGTCGTGCCCAACCGGCGCGGTGTCTGGGCACGCTTCGAGCATACGCCTTTCGGCAATGGCCGACCGTTCTCGCGCGGCCAGCTGACCGAATTGCTGCGCGAAGCGAATTTCACGCCGGCGGCGTGGTCCGATGCGCTGTTCTTCCCGCCGTCGCCGCGACGTTTCATGATGCAGTTCCATAACGTGCTGGAACGCGCCGGCCGGCGCTTCTGGCCGATCTTTTCGGGCGTTATTGTCGTCGAGGCGCAGAAGCGGCTCTATCAAGGCGTGCCGGTTGCCCAGCGCGCGTCCCGCCGCGTCTTCGTGCCGGTTCTCTCGCCGCATGGCGCGCCGACGCTTGGCCGGCTGTCGCGGGCCGAACACCCGGCACCGCCAGGATGACGCGTTCGTGATCCGAGACGTGCTTTTTCACGCCTATCTGACGATATCAGGTTTGCTGTCCGATTGAAGGCCGTGCGGCCGATCCTATGACCGGTTTGGCATTGCTCCGAATGCAAGGATTTAACCGATGGATGATCGTCCGGATGTCGAGGCCAGCGCCCAGAAGCTTGCCACGTCGATCGAAGCCAGCAGCCTGCGTGAGCAGCTGGCAACAATCAAGATAGCGCTGACCACCTCGCCGGTGCGAAAACAATTGCTTTGGGCAGCGATCGGCATCGTCGCCGTCATCGTGGCGAGCTCAATCGGGCAGGTTCTGCTCAATCGCTGGAACCAGCCTTTCTACGACGCGCTTGCGCGGCGCGACATGCCGGCTTTCCTGCATCAGCTTCTGGTCTTTGCCGGCATCGCCGGCGGGCTTGTGGTGCTCAATGTCGGCCAGACCTGGCTCGACCAGATGCTCCGCCTGAAGCTGCGCGAGGCGCTGACGCTCGACCTGATCGACGAATGGATGCGGCCGGCGCGTGCCTTCCGGCTGACCCATGCCGGCGCCATCGGCGTCAATCCCGACCAGCGCCTGCAGCAGGATGCCGGGCATCTCTCCGATCTTTCCACCGGTCTTGGCATCGGCCTGCTGCAGTCCTGCATCCTGCTTGCCTCGTTCGTTGGGGTCCTGTGGTCGCTGTCTTCCGGCTTCGTCTTCCACATAGGCGGCCATTTGCTGGCCATACCCGGCTACATGGTCTGGGCGGCGATCCTTTATGCTGGCACCGCCTCCTGGTTGAGCTGGCTGGTCGGGCGACCGTTGATCCGCTTCAACAACGATCGCTATACGCGTGAAGCGGAGCTGCGCTCCTCGGTGGTTCGCGTCAACGAGAATGTCGATGCCATCGCGCTGGCGCACGGCGAGGCCGATGCCAGGCGCCGGCTCGAATTCGATCTCGGCATGGTGCTGGGCGCCATGCGGCGCATCTACAGCGCCCAGATCAATCTTTCCTGGGTTACCGACACCTATGGCTGGATCACTGTCGTCGCACCGATCCTGGTCGCCTCACCGGTCTATTTCGCCGGCGATATCAGCTTTGGCGGCCTGATGATGGCCGTCGGCGCTTTCAACCAGGTCCATTCGTCGCTGCGCTGGTTCATCAACAATATCGGCGGCATCGCCGATTGGCGCGCTACGCTGATGCGGGTCGCCGACTTTCGCATCGCGCTTGGCGACACCGACGCGCTGCACCATACGGAAAGGCGCATTTCGTTCGGCGAAAACCCGGACGGCAGCCTGACCTTCGAGAAACTCGAGGTCGCCTCGCCGGAGGGATGCACCAAGCTTGCCGAGCCGCATGTCGAAATCCGCGCCGGCGACCGGGTCATGATCACCGGAGATCCGGGCGCCGGCAAGACGCTGTTCTTCCGGGCCATTGCCGGTCTGTGGCCATGGGGCAGCGGACGGATCGGCATGCCGGCCGGAGAAGCGCCGATCTTTGTTCCGCGTACCCCCTATTTCCCGCTCGGCAAGCTGCGCGAGGTGCTCAACCATTCAGACGGCGCGGCGGAGGCGAGCGATGCCGAGATCTCGGAGGTGCTGGCCGATGTCGGGCTGCAACGCCTGTCGTCCTCGCTCGATCGCTCGGCGCGCTGGGAGCGTGAGCTCAGCGACGACGAGCAGCGTCTGCTGGCCTTTGCCAGGCTGGCCTTGCGACGGCCGAAATGGGTGATCATCGACGAGGCGCTGGACGCGTTCGACGGCCCAACGCTGAGGCAAGTGCTGTCGATGCTGGAGAAGCGCCTTCCCGACGCCGCGATCCTCAATATCGGCCGCGGCCAGCACAATGCCCGCTTCTTCCGGCGGGCGTTGACCATCGTCAAGGATGCCGGCCAGCCGCCACTCAAGCCGGCCCGTATCAGGGCAGGTGCCATCGAACCGCCCCCGGTTGTCGTTTCGGCTGGCCGAAAGAAATAGAAGGCAAGCTTTATTTCGCCGCGATCGCGGCGAAAAACTGTCGCGATCGTTTCAGATGGGAACGTTCCGATCGGCCATGCTTGACGCTCTCGCCCTGCTCGCCTGCCTTGCCTGCACCCCGGCGGCACCTGCGGCCGCACCGGCCAATGCAATTGCCGTCGATGTCGAGCTGGTGCTGGCCGTCGACATCTCGCAGTCGATGGATGAAAGGGAGTTTGCCCTGCAGCGCGCCGGCTATGTCGCGGCGCTGCGCCACCCCGACTTCATCAACGCCGTGCGTGCCGGCACCTTCGGCCGCATCGCCATCGCCTATTTCGAATGGGCCGGCACCATCCGCGACGATGCGGTCATTGCCTGGCAGGTCGTCGACAGCAAGGAGAGCGCCAACGCTTTCGCCGACAAGATCGCGGCCCGCCCGTTCAGGAGCTTTCGCGGCACCTCGATTTCCGGTGCTGTGGCTTTCGGTGCCGAGCTTTTCAACGGCACGGCCTTCACCGGCAAACGCCGCGTCATCGACGTCTCGGGGGACGGCCCAAACAACACCGGCTTGCCGGTCACAACGGCACGCGATGCGGCGCTGGCGAAGGGCATCGTCATCAACGGGCTGCCGATCCTGATCAGCCCGTCACCCACCTTCAGCCATCTCGACCGGTACTATGCCGAATGCGTCACCGGCGGGCCGGGCTCGTTCGTGCTGCCGATCTATGCTGCTTCCGAATTCGCCACCGCCACTCGCCGCAAACTGATCCTCGAGGTCAGCGGCATCGAGTATCCCAAGGTGGATCCGAGGACGATCCGCATCGACGCACCGATCGACTGCCTGCAAGGCGAGCGCGACCGAAGGTTTTTCTCGGACCCATATTTCCCGGAACTCGACCGATAAGGCTGGCCCAGGGGTAAGCTAAGCTGGTGGCAGGCCGAAGGCCGGGAACAGAGATGGCCCGAGCGGCCCTATGAAGATCGTCAAGGAAGCGATCCCGCCCTCGGCTGCGTCGAACACATGCAGGGAATGGGCCCGCCATTCAGGGCCGTCGTGGCTGCGGGAATAAACCCCGACCGCCGGCTGGGCATTGGCACGGGTGGCCAGCGTGCGAAAGCCGCCAAACCTCGGCCAGACGGTCTCGAAGAAACCGCGGATCGCTTCGCGGCCTTGATACCATTCACGCCAAGGCGGCATGGTATAGATGGCGTCCTCACGCAGCAGCTCGATCAAGCTGTCGAGATTGGCGGCCTGCCAAGCCTGCATGTAGCGTTCGAGCAGCAGGCCTTCTTCGGGGCTGGGCCGTGATCGGCTGGCCGGCCGTCCCTGAGGATAGCGCGCTGCAAGGGTTGCGCGGGCGCGCTGCAACGCGCTGTTGATCGAAGCCGTCGATCCGCCCAGCAAACGCGCCGTCTCGACGGCCGACCATCCGAGGACGTCGGCAAGCAGCAGCGCGGCGCGCTGCCTGGGCGGCAGATCCTGGATCGCCGCGACGAAGGCGAGCTGGACGGCCTCGCGGCTCTCGTAACGGGCTTCCGGACCTGGCTCGCTGCCGGCAATGTCTGGAAGCTCGGCGTCGGGGTAGGGCTCCAGCCAGGCGATGTCGGCTACCGGCCCGCCTATGGCCGCCCCGTGCGAGGGCGGCCGTCCGGGTTCCCGGAGAATGCGACGCGCCCTCGACCTCGCCTTGATGGCGTTGAGGCAAGCGTTGGTGGCGATCATGTAGAGCCAACCGCGAACCGAACCTCGCCCGTCGAACTCTGATCTTGCGCGCCAGGCGCGAAGCAACGTGTCCTGGACGAGGTCGTCGGCCTCGTGCAGCGAACCCATCATGCGATAACAATGCAGCTTGAGCTCGCGGCGATGCGCGGCCGTGACCCTCTCGAAGGCCAGCCGATCGAGGATCGGCTGGCGTGATGGTTCCAGAGGTGGTTGAGCGTCTGTCATGTGGCTTGTGCGGTTACGAGCGAGCGTTGCATTACGCGCCCCTCAGGCGGCCGGGGCAAGCCCGCTGCCGCTCACCATGAAGGAACTGCCTTGCGGCTGGCCGGTGGCGAGTGCGACCACCGCCCGTCCGACATCGGCCGGCGTTTGCATGTCGGTCATGGCGGCGTTGAAGTCCGCCGGCTGGATGCCCATATAGGCCGCTATGCTGTCGACGCCGGCCTTGCCCACGCCGGTTTCCGGCATGATGCGCATCGGCGCGAGCGCCATGAAGCGCAGGCCGAGGCCAAGCCGGTCGGCCTCCTTCTGGCTATGACCGGCCAGGAACATCTGCATGCGTTTTGCGCCGGCATAGCCGCCGGCGTTCGGTGGTCCGCCGGTCAAGGCCGCGCCGCTGGAGATCAGAACGATCCGGGTCCCCGGCTTGAGCGGACGCCGCAGAGCGGCCCGGCAAAACAGGAACGACGCCTTGACGTCCGTGTCCCAATTTGCCGAGAACGCCTTCCAGTTCTGTTCATGCACCGGCGCAGAAGGCGCCAGCGCACCTGCGCAGATCACCAGCACGTCCGGCTCAAGCGCGGCGAAGACCTTATCCGGGGCGGAGTCCACCGTAGCATCGACCGCGAGCGTCTTCACGCCCGAGACCTCCCAGGCAAATTGCGCCAGGGCCTGTTTTCCGCGGGCAACGGCCAGCACCGTCGCTTTCTCCTTGAGAGCCGCCTCCGCGATCGAGCGGCCGACACCACGGCTGCCTCCGACGACGACGACATTCTGATTTTGCAACGATCCCATGGATCACCTCTCGTTCCCGGCCGCCGGACCATCCAGGCGCGCTCATCGATAAGGACAGCGCAGGTGGGTGGAAATCATCGGTGCCAGGCGGAAATATCTTTCAGGTGACGGCAGCCGCGCTTCGTTTTTGTATTCAGTGTCATTACCTCTGGGGTAATCGACCAGCGCATTACGTCTCGGCAAACTGCTCCCATCAAGCCGGTTGTCCGGCCTTCGACCACAAGGAGATACGCCACGACCGCCTATGCCGTCGCCCATATGCGCCAGGTCACGCCGGGGCCGCAGATCGTCGAGTACCTGCACAAGATCGATGAAACGCTGGAACCGTTTGGCGGCCGCTTCGTGGTGCACGGAGGCGAGGTGGAAGTCGTTGAAAACACCTGGCCGGGCTATCTCATAGTCATCGAGTTTCCCAACCGGCAGCAGGCACGTGCATGGTACGACTCGCCCGCCTATCAGGAGATATTGCCGCTGCGTACCGGCAATTCCCAGTCCGACGTGGTCTTCGTCGACGGCGTCCAGCACCCGCACAAGGCCACGGACGTGCTTGAATAGGGGGAATGATCGGGTACAACCGGCGTCTATGGTGCCGCCATCTATCTGGCGGCACCGAATTTGGATCGCGTCTGCATTGGCAGCTTCACCGCCCCTGCAGCACCTTGATCGCGTTGGACATGTCGCCGTGCGACAATGCAGCCAGGTAATCCGAGTAGTTGATCCTCCCGTTCGCGAAGCCGTTCATCAATCGCGTGCAGAACGTGTGTTCCAATCCGGCATCCGGGACGTTCATGAGCGCGGCGAGGTTTGCCCTTTCAACCTTGCCGAACCGCATCTTGAATTTGGTCATGCACCGCTGGATCGCCTGCCGTTTCAGCGCCGGGCTGCCGCTCAACGCGACTTGTCCATTCTGGAAATCGGTCTTCGACGTCGTGCATCCGGAAATCAAAGTGGCCGACATCAAAGCTATTGCTAATACTAACGTCTTCATTGCTTCCCCCAAACCAACCCGTTTGAGACCTGTTAAAGCAACAAAGAATGCCGGGCAACTTCATTGGATTGAAAATTGAAAATATGGTTTCTTGCGCAGGTCTGAGGTTCGTTGCTTCTGCCTGTCAAACCTATCGTTTCAGCAGGAATACCGCTTGCTGGCCGAAAAAGTTCCAGAACCACCAAGGCATGGAGAAACCGATCCGCTGGCCGTTGGCGTCGAGCGCGGTTGCCTTTTCCACTGTCGCGCCAAGCTCGTCGCACAGATTGACGAAGTCGCGAATGGTGCAGAAATGGATGTTGGGCGTGTCGTACCAGGAATAGGGCAGGTCCTTGGTCACCGGCATGCGGCCGTTGAAGAGCAGCGAAAGGCGCACCCGCCAGTGGCCGAAATTCGGGAATGAGACGATGGCGCGGTTGCCGATCCGGAGCAGTTCGTCGAGCACCAGCTTCGGATTGCGGGTCGCCTGCAAGGTCTGCGACAGAACGACGAAGTCGAAGCCCTTGTCGGGATAGAATTGGAGATCCTTGTCGGCATCGCCTTGAATAACCGACAGGCCGCGCGCCACGCATTCGTTGACGCCGCGCTGCGACAGTTCCAGCCCGCGGCCATCGACCTTCTTGGTCTCCTGCAGCAATTCGAGCAGCAGGCCGTCGCCGGAACCGACGTCCAGCACCCGCGACTGCGGCGGGATGAGATCGGCGACGACTTCGAGGTCGACGCGCTGGGCGCGGTTGACGCTCATGCCTTCGGCTCTTGCTCGGCACATGGTCCTGATCCGAACAATCCGCAACTTTTCGGGGTCATGCGCCGAGCCCTCTCGCCCGCGCGGCCGAGGCGATGAAGCCCTTGATGGCGGCGAACAGTTCCGGTTCGTCGAGCAGGAAGGCGTCGTGGCCGCGGTCGGTCTCGATCTCGACGAACGATACCGAGGCGCCGGCCGCGTTCAGCGCGTGCACGACCGAGCGGCTCTCCTCGGTCGGGAACAGCCAATCGCTAGTGAACGAAACCAGGCAGAAGCGCGTCTTGGTGCCGGCGAAGGCATCGGCCAGCCGGCCGCCATGGTCGGCGGCGAGATCGAAATAATCCATCGCCCGCGTCATGTAGAGATAGGAGTTGGCATCGAAGCGATCGACGAAGGTCATGCCCTGATGGCGCAGATAGCTCTCGATCTGGAAGTCGGCATCGAAGCCGAAGGTCAGCGCTTCGCGGTCCTGCAGGTTGCGGCCGAACTTGCGGTGCAGCGCTGCTTCCGACAGATAGGTGATGTGGGCGGCCATGCGCGCCACCGCCAGCCCCTTTTCCGGCCGCTTGCCATGCTCGAAATATTTGCCGCCATGCCAGTCCGGGTCGGCCATCACTGCCTGCCTGCCGACCTCGTGGAAAGCGATGTTCTGCGAGGAATGGCGGGCACCGGTGGCGATCGGCAACGCCGAGAAGACGCGCTCCGGATAGCTGGAGGCCCATTGCAGCACCTGCATGCCGCCCATCGAGCCGCCCAGCACGCTGAACAGCTGTTCGATGCCGAAATGCTCGACCAGCATCAACTGCGCCCGCACCATGTCGCGGATGGTGATGATCGGCAGGTCGAGCCCGTAGGGCTTGGCGGTGGCGGGATTGGTCGAGGCGGGGCCGGTGGAGCCGAGACAGCCGCCGATGACGTTTGACGAGATGACGAAGAAACGGTCGGTATCGATGATCTTGCCGGGACCGATCAGCACTTCCCACCAGCCCGGCTTGCCGGTCACCGGATTAGTGTTGGCGACGTGCTGGTCGCCGGTCAGCGCATGGCAGACGAGGATGGCGTTGGAGCGCGCATCGTTGAGCGTGCCATAGGTCTGGTAGGCGATCTGGAACGGCGACAGCAGCGTGCCGGCGTCGAGCTTGAGCGGCTTGTCGGCGCCGAAACGCAACACCGGGCTCGACGGCTGGTCGGCCTCGTTGTTGGTTTTTCGAGCGCGCAAAGCGACCATTACATCTCCTTGCCCGGCCTTCCGTTGTCCGCCGGTCTGGGCAACAGCCAGCCCGGGCAACAAAAAACCGGCCATGCCTTCGCAAAGCCGGTTACAAGATGCAAACGGCCCTTTAGCAAGTTGTTTAACGTGGCTGCAAGCCGACCGGCCAAATCACCACGGAACTGTCGATGCTCTTCTATGACTCGCGCGTGGGTTCGTCAACGGCAAGTTCTTGATCCCGAATTGCCGCCCCTCGACATTCCGGGCCACGGCTTGTATTTCCGCTGCGGCCTCCCGATGGAGGCATCCTCGACGGATTTCATGGAATGAGCCAGACACCGGATCAGACACGTCCAACGCCCCGCGCCGGCATCATGGACATCGAAGCCTATGTGCCCGGCAAGAGCGCGGCGCCTGAAGGTGTCGCCAAGGTCCATAAATTGTCGGCGAACGAGAACCCGCTCGGTCCTTCGCCAAAGGCGATAGAGGCCGCGCGCGCGGTCGCCGACAAGCTCGCGGTCTATCCCGACGGCAGCGCCAGGCGCCTGAGGGAAGCGATCGCCGAGGTGCACGGGCTCAACCCGGCG
The DNA here is from genome assembly GCF_040323975.1 of Mesorhizobium sp. M0019. Taxonomy (NCBI): domain Bacteria; kingdom Pseudomonadati; phylum Pseudomonadota; class Alphaproteobacteria; order Hyphomicrobiales; family Phyllobacteriaceae; genus Mesorhizobium; species Mesorhizobium sp. M0019. The sequence continues at coordinate 106,925 of NZ_JAMYVK010000015.1, read as the reverse complement.
AACATCGTCTGCTCCAACGGCTCCGACGAGATTCTGGGCCTGCTGGCGCAGACCTATCTCGCACCCGGCGACGAAGCCATCATCACCGAACACGGCTTCATGGTCTACAAGATCTACATACAGTCGGCCGGTGCCGTCCCGGTAACGGTCAAGGAGACCGATGAACGCGCCGACATCCATGCGATCGTCGCTGCGGTGACGCCGGCTACCCGGATCATCTTCCTTGCCAATCCAAACAATCCAACCGGCACCTACGTGCCGTTCCAGGAGGTGCGCCGCCTGCATGCCGGCCTGCCGCGAAACGTGCTTCTGGTGCTGGATGCAGCTTACGCCGAATATGTCCGGCGCAACGATTATGAAGCCGGCGTCGAGTTGGTGGGCAGCGCGGAAAACGTGGTCATGACCCGCACTTTCTCCAAATTGGGCCTGGGCGGGGCGCGGATCGGCTGGATGTATGCGCCAATGCACGTCATCGACGCGATCAACCGCGTGCGCGGGCCTTTCAACGTCAATGCGACGGCGATCGAGGCCGGCATCGCGGCGATCCACGACCGCGCCCATATCGAACGCAGCGTCGCGCACAACGAGACCTGGCTAGCCTGGCTGAGCGAGCAACTAAGCGGGCTCGGGCTGCGGGTGACGCCGAGCGTCGGCAATTTCATCCTCATCCACTTTCCCGAGGACAAAAAGCATTCGGCGGCGGCCGCCGACGACTACCTCAGTGCACGCGGCTACATATTGCGGCGCGTTTCCGGCTACGGTTTTCCGAACGCGCTGCGCATGAGCATCGGCACCGAAGAGGCCAATCGCGGCGTTGTCGCAGCACTCGCGACATTCCTGAAAAGCTAGAACACCATGACCTCACCGATGTTCGAAAAGATCGCGCTGGTCGGCATCGGCCTGATCGGCTCGTCGCTGGCCCGCGTCATCCGCCGCGAGGGACTCGCCGGCCAAGTCGCGATTTCGACGCGCAGCGACGCGACGCTGGCACGCGCGAGCCAACTCGGCCTTGGCGACACCTATACGACGGATGCGAAAGAGGCGGTTCGCGATGCTGATCTGGTTATCGTTTCGGTGCCGGTCGGCTCTTCAGGCACGGTCGCCGCAGAGATCGCGCCGGCGCTGGAGAAGGGCGCCATCCTCACCGATGTCGGCTCGACCAAGGCGTCGGTGATCGCGCAGATGCAGCCGCACGTGCCTGATGGCGTGCACTTCATCCCTGGCCATCCTTTGGCCGGCACCGAAAAATCGGGACCGGACGCCGGTTTTGCCGAACTGTTCGAGAACCGCTGGTGCATTTTCACGCCGCTGCCCGGCACCGATCCCGCAGCACTGGAAAAGCTCTCGGAATTCTGGCGCCGCTGCGGCTCCAACATCGACACGATGGACCCGCAGCATCACGACATGACGCTGGCCATCGTTTCGCACTTGCCGCACATCATCGCCTATAACATCGTCGGTACCGCCGACGATCTGGAGTCGGTGACCAAGTCCGAGGTCATCAAATACTCGGCTTCCGGCTTTCGCGACTTCACCCGTCTCGCGGCGTCCGACCCGACCATGTGGCGCGACGTCTGCCTGCACAACAAGGACGCCATTCTCGAAATGCTGGCGCGGTTTTCCGAGGATCTGTCCTCGCTGCAGCGGGCGATCCGCTGGGGCGACGGCGAAAAACTGTTCGACCTGTTCACCCGCACCCGCGCCGTCCGCCGCTCGATCATCGAGGCCGGCCAGGACATCGACGTACCGGATTTCGGCCGCCAGGCAGTCGAACACCCGCCGAAGGGATAAGCCGCGGCAGGCCGATCGCAGGCCGGCCCGGCTTACAGCGGTTCATCGTTTCACAGAAACGCCGAACCGCTCTATCTCTTTGTTTTTGCGCAATTCCGGACGGAAAACCGTTTCACACTTTTCCTGGAGTTGCTCTAGTCGAGCGGCTTGATCTTGCCGAGCGGGATGAAGCCGAGCGAGGCCTTGCCCCTGACGATCTTCAGCGGCATCGACGGCTGGTTGCCGAGCAGCGCCAGTCCGGCAAAGCCGGTTTGGATCTGTTTCTTCTGCTCGGGGATGGCGGTGGCGAGGATTGCCGCCACGGCCTTTGGATCATTGAGCCTGATCGTCAGGTCGGCATTTATGAGACCGTCGTCATCGACCGACAGCGGTCCGGAAACGGTGATGCGCGCAGTTCCGGACGACAGATCGAGCTTGTGGATTTCGGCCGCCTGGCCGCGCAGGCTCTTCGGATTTGCCTTGATCAGCGTGACGCCGTTCTTCAGCGTCAGGTCGCCGCTGCCGTCGAGCGGCGGCAAGACGCGCCCGTCGATGGCCGCCGCGTCGATTTCAAGATCGGTGAAATTGCCGGCATAGTCGATGTCCGGGCCGTTTGGGCGCAATTGTCCGGTGGCGGTTCCGGCGCTGAACAGCGAGACGGGATCGGTGTCGTCTGCCGGATCGGTCTGGCCGGACAGGCCTTCTGCCTGCAGCGAGAGGCGCCTCGGCAGCGGCCAGGACAGCTTCATGTCGGCCCGCAGATCATCCCAGTCGATCCAGAGCGGGGTCATGCCGGGAACTGAGGTCCTGAGCGGCCCCCTGAGCTCGGCGGCAGGCGACAGAAGCCGCGTGATCTGCGTGGCGGCGTTGATCTTGCCTGTCGATGCCGCGACGTTGCGGCTGTCGTCCTCGTAAGCCAGGCTGTCGCAGGAAACGGTGAAGCTGAAGGGATAGCCGCTGACCGCGAGATTGGCGCAGTCGGCCTTGATGCCTTTGTCGTCGAGGTCGGCGACCGCCTTTTTGGTTGCGCTCTCGACCAGGTCCGCCAGGTAGAACCAGCCCGCGCTGTAGATGCCGAACAGCACGAGAATGAAAGCGGCAAGCCACAACAGGCGGCGACGTTGGCTGGGCGGCGGGCGCTCGTCACTTGACGTCATGCTGCGGCTTTCGTTAACGCGGGGTGGCACGGGTGGGCTGTCGCTTGCGGCACCAATAGGCAGACGGACTGAAACACCACCGGTGAGGTGGTCGTCACAATCAGGCTTGGCGATATGGGCGATTTTTGGGTTTTTGGCTACGGCTCACTGATTTGGCGACCGGGATTCGCGCATGTCGAGACGCGGCGCGCGCGCCTGCATGGCTACCGCCGTTCGCTCTGCGTCTATTCTTTCGTGCATCGCGGCACGCGCGAACGGCCGGGCCTGGTGCTCGGCCTCGACCGCGGAGGCTCCTGCATCGGGCTGGCGTTCCGGGTTCCAGGCGAGCTGCGCAACGAGGTCATTACCTATCTGCGCGAACGCGAGCTGGTCACCAACGTCTATCTCGAACGTGTGCTCAGCGTTCGCCTCGACAAGAGTGAAACGGATGGGAGCGGGACGGTCGAAGCCATCGCCTATGTCGTGGACCGCAGCCATGAGCAATATGCCGGTGCGCTCGACCCGGCCGAGGCGGCGACCGTCGTTCGCGGCGCCGTCGGCCAGTCGGGGAGGAATGAGGACTACGTGCTCAGCACGCTGGAGCACCTTGAAGCACTGGGTATCAGCGACCACTGGCTGGAAGAGGTGACAAGACGGATCGCGACGTAGCTTCTTTTATCGTTGACCATGATGTTTTCGGTGGTCTGGGCTACATCCTGAAAATCTGTTTTCCAAGATCGGCGCGATCCAGGCTGTTTGCCACGGCAAGCTTGAACTCGGTCAGCGCGTGGAGACCGCCGACAGGAACGTGGAAGCCGGGCTGGCCGAAGGTGTCGATAACCTCGCGTAGCACAGGCCGGTCGGCTTCGGCCGGCGGCGAAAAGAAATAGCGATAGATATTCGCCCTGATCTCGACGCCGCTCAGCAACACATCGAAATTGTGCAGTTCGAAGCGCTCGGCACTCATGCCGCCATTGATCACCATCTGCCCGCCGAGCGCCAGGGTGCGGATCAATTCGCCGCTGACAGGTCCGCCGACATTGTCGATAATCCCGTTCAATCCGGCGCCACCGGTGATATCCATCACCGCTTCCCGGATACTTGCCTTCAAGTCAGAAAGGTCAAGAATGGCGGCGGCGCCAAGCGTCTTCAGATCGAAGCTTTGGTGCGAGTGCCGCACCAGCGCGATGACGTTGATACCGCGTCGTTGGGCGAACTGCATCACCATTGTCGAAATCGACGAATAGCCGGCCGTGACAGCCAGCCACTGGCCAGGCCGCACACGGGAATCCACCAGCAGATCCCACGCGGTAATGGGGTTCACCATCTGCCCGGCGCGTTCGACCGGATAGCCGGCAGGCAACGGGATCAGCCATTCGGCGGGAATGGCCGCGTACTCGGCCCAGCTGCCATAATAGCTGAATGCGACAAGCGTGCCCGGTTCCAGCAAGACGTTCGCGCCGACGGCTTCGACGATGCCGGCGCCATGGTTTCCTGCGACCTGCCGGGGAAAATGCGGCTTCTTCGGTTCGGGATAGAGGTTCTGGATAAACAGGAAGTCGCCCGGATTGATCGAGGCCGAGACCATCCTGACCAGCACCTCGCCGTCGCCGATGCGCGGCATCGGCAGGTCGTCCATGTAGAGCACGTCGCGCGGCGAACCGATGGCGTCAAATACAATTGCTTTCATTCCGGTCTCCACAACAAACGATCCGGGGCAAACAGTCCGGGCTTGGCCAGACCGTGCCGAGATTTGCGTCGGCGCCGCGGAACCTATGGCCGGCCGGCAAAGGTCTGAATTGGCAGATTTGACAATCTATGTGCTAAACTTGCCAGATTGTTTCCTCAGAGGGTACTGGTTTGGAAATTCGGGACAGCGTCTTGAAGCCCGACACGGCGCGGCGGGTCGCGGTTTTGTGAAGCGCCGGCGGGCTGGAAAAGAGGCTATGCGTTTGACGTTGCCACGGTGCGACATAGGTTAGCCCGGTCGGCGGCTCCCACCCGCCCCAGCATGAATCACCATGGAGATCAGCCTTGCAGAAACGTCGTCTCGGTCGCACCGACCTATCCATCGCGCCATTGGTTCTGGGCGGCAATGTGTTCGGCTGGACCGCCGATGAGAAAACCTCGTTCGACCTGCTCGACCGCTTTGTCGACGCTGGCCTCAACGCCATCGACACGGCCGATTCCTATTCGCGCTGGATTGCCGGCCACCAGGGCGGCGAATCCGAAACCATCATCGGCCGATGGATGAAGAGCCGTGGTAACCGCGACAAGGTTGTCGTTATCACCAAGGTCGGTTCGGATATGGGACAGGGCAAGAGGGACCTGTCCGCCGCCTATATCGAAAAGGCCATCGATGCTTCGCTGAAGAGCTGCAGGTCGATACAATCGATCTCTATCTGTCGCACTGGCCTGATCCGGCCACTCCCTATGAGGAAACGCTCGGCGCCTACCAGAAACTGCTCGACAAGGGCAAAATCCGTTATGCCGGCGCTTCCAACCTCGACGCCGCCCAGTTGCGGGCCGCACTTGACGTAGCAAGCCTGCGCGGCCTGCCGCGCTACGAGGTGCTGCAGCCGGAATACAACCTTTACGACCGCTCGTCCTTCGATGGTCCGCTGCGCGATCTGTGCGCGGCCGAGGACATCGGCGTCATCACCTATTTCAGCCTCGCCAAGGGGTTTCTGAGCGGCAAGTACCGCAGCGAGGCCGACCTCGGCAAAAGCCCGCGCGGTGGCGGTGTGAAGGGCTATCTCAACACCCGCGGCATGCGCATTCTCTCAGCGCTCGATGCCGTTTCAGCCAGACATTCGGCCAAGCCAGCGGAAGTGGCGCTTGCCTGGGTCATGGCACGGCCCGGCGTCACCGCTCCGATCGCCAGCGCGACGACGCTCGACCAGCTCGACAGCCTGGTGCGTGCCGCATCGTTGCAGCTCAGTCCGGACGATATCGCCGAGCTCGACAAGGCCAGCGCATAGCCGCGCACGATCGTTCAAGACCGGCGCCGCTGCCTTGCCCTACCGTCCCTGCCTCGTCGCAGGATGCAGGGACGCCGCATGGCCGGACAGGGTCTTCTCGATCAGCAGCTATGGCAGCAATTGCTGGCGCTGGTGCTGGCATCGGCCATCGTTATGGGCAGCCCGGGGCCGGCGACGATAAGCGTCACCGCGGTCGGTGCTGCGTTCGGCCTGCGCGATTCGCTCCGTTATGCCTCGGGAATCGTTGTCGGGACGGTCCTCGTGCTTTTGGTGGTGGCGACGGGCATCATGGCCGTTCTCATCGCGCTGCCGAAGCTCGCAGCGCTGTTGGCGGTCGCGTCAGCAGCCTACATCCTCTATCTGGCGTTCAAGATAGCGACGGCGCCGCCACTGGCGGCACGCATTGGTGGGGCGGCGCTTCCCACTTTCCTGGGCGGGTTCCTTCTGGCCGTTGCCAATCCGAAAGCCTATGTGGCGATTGCCGCCGTGTTTGCCGGCGCGTCTTCCGGCGCCGGCGGTCTTGCTATTTCAGCCAAGCTGGCGGTCCTCGCCTTGATGATTGTTGCCATTCATCTCTTGTGGCTTCTCGCCGGCGCGGCTTTTGCACGTTTGCTGCGCAAACCGCTGGCGTCGCGGATCATCAATCTGGTGTTTGCCGTGACGCTGGTTGCAACAGCCGCCCTGGCTGCCTTGCCGTGAGCCTTTCTGGCATCCGCCGCGGGTGTCTCAGCCTTTCAATTCAGGTTTCGCATCCAGCTCACCAAGCCGTTTCATTGCCGTCGGCGGCATCGGCGGCGGGTTCGGCGTCTGCGACGCTTCGACGAGGAGCTGGTCGCAGGCGGCCTCCGTCTCGCCGATCAGCCGTTGCATGAATTCGTCCTTGCCGAGGCCGGGCGGGATCGGTGGCAGGAAGCGCGCCTTGATCGTGCCGGGATAGCGCAGGAATTTGCGGCGCGGCCAATAGAGGCCGGCGACGTGAGCGACCGGCACCACCGGAATGCCAAGTTGCGCGTAGAGTTCGACGATGCCGTATTTGTAGACCGGTTCGTCGCCCGGCGCCCGGCGGGTGCCCTCGGGATAGATGATCAGCTGGCGCGGATTGCGCGCCAATTCCTGTTTGGTCGCGGCGATCACCGTCTTCAATGCCTTCGAGCGGCTGCCGCGGTCGACAGGAATCATCCGCATCTTCAAAATGTACCAGCCGAAGAACGGGATCCAGGTCAGCTCCCGTTTCAATATGTAAACGGGATCGTCGAGATAAGGCAGGAAAGCGATCGTGTCCCAGAAGGACTGGTGCTTCGGCGCCAGGATGAAGGAGCCGTCAGGCAGGTTTTCCTGGCCGGTGATCTCACTTCTGGTGCCGGCGATCTTGTCGTAGAGCCACATGCTGGTGCGCGACCAGAATTTCGGCACGAACCAGGCGCGATGGCGCGGCGACAGGAAATAATACGGGGTCCAGACGATCATCTGGACGATCAGATTGAGGTAAAAGGCGAGATTGAACGCCAGCGAGCGGATATGGAGCATACAGCAAGTGCCCGGTGAGGAGGTGTGCGTTGGTTACACCAAGCGCCGGCAAAAAGGAAACGCTGCGAGGCGGCCGATCGGCCCGGCCTTGCGATGGGCCGTCTTCTTCACGTTTGCCACGCCGCCTGCAGCAGGCGCTGTCTCAGGCGCGGGGCGGCGAAGTCGAGGAATGCGCGCAGCTTCACCGGCAGTAGCCCCTGGCCGGCATGGACGAGGCTCACCGGCCATGGGTCTGGCTCAAACTCTTGAAGCACCGGGCGCAGCGTACCCGACCGGACTGCGGCGGCGATCTGGTAGGAAAGCAGCCTCGTCACGCCGACGCCGGCAATCGCCGCATCGATCGCTGCCTCAGCCGTGTTGACCCGTAACCTGGAGCGGACCGGCACGCTGACTTCGGTCTTGCCGGTGGCGAAGCTCCAGGCTGCGGCGGTGAGCCCTTCGAAGGTGATGGCACTGTGTGCTGCAAGCTCTTGCGGCGTTTTCGGTGTGCCGTGCTCGGCGAGATAGGCCGGGCTCGCGCAAACGACGCGGCGGATTGAACCCAGGCGGGTGGCGATCAGGCTCGAATCGGCAAGCTCGCCGATGCGGATGGCGAGGTCGATGTGCTCTTCGACCAACTGGGTTATCCGGTCGGCGAGTGTCAGCCGCACACCTACCTCAGGATAGACGGAGAGGAAGCTGGTGACGACCGGCAGCACATGCAGGCGGCCGAAGACGATCGGCGCAGTGACGATGAGTTCGCCGGTCGGGGCATTGTATTCGCCGGCGGCTATTCGCTCGGCCTCGCCGACCTCGTCGAGAATGCGACGACAGGCGGCGAGATAGGCATGGCCTGCATCGGTCAGCGACAGCTGCCGCGCCGGGCGGTTCAACAGCCGTGTCTTCAGGTGCTTTTCCAGGTCCGAAACCTTGCGGCTGACCGTCGTCAGCGGAATGCCGAAGCGGCGCCCGGCAGCCGAGAGGCTGCCTGTCTCCGCCGCGGCAACGAACAGCGACATGGACTGGAGGCGATCCATAGCTCTCCCGAAAATTTGCCCTCCCGAAAAACGGAAGGATAGATTGCAGACATGGCATCTGCATCTCGAAGATGGAAGGACCTATTTCCTGACTAGCAATGCAGCGCAGCTTGGCGCTTGAGGAGGCTTCCATGAACGCTCACACCAGCGATGTTGCTTTCACTCCGACGGTGAAGGCGATTCAGGCGCGCAAGGGCTCGCGCCAGGCCTATGCCCGTGTCGAGGAGCGTGGCGGCTGGCAGGCGGCAATCACGCCCGATCTCGCCGCCTTCATCGAGGCGCAGACCAGCGTCTTTCTGTCGACCGCCAATGCGGACGGGCAGCCTTACATCCAGCATCGCGGCGGGCCTGCCGGTTTCCTCACGGTGCTCGACGAACGGACGATCGGCTTTGCCGATTTTTCCGGCAACAGGCAGTTCATCACCCAGGGCAACCTCAGCGACAACCCACAGGCTTTCCTATTCCTGATCGATTATGCGCACCGGCAGCGCATCAAGATCTGGGGCAGGGCGCGCGTCGTCGAGGGCGATGCCGAGCTGACGGCAAAGCTGATGCCGCAAGACTATAAGGCGCGACCCGAGCAGGTCATCCTGTTTACGGTTTCGGCTTGGGATTCAAATTGCTCGCAGCACATCCCGCAGCGTTTCGAAGCGGCCGACGTGGCGGCGGCGCTGGGCGAACGCGACAAGCGCATCGAACGGCTCGAACAGGAGATCGCACGCTTGCGATCAGATGCAGCAGCCAGGGAATAAGAGCTAGGGAATAAAAGTGCCGGTGCCGTTCAGTTTCCGCCCGCGGCGTCGGCCAGCGTGACGCCGTTGGGCGATTGCTTCACCGGCATGATGCCGCGCGCCAGCGCCAGCAGGTATTTGTTGTATTCGGTGAACAGCACGCGCAGCGCTTCTGGCTTGGTCAGCCAGCCGCCATTCTCGAGGTTGGTGTTGACCACCGGATAGGGCTCGAGCCTGGCGCCGTGCAGCAGCCGGCCCATTTCCAGCAAGCTACGCGGCATATGATAATTGTTGGTGACGAGAATGACCGTGCCGTAGGCATGGTCCTCGACCCATTTGGCACTTTCCTCGGCATTGCCGATCGTGTCGAGCGCGGCGCGGTCGATGTCGACGCAGCAGGAAAACAGCCTCTTGTCGCCGCCGGTCGCGGCCTGAAGCTGGCGGCGGCTGGCGGAGGGATGGACGCCGCTGATCAGCAGCCGCTCGCCCTTGCCTAACGCAAGCAGGCCCATCGCAGCGTCGAGGCGCGACTGGCCGCCGGTCAGCACGATGATAGCGTCGGCCCTTGCCGGATCGGCGGGCGTAGTCAGGCGGCTGACGGTATTGGCGAACCAGCCGAAGCCGGCGACAAACAGCGCCATAAAGGCGAGCAGAAGGAGAGCCGAGATGCGCAAGGAACGGGCTGCCAGCAGCCGCCCATGTTTGGCGAACTGATCCGGCTTGGCAAATTCATCAGGCTCGGCGAATACAGGCGGGCGCGCAACCAGCACTGGCATGCATCCAGCGGTATCGGTCGAGTCCCGAACGTCCATCATGAAATGGTTAATCCCGAAATACGGCCTTTGGTAGGAAAAAAATGCAATTTTCGTGACGATGCGTTTTCATCCGTGATCGATCTTTCCTTTAGCCGGCGTCCGGCTGGCGAATGTCGATGTCGCTGAGATAGGTAACCACGGTGAAATGGGAGGTTGCCGCCGTCAGCGCGCCGATCACCAGCACCATGACAGCGACCCCGAGATAACCCGCCGAGCCGATGGCGAAATTGCCGAACAGGGCGGTCGCCTGGTCGGCCTGCGGCGTTGCCATGTTGCGTGACGACCACCAGGAGAAGACGATGAAGACCAGGATCGCCGCGGCGCCGCCTGCCGCGGCGCCCTTCATGCCGGTGACCAGAAAATGCCGGCGGAATTCGCGCGCGATGAAGCGCGCCTCGGCGCCGACAAAATGCAGCACCTCGATGATGTGACCATTGCCGGCCATGGCGCCGCGCGTTGCGAACACAACGGTCAGCACCGTCGCCGACAGCATCAGCGCCAGCACTGCAATACCGATCGTTACCGTGGTGCGGGCCATGGCAACCAGCCGGTCGACCCAGGTGCGATGATCGTCGAGCGAGGCACTCGGCAGCTTCGGCGTGATTGCCGCACGCAGTGCGGCGAAATCGGGCGGGTTGTTCTCATCGATGGTGATGATGATCAAGCGCGGCACCGGCAGCTCATCGATGTTCAGGCCCGAGCCCAGCCAAGGCTCGAGCAGCCGGGCCGTTGCTTCGCGGTCGACGATCCTGGCGCTTTTCACCCCAGGGAATTCGCCGGCGATCTGCGAGGCCAGCGCAAGTGCGGCCTCCATGTCGAGGCCGTCGACCGGCTTGATCTGGATGGTCGCCTCGCGCGAGATCTGGTTCTCCCAGACGGAGGCGGTGTCACGCACCAGCGTGACTGCGCCAAACGTCAGACAGGACAGAAACGTCATGATGGCGATGACCAGCACCAGCGCCCGGCCGGCGATGTTCTGCGCCGGCACGATCGGCGCCATTTTGCGCTGGACGCGGGGCTTTGCCGCCGCGGCGTCGTGACCCTCGAAATGTTCGACGGAGAGCTCAGTCATAGATGTCCAGCCTTCCGCCGGCCAGGATCATTCGCCGTGCGTCGACCTGTTCCATCAGGCCGAGGTCGTGTGTGGCGATCACCACGGCGGTGCCCAGCCGGTTGAGCTCGATGAACAACCGCAGCAAGCGTCGTGCCAGCGGCGGGTCGACATTGCCGGTCGGCTCGTCGGCGAGGAGGATCTCGGGCTGCTCGATCAACGCCCGGGCGATGGCGGCGCGCTGCTTCTCGCCGCCAGACAGCACCGGCGGCAGCACATGCATGCGCTCGCCGAGGCCGACCCATTTCAGCAGCTCGGTGACGTCGGTGCGATAGGTCGCCTCCTCGCGGCCGCGCACGCGCAGCGGCAAGGCCACGTTCTCGTAGGTAGTCATATGGTCGAGCAGGCGAAAATCCTGGAACACCACGCCGATGCGACGTCTCAGATGCGGCAACTCGGTACGCGAGATGCGCGAGCGATCCTTGCCGAAAATGGTGATCAGGCCGCGCGTCGGCTTCAGCGACATGAACAAAAGCCGCAGCAACGTCGTCTTGCCGGCGCCTGAAGGTCCGCTCAGGAACTGAAAGGAGCGCTCCGGAATGTGCAAGGAGATGTCGCGGAGAATCTCCGGACCCATGCCATAGCGGAGGCCGACATTTTCGAAGCGGATCACTTTCGACGACCTGAAATTCTCGGCGGCAAGATGCCAGCCCCTTCTGTGGAAAGACCATCGGCCGGCATGGTTAACCGACGGTTAATTTGGGGGCTTTTCGAGCGAGTCACAGGGGTTCCGGTGGGGAAGCGTTAACCATTTCCGTTTACCCAAAAGAAACGAACAGCGAACAGGTGCGGTAGTGTTGGGCCATGATGGCTGAGGATCGAACCGCGCGCCCGGTTTCCGGCGAAATCATGACCGATCCGGCCGCCGAGCCGGAACGCATCATGCGCGACGTGACCGCCGAGGTCATCGATGCCGACTATGAGGTGCTGCCCCGCCATTTTACACGTCCAGACTTTGCGCCGCCGCCTGCGCGCATGATTTCCATGCCTTCGATCGAAGGCATGGACATGTTGCGCAAGCCCGAAACCGCCGTCGAACGGCCGTTGTGGGTGCATGGTGGGCCGATCTTCTGGATTGTCGGCGTCGGTGCCGCCTTTGCCGCCTTCTGGATTTCGGGCGGCCATGCGCTGGTTCGTTAGAGCGGCGCCAGAAAATCAACAGGTCACCAGATAAACGATTCGCGACGCTCTGGGACATCCGACCGTTCGCGGGCGCCCTGCGAAAGATTTGGCCTTGCCAGCCGGCTCGACATGCCTAGAAACAGGTTGAAGACCGTTTTCGGTCGGCTTCGCCTACAAGGCGATCATTGTGGGAGGGCAGCCAATGCCAGTTGTGCGCGGCAAGGACATCGAAGTCCTGTTTTCGGCGTCCGCCATCGCGCGGCGGAACCTGGAACTTGCCAAGGAGATCGCCGGGCACGACTACCACGACCTTCTGGTAATCTCGGTGCTGAAGGGATCGTTCATCTTCGCCGCCGATCTTATCCGTGCCATGCACGATGTCGGCCTGTCGCCGGAGGTCGAGTTCATCTTCATCTCCAGCTATGGCGCCGGCACGACCAGCGGTGAGGTGAGGGTGCTGCGCGACATCGACAACGAGGTCGCCGGCCGCGATGTGCTTTTGATCGATGACATTCTGGAATCCGGCAAGACGCTGAGTTTCACCCGCGACCTCATGCTGTCGCGCGGCGCGAGGAGCTGTGCCATCGCCGTGCTGCTCGACAAGCGCATGCGCCGCCAGACCACGCTCAACGCCGACTATGTCGGCTTTGACTGCCCCGATTATTTCGTCGTCGGTTATGGCATGGACGTCGCCCACGCGTTTCGGGAATTGCCCTTCGTCGGCATCGTCAAGGGCGACGCTTGAGGCCTTTTGATAATTCTACTCCGGCGGCCACCTGCCGGTGCTCTCCGACTCGAACGTCCGCTCCGCTCCGGTTCTCGAAAACCACGCCATCTGACTCGCCGGAGCGAATTCTGAAAAGGCCTCATCGACCCTTGGCGCCTTCAGGAAACATCAACTTTTCCCCGCCAAATATCCTGCCCATGGCAAAGCTCCTGATCGTCGAGGACGATGAATCCGTCCGCACTCTCGCCGCTCGCGCGCTCGAACGCGCCGGGCATAATGTCACTGTTGCCGCCGACGGCGCACATGGCCTTTCTCTGATCCGGGCGGCGCAAGGGAGCTATGACCTTGTGCTGTCCGACATCCGCATGCCGGAAATAGACGGCATCGAGATGGCCAAGGCGGCAGCGGCGCTGTTCCCGGCGATGAAGATCATGCTGATGACCGGCTATGCCGACCAGCGCGAGCGCGCCGAGGAATTGGACGGCATTATTCTCGACGTCGTGCAAAAGCCGTTCACGCTGGCTGAAATCCGCGCCCGCGTCGAACAGGCGCTCGCCTGCTTCGCCTAAGCCCAAGGCCGACCGCCTTCAGGCGGGGTCGCAGGTCGCCGCAATGGCTGGCGCGCCGCTCCGGCGCCGGCTGGCATTGAGGGCAAACAGGCCGGCGCCGATGATGAGGGCTGCGCCTGCCGCCGTCGCTGGTCGCGGCACTTCGGCAAAGAACAGAAAACCCCATAGCGGCGACCAGATGATACCGGTGTATTCGAAGGTGGCGACGCTGTTGGCGGGCGCCAGCCGGTAGGCCTGCGACAACAGGATCATGCCGGCCGAGGCAACGAAGCCGCATGCCCCCATCTTGAGGAGATCCGGCGTCGCCGGCCAGACCCATGGCCGGACGAGGAATTCGAGACTCGGATGCACGGCGTGGTCAATGCCTGCCAGCCAAAACAATGCCGCCGCCAAGGCGGCGCCGACCAGATAGGCGCCGTTCTGATAGAAAGCCATGACAGTCGAGGATTCGGTGTCGCCGATCTTGCGTGCCATCAGCTGCGAGAAACCGTAGAGCAGAGCCGAACCTAGCGACAGCAGCGCTGCCCAGTCGAACAAGCCGGCGCCCGGGCGCACCATCACCAGCACGCCGAGCATGCCGACCAGGACGGTGGCGAGCGCCTGCCAGGACACGCGTTCGCCGAGATAGGGGCCGGCCAACGCCATGATGAACAGCGGCGCCATGAAATAGAGCGCCACCGCGTCAGCCAGCGGCAGGGCGGCGATTGCCAGGTAGTAGGCCGTATAGGAGGTGAACTGGATGAAGGCACGCATCGTCAGCATGCCGAACCGCTTCGACAGGATCGCCTGGAATCCGACATCGGCGTGGACAAGGAAAACCAGGATCGGCAGGGCGACGATCGAGCGGATCGCCATCACCTCGGTGACCGGATAGTGGCTCGACACCGCCTTGACCAGCGGGTCCTGCAGCGAAAAGACCAGCACGCCGAGACAGAGGCTGAGGATGCCGAGCACAAGCCGATTCTGCATAGGCGCTCCTGTCTCCCGCGTGCGCGGCCGAAAGCAGGCCTGCATCCGGGTAAAAAGAACCCGCCACCGTTTCGGGCAGCGGGTACGAGTGAGGACTTTTGATTGGTCCGCAGCCGATTTCCCGGCCGCATATCCAATGGGTAAGGCGACTATCGTCCGCCGTTTGACATGTTGCAAACGAATTGGAATGATGCCAGCAATCAGATTTTCTTATGGCGGGCACATGCGACCCAATCTCGACAGCGACCTGTTGCGCACCTTCGTGGCGGTCGCCGACACCGGCAATTTCACCAAAGCGGCGGAGCGGGCCGGCCGCACCCAGTCGGCGGTCTCGATGCAGATGAAGAGGCTCGAAGGCATGATCGGCGACAGCCTGTTCGAGCGCGGGTCGCGCGGTGTAGCGTTGACGCAGCGCGGCGGCGAACTCATAGCCAACGCCAGGCGCATCGTTTCACTGCTCGACGAGACGGCGGCATCGATGGTCGCGGCGCCGCTTGGCGGGCCGGTGCGCATCGGTATCCCGGAGGAATATGGCCACGCGATCCTGTCGCGGGCACTCGGCGCCTTTGCCAAGCGCCATCCTCAGGTCGACATCACCGTCCGCTACGCGCATTCCGGTGCGCAGATCGCGGCGCTCGCTGCCGGCGAGCTCGATCTGGCGGTGGTGTTCGAATGGCAGGATCTGTCCGGCGGTGAGGTGCTGATGCATGACCCGACCGTATGGGTGACGTCGGAGCTGCATCACATGCATGAGGAGCGGCCGGTGCCGATCGCGCTCTACAACCGTGCCGGTTGGTGCAAGGATTTCGCTATAAAGTCGCTGGAACAGCGCGGTCTCGCCTATCGTGTCGCCTACACCAGCGATACCAATGGCGGCCTGCGGCTCGCCGTCACCTCCGGGTTGGCGATTGCGCCGATCTCGCGCAGCAACATCCCGGCCGGCTGCCGCGAGCTTACGGCCGCCGACGGGTTCGGCGACATCGATTCCTCGAACGTGGTGCTGCGGCGCAATCCGAACGCTTCCGGCGAGGCCATCGACGGCATGGAAGAGGCGATCCGCGAGGCGTTCACCAACCGTTAAAAGTGCCGCTCAGTCCGGCGGTGGCGGCCTCCACGGACCGCACGGCGATCTTCCGAATATTGGGGGGCAGCCTTACTTCAGCTCCAGCAACCGCTCCAGATAGCTGCGCTCGATATCGGGGCTGAGTGCGTTGCCGAGCCGCTTGCGGATCGCTTCGAGGATCTGGCGGGCACGCTGCACATCGATCTCGTCAGGCACTCTCACCGAACTTCCGTCATCGGGACCCTCGCTGGTGCGGGGCCGCCCGAGCGGGTCACGGTCGGCATTCTGCTGGCGTCCGCCCTGCCCGTTGCCGCCCTGGTCGCCTTGCATCGCCTGCAGTTGCTTCATCATGTCCTTGGCGCCCCTGCGCAAGGCTTCCAATGCGCGGCCCTGGTGACCGACGGCCTGATCGCCTTCGCCCTCGCCGAGCGCCTGTTCGGCATTGCCCATGGATTTGCCGGCCTCGCCAAACCCCTCATTGGGGTCGAGACCCATGCCTTCGAGGCTCTTCCTCAATTGATCGAGCTCGCCCTGCAGCTTGCCCTGGCCTTCCTGCAATTGCTTCAGCGCATCAGCAAATTCCTGCGGCGTCATCGGCTTCGGCCGGCCGAGCGGATCGCGGTCGTCACCCGGGCCGGGTTTGCCCTCTTCGCCCATCGGGCCTGGCTCACCGTTCTCGCCGAGCTGCTCGTCGCGGTTCTGCCCGCGCTGTTGCTGGCCGCGCTGCATCTGGTCCATACGGAAAGTGTCGTTCATCATCTCCTGCTGGCGCCGCATGATCTCGCCCAGCTTGTCCATCTGCTGGCGCATCTCGCTGTCTTGCTGGCCGCCTTGCTGCTGGCGGCCTGCCTGCAGATTGTTCATCATGTCCTGCAACTCGGACAGCAATTGCTGCGCCTGGTCGCGATTGCCGGATTTCGCCAGGTTCTCGATCTGGTCCATCATGCGGTCGATGTCGCTCTGGCGCAGTTCCTGACCGTTCTGCTGCATCTGTGGCGCATTCGGATTCTGCTGCGCCCGCGCCGCGAATTCCTGCAGGAACTGGTTCATCGCCTCGCGCAGTTCCTTCATCGCCTTCTCGATCTCTTGGTCGCTGGCGCCGTTCTTGATCGCATCCTGCAGCGCCTGCTGCGCCTGGCGCAGCCGCTTCTCGGCCGCCGACAGATTGCCTTCCTCGATGCCGAGCGCGATCTCCCAGAGATAAGCGACCTCGTCGCGCAACTGGTCGTCGCTGTCGGCCATCTTCAGCCGGGTGCGGGCGCTCATGATGGCGAGGTAGTGCGCCATGTTGTCGAACGTGTCTTCCGGCCTGAGCGTGATTGCATCCATCAGGTCGAGCACGCGGTCCTTGGCATAGGCGTCGAGCGCCAGTATGCGGCGCTGCTCGACCACAGCCCGTGCCAACGGATTGGAGAATGGCCGCTCCGGCATCACCAGCGTCTTGGTTTCGCTGGTCGCCGTGTGTCCGGCACCGTCGGTGGCGACAAGCGACAGCTTGACGTTGCCACCTGCCCAGACATGGTCGGTCAGATCCTTCGTCGTCTTAGCGGCATTGGCCTTGCCGCCGCGGCGCGGCAACGTCAGCGGCATTTCCGGCGGGCCATAGAGCGGATGCGCGTTGGGCACTTGCGGATCGGCCAATGCGAAAACCGCCTTGGCGGAGGCCGCGCCATAGTCGTCGTCGATCTGGTAGTTGAGTTCGAAGGCGCCGTTGACGGCGCGCTTCGGCTCGCCGACAAAGCGGATCTGCGGCGGCTTGTCGGGAATTATGGCGAAGGCCCAGCGGCCGAGCTCGCCGTCGCTGGACTGCAGCGTCAGCGTGCCGTCGGCCGTTAACTTGCCGCTGAACTGGCGCACGGTGGAAGGCGTTGCCGGACTTGCCTCAGTCTTGGCGGCTTGCGGC
This sequence comes from Mesorhizobium sp. M0019, assembly GCF_040323975.1. NCBI lineage: Bacteria > Pseudomonadati > Pseudomonadota > Alphaproteobacteria > Hyphomicrobiales > Phyllobacteriaceae > Mesorhizobium > Mesorhizobium sp. M0019. The sequence continues at coordinate 89,485 of NZ_JAMYVK010000015.1, read as the reverse complement.
CCTGTCGGATCGATGGCGCGGGTGTTGCCGCCGGTGTCGGCGTAGCTCAGCGTTTCCTCGCCCGAACCGCCGGTGACGCGCAGCGACACATCGCTGCCCTCCGGAACCGTGAAGGTCGGCGGCGCTTGAGTGGCGTTGTTGGCCAGGACCGGGGCGTTCAGGAATACCGGCGGCCTGCCGGTATAGGCCGGCGGCGTCACCCAGGCATCAATGCGCGGCGGCACGACGTCGCGGGCGGCACGGGCAACAAAACCGTCGCTCAGCCTGCCGCCCGATGGCCCGAATGAGAAGGCAAAGGCAGTGACCAACAAAAGCGCGGCAACGGCGCGCAGCGCCCACGGGTCGCGTTCCGGCACGCGTGTGCGCGGCACGTCGCCGCCAAGCTCGCCCAGCCGGTCCGCCATGCGCCGCTGATGCTCGCGCCACAGGGCTTGCGAAAAAATGCTTTCCTTGCCGCTCGGGCGATCGGTCTGGACCTGCACCGGGCTGTGCAGCAATCGGTTGGCCGCCTCGATGCGGCGGTCGACCTCGGCACTGGATGGCGTGCGGAAGAAACGCAGTGGATAGAGTGCGGCAAGCGCTGCGACGCCGAATGCCGTGATAAGACCGATCCGCGCCAGATCGGGCAAAAATGGGAACAGGCCGAGCCACGAAATGCTGAGGAACAGGCTGGCGACGATGATCAGTGGCAGCAGCAATGGCCAGCCGCGTTCGACGATTATCGAGACCTGCGTCCCCAGCCGGCTCAAGGCAAGGCGCCTGGCCAGACTGCGATCGCTGGTGAAAATGGGTCGTTGTGTCATCGGCCCTTCCTGGCCGGGCGGGATAGCCCAGGCCTTACGAGTCTATCGCATGGGCCCGAAAAGTCGATTTTCGGGAAGCACGATGCGAAGACCTAAAATCTTGGCGCGTACTTCGTGCGTCCAAGCGGATGCACATCGCCCTAAGGATACCAACAAACACGGCGAAGGCGAGGCGGTTCCCCAAAACGTGAACAATAATGCCCCGGATATTGTCAGAATTTCGCCGGATTGGCGTTTGCGCCGCAGACCAGTACGGCAACGCGCTCGCCTGCAGCCGGTGCGTAGCGGCCGGACAGGAGCGCCGCGAAGGCGGCCGCACCGCCCGGCTCGGAGATGATTCGCACGCGGTCCCACAGCGCCGCCTGGGCGGCGATAATGTCGTCGTCGCCGACCAGGATCGAGCGCTCGACGAATGCCTCGGCGATAGGAAACATCATTTCGCCGACACGCTTTGGCGCGAGCGAATCGGCGGCGATGCCCTCAGCCGGCGCGTCGACGGGTCGGCCCGCCTCGAAGGCGCGATGAAGCGTCGGCGCACCCTCCGGCTCGACCGCGATTATCCTGATGCGGCCGGAAAACCAGGCAGCGATGCCGCCGATCAGCCCGCCGCCGCCGACGGCGACCAGCAGGGTGTCGAGCTTCGGCAGGTCAGCCTCGATCTCGAGGCCGAGCGTGCCTTGCCCGACCAGCGTCTCCTCCTGGTTGAAGGCGTGGATCTGCAGCGCGCCGGATTTTTCGGCGAAGCTCTCGCTGGCGGCCAGCGCCTCGGCATAACGGGCGCCGCCGACGATCAGCTCGGCGCCGTAGCCGCGGATGCGGTCCAGCTTGGCCTGCGGGCTCACTTCGGGAACAAAGATGGTCGCCTTGTGGCCGAGTCGCATGGCGGCGTAGGCGACGGCGGCGCCGTGATTGCCGCCCGACGCGGCGACGACGCCGGCCGCAGGAACCGGCCGTTCGAGGAGATTGGTGAACGCACCACGCGCCTTGAACGAGCCGGAATGCTGCAAGCACTCAAGCTTCAGGTCGACAGGCAGAGCCGGGCGGCCGAAATCGGCCATGTCGACGCGCAGCACCGGCGTGTGGCGCACGAAGGGCCGGATGCGGGGTTCTATCGCCGCAATGCGCTCGCGTGTGATCGTGTGGCCGTGCAGCATGATTTCACTCCCAGAGTTGACATTCAGAGTTGACATTACTTAGTTACTTGGCAAAGTGCCTAAATGCAAGAGGTCGATGTCTTCAAAGCAATCGCCAACGAGCGCAGGCTCCAGATCCTCGATTGGCTGAAGGACCCGCGCGCGCATTTTCCGCCGCAGACGGACGGCGATCTGGTCGAGGACGGCGTCTGCGCGCTGCTGATCGCGGAAAAGCTGGGGATCACCCAGGCAACGCTCAGCGAGCATATGCGCGTGCTCACCCAGGCAGGGCTTTTGCGCAGCAAGCGCATCAAGCAGTGGATATTCTATCGCCGGAATGAGGACAGAATCGCTGAGACCAGGGCGCTCATTCAGCACCGGCTGTAGCTGCAGAGTTCTACTCCAACCAGTCCGGCACCGAGTCCAGTCCGATCAGCTCGTCATAGGTCTGGCGCGGGCGCACAACGTGGAAGCGGTCGCCGTCGACCAGCACTTCCGGTACCAGCAGCCTGGTATTGTAGGTGCCGGCCTGAACGGCGCCATAGGCGCCGGCGGTGGAGACAGCGATCAGGTCGCCGGATTTCAGCCGGGGCAGGTCACGGTCGAGCCCGAGATAGTCGCCGGTCTCACAAACCGGGCCAACGACGTCGACCTTCATGCGTGGTGCAGCGGCCGGCTGCTGCGCCACCGGCCTGATGTCGTGGAAAGCGTCGTAAAGCGTCGGCCGGATCAGGTCGTTCATCGCGGCGTCTACGACGAGGAAGTTCTTGGCGTCGCCCTCCTTCACGAAGATCACCTGCGAGACCAGGATGCCGGCATTGCCGACGATCAGCCGGCCTGGCTCGAACATCACTTTCAGCCCAAGTTTGGCAACATGCTTCCTGACGATCTGGGCATAGGCATCGGGCAAAGGCGGCGGGTTGTTGTCGAGGCGGTAGGGAATGCCAAGGCCGCCGCCGACATCGATGTGCTCGATGGCATGACCGTCGGAGCGCAAGGCGCCGACCAACTCCACCAGCAGCGCAAAGGCGTCGTCGAAGGGCTGCAATTCGGTGATCTGGCTGCCGATATGGGTGTCTATGCCGGTGACCTTGATGCCCGGCAGCTCAGCCGCGCGCGCATAGACCTTCCGCGCATGCTGCCACGGAATGCCGAACTTGTTCTCGGCCTTCCCAGTCGAAATCTTCTTGTGCGTCCTGGCGTCGACATCCGGATTGATGCGCAGCGAGATCGGCGCGATCTTGCCCAGCGCGGTGGCGCGGGCCGACAGCAGCTCCAGCTCCGGTTCGGATTCGACGTTGAAACAGAGAATGCCGGCCGAGAGCGCAAAATCCATTTCGCGCGCGGTCTTGCCGACGCCCGAAAACAGGATCTTGCTTGCCGGGATGCCGGCCGCCAAAGCGCGGCGCAATTCGCCCTCCGAGACCACGTCGGCGCCGGCGCCGAGCCCTGCCAGCACCCTCAGCACGGCCTGGTTGGAATTCGCCTTCATGGCATAGCAGACGAGAGCATCGAGCCCGGCAAAGGCCTCGGTGAAGACGCGAAAATGCCTGGTCAGCGTCGCCGTCGAATAACAGTAGAACGGCGTGCCGACGCTGGCGGCGATGTCTGATATCGCCACGTCCTCGGCATGCAGCGCGCCGTCGCGGTAGTCGAAATGGTTCACGAGATTGGTCCGAAATCAGAGCAGCGGGTCGAGGATGAATTTCTTGTCCTCGACAGGTTTTTCCGGCTCCGGCGGCAAAGGTTGCTTGGCCTTCTCGGCGTCCTTGCGGGCCTGCACGGCTGCCGCGTACGGCGTGTCGAGCGCAGCCTTCCTGCCGCAGGCCGCAACGGTGGCCATTGCCGCCAGCAGCGTCAGCGTCACCAAAATCCTGCTTCCGGTCATCGTGCCATCCGTCCGAAACTGTTGCCCGCAGCCGCTTCTAGCCGAGTTTTGCGGCCATTGCACCCCGCGTCTTACGCCTTGGCGAGCCGCTTTTTCCAGTAGCGGATCTGCTTGCGCACCTCGGACGGCGCGGTGCCGCCGAAGCTCGTGCGGCTCTTTACAGAATTCTGCACGGCAAGAACCGAAAACACGTCGGCGCTGATACCGGGGTGAATGGACTGCAGATCCTCCAGCGAAAGCCTGTCGAGCCCGATCTTCCTGTCCTCGGCCAGCGCCACCGCCCGGCCAGTGATATGGTGCGCCTCGCGGAACGGCAGCCCGAGCGTGCGCACCAGCCAGTCGGCGAGGTCGGTCGCAGTCGAATAGCCGGCGCCGGCCGCCTTTTTCATCGCGGCAGTGTTCACCGTCATGTCGCGCACCATGCCGGTCATTGCCGCCAGCATCAGGTCGAGCGTCTCGGCCGCGTCGAAGACGGATTCCTTGTCTTCCTGCATGTCCTTGCCATAGGTCAGCGGCATGCCCTTCATCACCGTCAGCAGGCCGACGAGGTGCCCGGTGACGCGGCCGGTCTTGCCGCGCACCAGTTCGGCAGCGTCCGGGTTCTTCTTCTGCGGCATGATCGACGAACCCGTCGAGAAACTATCCGACAGCCTGACGAAGCCGAATTGCGGCGTCGACCAGATGATGATCTCTTCGGCCAGCCGCGACAGATGCGTCGCGCAGATCGCCGCCAAGCCCAGGAACTCGAGCGCGAAATCGCGGTCCGAAACACTGTCGAGCGAATTGCGCATCGGCTCGCGGAAGCCAAGCGCCTTCGCCGTCTGGTGCCGGTCGATGGAAAAGCTGGTGCCGGCAAGGGCGGCGGCGCCGAGCGGGCTTTCATCCATCCGCTCAATCGCATCGCGGACGCGAGACAGGTCGCGCGCAAACATCTCGACATAGGCCATGCAGTGGTGGCCGAAGGTCACCGGCTGCGCCGCCTGCATGTGGGTGAAGCCCGGCATCACCGTTGCCGCATGCTCCTCGGCCCGATCCAGGAACGCCGTGATCAGGCCCTTCAGCGCCTCGGCGACGCGACAGCACTCGTCCTTGACCCACAGCCTGAGGTCGACCGCCACCTGGTCGTTGCGCGAGCGGGCGGTATGCAGGCGGCCGGCGGCGGGGCCGATCAAATCGGCCAGACGGGCCTCGACATTCATGTGGATGTCCTCCAGCCTGGTCGAGAACTCGAATGTGCCGGCCTCGATCTCTGCCAGGATCGTGTTCAGCCCGTGAGCGATTTTTTCTTGATCGGCCGCCGAAATAATGCCCGTTTGCGCCAGCATCTGGCTATGGGCGATCGAGCCGCGAATATCCTGCGCATAGAGTTTGCGGTCGAACGAGATCGACGCGTTGATCGCTTCCATGATTGCGGCCGGACCCGAGGCAAAACGTCCGCCCCACATCTGGTTGCTGGCCTTCTTGTCGTTCATCGCTATAACCCGTGCTCCGGAGCAGTTTTTCAAAAATGGCAGACGGCAATAGATTTTTCCCGGCTTTGCGTCTCATCCTCGCCGCTTTGGTTGCGGGCGTGCTGGCCGGCGCGGTCGCGGTATATGTCAGGGAAAGCAGTTCTGGCAACAAGGCGCCCGCGCAAGTGGCCGCCGGCGGCGGCAAGGACGACGTCGCCTGCGCCGCCAAGACCGACCGTGCCAAGAAGATCGCCGCCGCTGCCACCGGCCAGGTTGCCGCGCTTTTGCCGGCGGATCCGCCGCAATCGCTGAAAAGCCTTGCCTTCAACGGCCCCGACGGCAAGCCGACGACGATCGCCGATCATGCCGGCAAGACGGTGCTGCTCAATCTGTGGGCGACATGGTGCGCACCTTGCCGCGCCGAAATGCCGGCGCTCGATGCGCTGCAGAAGGAGATGGGCAGCGATGCGTTTCAGGTTGTTGCCGTCAACGTCGATGCCGGCGACGATGCCAAACCGAAGAAGTTCCTGGAGGACACCGGCGTCAAGTCGCTCGGCTACTATCGCGATACCACGATGGCGCTGTTCAACGACGTCAAGACGCGCGGCCTGGCGCTCGGTCTGCCGGTCACCATGCTGATCGATGGGCAAGGCTGCCTGATCGCCCATATGAATGGCCCGGCCGAATGGTCGGGGCCGGATGCCAAGCGACTGGTCGAGGCGGCGCTTCAGCCGGGATAGGCTCAGACCGTGCGCAGGCGCGGCTTGAGCACGGCAATGCTTGCGCCGCGTCGGCTGGCGGTGCGGATTGCCGGAGCGGCCACGCCCGTCAGTTCCCCGAATGTCTCGATCGGAGCCGGTTTGCCGAGGTAGTAGCCTTGCCCGATCTCGCAAGCCTCGGCGTCCAGGAACTGCAATTCACCCGGCGTCTCGATGCCTTCTGCCAGAACCGGTAGGCCGAGACCGCGTCCAAGCCCCAGCACGGCGCGAACGATCGCCGCGAACTGGGCGTTCTTGTCGACCGATTTGATGAACGACCCGTCGATCTTGATCTTGTCGAAGGGAAAGGCGCTGAGGTTGGACAGCGAAGAATAGCCGGTGCCAAAATCGTCCATCGCCACATGCACGCCAAGCGCCTTGACCTGCCTCAAGGTTGCCAGCGCGCGCGGCATGTCCTTCACCAGGGCCGTTTCGGTGATCTCCAGTTCGAGCCTGCCGGGGGCCAGGCCGGATCTCGTCAATGCGTCGTGCACCTTGCGGCTGAAGTTCGGATTGTGAAGTTGCACGGCGGAGACGTTGACGGCGACCATCAGCGGGTTTGTCCAGCGAACAGCATCGTTACAAGCCGTCGTCAGCACCCAGTCGCCGATCTGCGCGATAGCGCCACTGTCCTCGGCCACGGGGATGAAAACGGCCGGAGAAATGTCACCCCGCTCAGGGTGCTGCCAACGGACCAGGGCTTCGAAGCCGATCATCCTGCCGCCGCGGATCTCCTTCTGCGGCTGATAGACGAGGTGGAACTCCTTGCGGGCGATCGCCTGGCGCAATTCATGCTCCATCACGCGCTTGTCGCGGGCCGCGGTGCCCATGGCTATCTCGAAAAACCGATAAGTGTCCCTGCCTTCGGTTTTGGCGCGATGGAGTGCCGTGTCGGCATGGCTGATCAGGCCGGCCTGGTCTTCGGCATCCAGCGGAAAGAAGGCGATGCCGATGCTGGCCGAGACGAGGCCGGAGCCGACCGAAACCCTGTTTTCCTCCCGGATCGCCGCCAGCAAGTCCTCGGCTATCCGGCCTGCGGCCAGGGGGTCGGGGAGGTTCGGAGCTATGATGGCAAATTCATCGCCGCCGAGACGCGCGAGCATCTGTCCGTGGCGCGGGATGCCGGAAATGCAGTGCGCCAGCTTCTGCAGCATAGCATCGCCGGCCCCGTGGCCATAGAGGTCGTTGACTTGCTTGAACCGGTCAAGGTCAAGCAGCAGGAGCGCCAGATGTCCATCCTTGCCGCCACGATCCATCGAGGCGAATTCTGCTTCCAGCCGGGAAGAAAAGCTCCGCCGATTGGCAAGCCCGGTAAGCGGATCGAAATGCGCGAGGCGGAGGATCTCTTGTTCTGCCTTCTTGCGCTCACGGATGTCGCGAACGGCAAGCACCGTATGAGGCCTGCCGCAGTAGGTGATTTTCCTGGCGATCAGCTCGACAGGAATTCTCGCCCCGTCACTGCCCCTTAACTTCGCTTCCTGCGCCTGTTCGCCGAAGCCGGACATATCGGCTGCGCTCTGTCCGTCGAAAAGCTCGCCGAATTGCATCGTGTTCAGGGTGGCTGTCGCTGTTCCGGTCAGCTTCGCCATACTGTCATTGGCGCTGACAATGCGGGTGCCATCGCAAACGATCAGACCTTCCACCGCCGCATTGGCGAGATCGTGCATGCGATCGGCCTCGAGCTTCTGGCGGCGAAAGCGCAGGTCGATCCACAGCGCGGCACCCGATAGCACAAGGATTATCAGGCTGGCGACCGCTGCGGCAAAGGCCTGGGAAATGGGCTCGATGGAATGTTCGGATATTTCAATCGAGGAATCCGGAATGATCGACACCGCAGCCATCGCGATGAAATGCAAGCTGCAAATCGCCAGCGTCAAAAGCGCGGCGCCGCCGAAAGTCGCGAGCGCTGACGGACGGCGCAAGACGACAAGGAGCGCCAGTGCCGCGAGGGTCACGCCGGCCAGAAGCGATATCGCGACAAGGAGCAGGTTCCATACGACCCGGCTTTCGACCTCGAAAGCTGCCATGCCGATGTAGTGCATCGTCGCGATGGCGCCGCCCAGAATGGCGCCACCGGCGAGGAAATAGTCGATGCCGCGGCGCAAGGTGGCGACCCACATCCCAAGCGCGGTCATGATAACGGCGGCGGCAAGCGAAAAGGCGGATAATCCCGGATTGTATGCGTTCGGTATTCCCGGCGTAAACGCGGTCATGGCGATGAAATGCGTCGCCCATATGCCGAACCCGGTCGAGGCCGCGGCGATCATCAGCCAGACAAGCCGGTTTCGCTCGGTCGATCGGCCGACATGCTTAAGGAGATTAACCGCTGAGAAGCAAGAAATTCCACAGACGAGTGCGGCAAGCGCAACCAGTCTCGGATCGTGCTGACTTACAATACAATTATAGACCGTCAGCATCCTGGTTCACTCGGTCTGCCAAAACGAACAGGGGAGGTGTGACTGATTAGCTCTTGGAGATTTTAACGAATGGTTAACCCGCGGGCCATGAGGCGGGTCTTTTCGGGGGAAAACCGACGCCGCTGCGCCGAAAAGACGGTGATGTGATTTCTGGCGCCCGGTTTCGGTAGCGAGTGCACTTTAGGAAGGAATGATGTTCATTGATCCGCAATAAAACCGTTGTCCGATTGTCATCAGCGCCACATATTGGCTTTGCGGAAGTGCCCCTTTCGCCAATGACAAACGGGAGATGAAACATGAAGTTCTTCGGCTTTGCGGCCGGTATCGCCGCCACCGTGACCCTGCTTTCCACCACCTCCGCCTTCGCCGTCACGCAGATCAGCTGGTGGCACGCCATGACCGGCGCCAACGCCGAGGTCGTCGCCAAGATCTCCAAGGATTTCAACGCCAGCCAGAGCGACTATGAGCTCGTTCCGGTGTTCAAGGGCACCTATCCGGAGACGCTGAATGCCGGCATCGCTGCCTTTCGTGCCGGGCAAGCGCCCGATATCCTCCAGGTGTTCGACGTCGGCACCGGCGTGATGATGGCGGCCGAGGGTGCGATAAAGCCGGTGGCCGATGTGATGACCGGCGCCGGGATGACTTTCGACAAGAGCCAGTATCTGCCCGGCATCGTCGGCTATTATTCGAAGCCGGACGGCACCATGCTATCGTTCCCCTACAACTCTTCCTCGCCGATCCTCTACTACAACAAGGACATCTTCCAGAAGGCAGGCCTCGACGTGAACAATCCGCCCAAGACGTGGAACGAGGTGTGGGAAGCTGCCAAGAAGATCAAGACGAGCGGCGGCGCCCCTTGCGGCTATACCTCGACCTGGCTGACCTGGATCCACCTGGAGAATTTCGCGGCGTGGAATGACGTGCCTTGGGCCACCCAGCAGAATGGCCTGGCCGGCGGTGATGTCGAACTCAAGATCAATGCGCCGATTTTCGTCAACCACTTCCAGGCGCTCGCTGACCTGGCCAAGGACGGCACGTTCAAATATGGCGGACGCACCTCCGAAGCCAAGCAGATATTCCTCGCCGGCGAATGCGGCATCTTCACCGAATCGTCGGGCGGCCTCGGCGATATCGTCAAGTCCGGCATGAACTATGGCATCGGCCAGCTTCCTTACGATAGCGACGCCAAGGGTGCCCCGCAGAACACGACGCCGGGCGGTGCCAGCCTCTGGGTGTTCGGCAACAAGTCGGACGAGGAATACAAGGGTGTCGCCGCCTTCTTTGCCTATCTGTCCAAGACCGATGTGCAGGAATATCTGCACCAGAAGTCGGGATACCTGCCTGTGACGCTCGCCGCGTATGAGGCGACGAAGAAATCAGGCTTCTATGACAAGAACCCCGGCCGCGAGACACCCATCCTGCAGATGATCGGCAAGTCGCCGACCGACAATTCGAAGGGCGTGCGCCTGCCGAATCTGCCGCAGGTGCGCGATATCCAGAACGAGGAGCTGGAGAAGATGCTGGCCGGCCAGCAAACCGCCCAGCAGGCACTCGACAATGCGGTTGCGCGCGGCAACGCGGCGATCAAGGAAGCGCTGGAGAACTGACGGGATTATCTCGGTTAGTCGGTTGGAATATCGCCCACGCGAGCCGGCGTGGGCGATACCTGGATAGCGAGGGAAATCAGCCTGTCTCCACGCGTCGTCTTTCCCAACAAGATCCTGCCCTACCTGCTGGTGGCGCCACAACTCGCCATCACCCTGGTTTTCTTCTACTGGCCGGCCGGTCAGGCGCTTTACCAGTCGATGCTCAGGCAAGACCCGTTCGGGCTGAAGAGCAGGTTCGTCTGGTTTGCCAATTTCCGGAAGGTGCTGGCCGATCCGGCCTACCTCAACTCGATCAAGGTCACCGTAGTGTTCTCTCTTGCGACCGCGATCGTTGCCATGGTTGTGGCCCTGCTGCTCGCGGTCATGGCCGAGAAGGCCGTGCGCGGCAAAGGCCTCTATCGCACACTGTTGATATGGCCTTACGCCGTGGCGCCGGCGATTGCCGGCATGCTTTGGCTTTTCCTGTTCAATCCCTCGATCGGCTCGTTGGCCTATTTGCTGAGAAGCCTCGGCATCGTATGGGACCCGCTGCTCAACGGCACCCACGCCATGATCCTGCTGGTGTCGGCTGCTGCCTGGAAGCAGATCAGCTACAACTTCCTGTTCTTCGTCGCCGGCCTGCAGGCGGTGCCGAAAACGCTGATCGAAGCGGCGGCCATGGACGGCGCCGGCGAAACCAAGCGCTTCTGGACCATCGTCTTCCCGCTGCTTGCGCCGACAACCTTTTTCCTGCTGGTCGTCAACACCGTCTATGCCCTGTTCGACACGTTCGGCATCGTTCATGCCGTCACCGGCGGCGGGCCGGGCAAGACGACCGAGACGCTGGTCTACAAGGTCTACAATGACGGCTTCGTCAATCTGATCCTGGGCGATTCGGCGGCGCAGTCGGTCATCCTGATGGCCATCGTCATTGCGCTCACAGCGATCCAGTTCCGCTATGTGGAACGCAAAGTCCATTACGGCTGAGGGCAGCGATGATCGGCCAGTCCCCGCTCCGCACCTTCATCGCCCATGCCGTGCTCATCCTCGGCATATTGATCGTGGCTTTTCCGATCTACTACACCTTCGTTGCCTCGACGCACACGCTGCAAACGATCCTCAGGCCGCCCCTGCCGCTCTTGCCCGGCGACCAGCTATGGAACAATTACAGCGAGGCGCTGTTCGGCGGCATCGGTCGTATCGGCGGGGTCAGCGTCGGCAGGCTGCTCCTCAACACCACGATCATGGCGCTCGGCGTTGCGGTGGGAAAGATCTTCATCTCGATCCTGTCGGCCTACGCGATTGTGTTCTTTCGCTTTCCGCTGCGCATGACCTTCTTCTGGCTGATCTTCATCACCTTGATGCTTCCAGTCGAGGTGCGCATCCTGCCGACCTACAAGGTGATGGTCGATCTCGGCATGATCGACACCTATGCCGGCCTGATCGTCCCGCTGATCGCCTCGGCCACCGCAACGCTGCTGTTTCGCCAGTTCTTCATGACCATACCGGGCGAATTGGTCGAGGCGGCGCGTGTCGACGGTGCCGGGCCATGGCGCTTCTTTTTCGATATTCTGGTGCCGCTGTCGCGGACAAACATCGCCGCGCTGTTCGTGATCCTCTTCATCTATGGCTGGACGCAGTATCTTTGGCCGCTGCTCGTCACCAACAGCAACGACATGAACACCATCGTCATCGCGCTGAGAAAGATGGTTTCCTTCGCCGATGCCGACACCCAATGGCACCTGGTGATGGTCACGGCAATGCTGGCCATCGTGCCGCCGATCCTGGTGGTCGTGCTGATGCAACGCTGGTTCGTGCGCGGTCTGGTCGAATCCGAAAAGTGAGAAGCCGATGGCGACCGTGGATCTGAAGGATGTCAGGAAAATCTATCCCAGCGGTGTCGAGGCCGTGAAGGGCGTTTCCATCGCCATTCCCGACAAGGAGCTTTGCGTGCTGGTCGGCCCCTCCGGCTGCGGCAAGTCTACGCTGCTGAGGATGATCGCCGGGCTGGAGACGATTTCTGCCGGTACTGTCGCCATCGACGGCAAGGTGGTCAACGCCATTGGCCCGACCGAGCGCGACATCGCCATGGTGTTCCAGAACTACGCGCTCTACCCACATATGAAGGTCTATGACAACATGGCCTATGGCCTGCGCAACCGCGGCACGCCGAATGACGAGATCGACAGCAGGGTACGCTCGACTGCCAAGGTGCTGGAGCTTTCGGCGCTGCTCGACCGGCGCCCGCGCGAGCTTTCCGGCGGTCAGCGCCAGCGCGTCGCCATGGGTCGCGCCATCGTACGCAACCCGAAGGTCTTCCTGTTCGACGAACCGCTGTCCAACCTCGATGCGAAATTGCGCGGGCAGATGCGCATCGAGATCAAGAATCTGCAGCGCTCGCTTGGCGTCACCTCGGTTTATGTCACGCACGACCAGCTTGAGGCGATGACGCTGGCCGACATCCTCGTCGTCATGAACGCCGGCCTGGTCGAGCAGACCGGCGCGCCGCTTGATGTGTACGAGAAACCGGCCTCGACCTTCGTCGCTTCGTTCATAGGCGCACCGCCGATGAATCTGCTGGCGCTCACAGGGGCCTCCCCAAGCTCGGTATTGGCGGACGGCACTGTGATTGGCTTGGCGCCTCGACAGGGCAAGGCAGTGACACTAGGCTTTCGTCCGGAGGACGCCGACATCACCTTCGCGGCAGAGGCGCCGGCCGGCGCGCTCGCGCTGCCGGCAACAGTGGAAGCGGTCGAACCGGTCGGTGCCGAAAGCTTTCTCCATTGCGTGGCAGCCGGCAGCCGCATCGTGGTGCGCGTCTCAGGCCGCGCTAGCGCCAAGCCAGGCGACCAATTGCGCGTCGTGGCTAGGTCCGAAAAGCTGCATTGGTTCGATCAGGCGGGCAAACGGGTCGATTGAAGTCGGCCTTGCGCAAAACCGTTCAGGCAAACACATGCGCCTTGCCCGACACGGTCAGCCGGACGATCTCGCCGATCGCCGGCGCGTCCATGCCCGGCTTGCGCAGGATCAACGGCGTATTGCCGATGGCGGCGGCGTCGGGCGGATCGGGGCTGTTCAACAGACGCACCGCGATGGTGCACATCGAGCCGGCGAACTCCGATTCCGTCACCTCGCCGAACAGCATGTCCGGCGTGCCGGACATGCCTTCACGCGATGTGCGTTTCAGCAACACCTGCTCCGGCCGCAGCATGATGCGAGCGACGTCGCGCCGCTCCGAGCTGTCGACAGCGATGCGGCCGAGCGGCGAGATTGCGAAGCCATCGGCGATCCTTGCCGGCAGGACGATGGCGTCGCCAAGGAACTCGGCGACCATCCTGTCCTTCGGCTTGAAATAGAGCTCGCGCGGCGTGCCGACCTGCGAGAATTTGCCGTCGCGCATCACCGCGACCTGGCTGGCGAATGACAGCGCCTCGGCCTGGTCGTGGGTGACCAGGATGGTGGTGATGCCGGCGGTTTCAAGGAGCTCGGCCACGGCCTTGCGCATCGAGGCGCGCAGGCCGGTGTCGAGCGCCGAGAACGGCTCGTCGAGCAGCATCAGCCGCGGCTTCATGGCCATGGCGCGGGCGAGCGCGACGCGCTGCTGCTGGCCACCGGAGAGTTCGTGCGGACGGCGCTTCAGGATACCTTTGTCCAGCCCGACGACATAGGCGAGCTCGGCGATGCGCTCACTGCGCTTTTCCTCGTGACGCCCCATGCCGAAGCCGATATTGGCGGCGATGCTCAGATGCGGGAATAGAGCGCCGTCCTGCGCCACCAGCCCGATGCCGCGGCGATGCGCCGGCACGGCCGTGTCGCCATCGGCCAGCACCTCGCCATCAAGCACGATGCGGCCCTGGTCCGGCGCCTCGAAGCCGGCGATCAGCCGCAGCAAGGTGGTCTTGCCGCAACCGGACGGCCCGACGACAGCCGTACGGCTGCCGCTGGCCACGCTGAGGTCGACGCCGGCAAGTGCTGCGACCGGCCCGTAGTGCTTGTGGATGCCGCTCAGCTCGAGAAAGCTCATCGCCCGGCCATCCGCTTCGACTGGACGTAGAGCAACCAGGTCAAAGGCAGCGACATCGCCACCATGATCAGGGCATAAGGCGCCGCCGACGCATAGTCGATCTCGCCGCTATAGGACCAGAACGCCATGGCCAGCGTGCGGGTGCCGTTGGGCGCCAGCATCTGGGTTGCGGTCAATTCGTTCATGATACCCAGCGCGACCAACGCCATGCCGGCTGCGGCGCCCGGCGCCGACAGGCGGATGGTCGTCGACCACAGCGCCTTGAGCGGCGACCGGCCGAGGCTGGAGGCGGCGCGTTCGAGCTCGACCGGCGCCTGTGCGATCGACGCCCTGAGGCTAATCAGGGCGCGCGGCAGGAACATCAGCGCATAGGCGACCAGGATGGTGAACAGGGTCTGGTAGAGCGGCATGGCGATACGCACGGCGATGGTGACCAGCGCCAGGGCGATGACAACGCCGGGCAACGCGCCGACGATATAGTTGCAGCCCTCCAGGACGCGTTGCAGCCGCCCCGGCGCGCGGATCGAAATCCACGCCATCGGCATTGCCGCGACGGTGGCGAGCAGCGCGCCGGCAATTGCTAGGAACAGCGTTTGGCCAAGCGCCAGGCCGATCTCGTCGAGCCGCCAGACATCGGCGCCGCCGGCCATGAGCCAGCGGCCGATAGTGGCGAACGGCACGCCGAGCGCCAGCAGCGTGGTAATGGCAGGCAGCAGCAGGCAAGGAATGGTGGCGCGCCCAAGGCCCGTGCGCTGCTGCTGGCGCGCAGCACCCGAACCGACGCGGGCATAGCGCTCCTCGCCGCGCACCAGCACCTCCAGCCCGAGCAGCACAAGGCAGCAGGTCACCAGCACGCCGGCCAGCATGTTGGCGGCGGGACCGTTGAAGGTCGACTGGAACTGGTCGACGATCGCGGTGGTGAAGGTGTCGAAGCGGATGAAGACATAGAGCCCGTATTCGGCCAGGAGATGCAGGCCGACCAGCAGGGAGCCGCCGCAAATGGCGAGCCGGAGCTGCGGCAGCACGACACGCCTGAACACACGCCACGGGCCGAGACCAAGGGCTGCCGCTGCATCCTCGAGAGCGGGATCGAGCCGGCGCAATGCCGCCGCCACCGGCAGATAAAGGAAGGGGAAATAGGCGATGACCGACACAAGCACGCCGGCCCACAGGCCGTGCAGTCTGGGCACCATGGTGACCCAGGCGTAACTGTGGACGAAGGCCGGAATGGCGAGCGGCGCCACCGACAGCCAGGCCCATAGGCGGGCACCCGGCAGATCGCTGCGCTCGGTCAGCCAGGCCAGCATGACCGACAGCACGATCGAGATCGGCACCGCCAACACCACCAGCAGGCTGGTGTTGACCAGAAGTTCGCCGACGCGCGGCCTGAACACCAGCGCCGCCACCGTTTCCCAGCCGGTCTGCACCGCCACCCAGACGATGAAGGCAAGCGGCAGCAGCGCGAAAAGCGAGACAAAGACGGCAGCCAACGCAATCCATGAGACCGACCAACGACGTGCCCGCACGGCCGTGGCGTCGGCCGGCAAGCCTGGGCGTGCGAGATCGATCGCGGATTGCATCAGATCAGACGTTGCGCCAGCTCCGCCCGGAGGCGGAAACGATCGGCGGCGGATAATCTCGCGGGTAGCTTGTGGTCATAGGCAAATGCCATCTTGAAAACAGAGCGCTCCTGTGGAAAGCGAATTCCCACAGGAGCGCAGTCGGTTGCCCTTTTAGGACGAACGCCGGCTAAAGCAAGCCGGCCGCCGTCATCAGGTCGGTCACCTTTTTCGAGTTCAGCGTCGTCGGGTCGACTTTCGGCGCCTGCAGATCGGCCAGCGGCACCAGCTTCGGATTGGACTCGGCGCCCTTGCCGACTGCGTATTCGAACGAATCGCCTGTTTTCAGCACGTCCTGGCCGCCATTGCCGGTGACCCATTTCAGGAAAGCCTGCGCTTCCTTCGGGTGCTTGCTCGAGGCCAGCACGCCGCCGCCGGAAATCGAGACGAAAGCACCGGGATCCTGATGCTTGAAATAGTGCAACTCGACGTTCTTGCTGTTCTCGCCGGTCTTGGCCTGATCGCCGTAGTAGTAATAGTGATAGATCACGCCGCCTTCGACCTCGCCGGCATTGACCGCCTTCATCACCGTGCTGTTGCCCTTATAGGCGGTAAAATTCTCCTTCATCGCCTTCAGCCATTCGGCCGTCGCCGCCTCACCCTTGAGCTGCAGAAGCGCGCTGACGATCGCCTGGAAATCGGCGCCGGAGGGCGAAGCGGCCCAGCGGCCCTTCCAGCTCGGATCGGCGAGATCGAGCAGCGATTTGGGCAGCTGGTCGGCGCTCAGCTTGGTCTTGTTGTAGGCAAAGACGGTGCTGCGCGCGGCGACGCCGACCCATTTGCCGCTCGCCGGCTGGTACTCCTGCGGAACCTGGGCCAGCGTCTCGGTGCCGACCGGTGCGAACAGGCCGGCCGCCTCGACTAATGCCATGGCCGGCGAATTCTCCGTCAGGAATACATCGGCGGGCGAAGCGGTGCCTTCCGCAACGATCTGATTGGAGAAATCGCTGTCGCCGCCATTGCGGACGGTAACCTTGATGCCGGTTTCCTTGGTGAATCCCTCCGCCCAGGCCTTGGTCAGGTTTTCGTGCTGGGCGTTGTAGACGACGATGCCCTCGTCCTCTGCTATTGCCGGGCCGGCGATCAGGCTGATTGCAAGTGCTGTCGCACCGGCAAGGGCGGAAAGAGCATATTTCATGGCGTCGTCCTCGATTTCGATGGTCTTTGGCTTGGCACGCTGCACCTACCAATACCTGACTGGTGCAGTCAACATTGCTGGCCCACTCAATCGCTCAAAAGGAGCAAACTTTCGTGATGCTCAGCTAATTTGCCTTGGACATTATTTCGCCGGCCCCGTAACAAATCAGCGCCGAGACGCGAATATCGGGGAGTGAACTCTTGTGAGCGGCAAGGACGAAGCCGAGCTTTCACGGCTGCTGCGGGCCGCGATCGCCGGAGACGAAAGGGCCTATGCCGACTTTCTGCACCGGATCGCCGCGCTCGTTCGTGGCTTTGCCCGGCGCAAGATCGTGCAGGGCGGGGTGGATCCCGAGGATGTCGTGCAGGAAACCTTGCTGGCCATTCATGTAAAACGACACACCTGGCGCCATGATGCGCCGGTGCTGCCTTGGGTCTATGCAATAGCCCGCTTCAAGCTGATCGATGCGTTCCGGCGGCGCGGTCGGCGGATCGAGATCGAGATCGACGAAATCGCCGAGACCTTTGCCGAGCCGGAATCGGAGACGGTGAGCGAGCGCGACGTCAACCGGGCGCTCGACAGCCTGTCGCCGGCACAGCGTTCCGTCGTCTCGGCCGTATCGGTCGAAGGCCGGTCAATCGGTGAGACCGCGGCCAAATTCGGCATCAGCGAGACGGCTGTGCGGGTGTCACTGCACCGCGGGCTTGCCGCCATTGCCAAACGGTTCAGGGCGGGGCGGGAATAACATGAGGACCGAAGATCTCATCAAGGCGCTCGACGCCGATGCCCGCAGCAAGGCGCTGCCGCAAGGCACCGCCTGGTGGCTTGCCGCCGGCGCGGCCATCGTGATCGCGGCCGCGGTTTTCTGGCTGACGATCGGCCCGCGCCCCGACATTGCGATCGCCATGCACACGATGCGGTTCCTGTCCAAATTCGTCTTCGCGATTGCTCTTGCCGCCAGCGCCTTTGTCCTGGTGCGTGGGCTGTCGACGCCCGGTGCATCGACCGGCCGGGCGGTGAGCTGGATGGTCGCCGCGCCGCTGCTGGTGATTGTGGCTGTGATTCTCGAACTCTTCGCCGTGCCTGCGTCCGACTGGGGCACGCGCCTGGTCGGCACGAACATGGTCATCTGCTTGACCTTCATTCCGTTGATCGGGATCGGCCCGCTTGCCATCTTTCTCGCGGTGCTGCGCCATGGCGCGCCGACAAGGCCGGTGCTTGCCGGTGCGGCCGCGGGCCTGCTTGCCGGCGGGCTGGCGGCGACCTTCTATGCGGCGCATTGCTTCGACGATTCGCCGCTTTTCGTCGGCACCTGGTATACGATCGCGGTCGCCATCCTTGCCGTGCTCGGGGCGCTCGGCGGACGACTTTTTGTGCGCTGGTAGCGAGGCGATCAGCGTGTCGGAACGGGATGCTCGCCGCGATAGTCGTAGAAGCCGCGCCCGGTCTTGCGGCCGAGCCAGCCGGCCTCGACATATTTGACCAGCAGCGGGCAGGGGCGGTATTTCGAATCCGACAGCCCGTCATGCAGCACCTGCATGATCGACAGGCAGGTATCGAGCCCGATGAAATCGGCAAGCTGCAGCGGCCCCATCGGATGGTTGGCGCCGAGCTTCATGGCGGTATCGATGGCGTCGACCGAGCCGACACCTTCATAGAGCGTGTAGATCGCCTCGTTAATCATTGGCAGCAGGATGCGGTTGACGATGAAGGCCGGGAAATCCTCCGAGACGGTGATCGTCTTGTCGAGCTGCTTCACATAGGTTTTTGCCGCCTCGAAGGTCTGGTCCTCGGTGGCGATGCCGCGCACCAGTTCGACCAGCTTCATCACCGGAACCGGATTCATGAAATGTATGCCGATGAAGCGTTCCGGCCGGTCGGTCTGCGAAGCCAGCCGTGTGATCGAGATCGATGACGTGTTCGTCGCCAGGATGGCCTCGGGGTTGAGCTGCGGGCAGAGCTGGGCATAGATCTTGCGCTTGACCGTCTCGTCCTCGGTCGCTGCTTCGATCACCAGATCGACGCCCGCAAGGTCGGCCATGGCCGGTGCCGACGAAATGCGCGCCATCGCCTCATTGCGCAGCTTTTCCTCGAGTTTGCCGGAGCCGACCTGACGGGCCATGTTGCCGCTGATCGTAGCGATGCCCTTTTCGATGCGGTCGGGCGAAATATCGTAAACCAGCACCTTATAGCCCGCCAGCGCCGACACATGGGCGATGCCGCCACCCATCTGGCCCGCGCCGATGATGCCGATCGTCTCGATCTTGCTCATTACCCGATCCCGTCGAGGCCTTTGCGGCCCGTTTTTTGTGCAGTGCAAACTAAAAGGGCGGGGCGACTTCGTCTACCCCACCCCTCAGAATTTAATACGCTTTGGCAGAAGGCGTCAAAGCGCCTTTTGCAGTTCCGGCAGAATGACGAAGAGATCGCCGACGAGACCGTAGTCGGCGACCTGGAAGATCGGCGCTTCCTCGTCCTTGTTGATGGCAACGATCACCTTCGAATCCTTCATGCCGGCAAGGTGCTGGATGGCACCGGAGATGCCGACGGCAATATAAAGGTCGGGCGCTACCACCTTGCCGGTCTGGCCGACCTGCCAGTCGTTCGGCGCATAGCCGGCATCGACGGCGGCGCGAGATGCGCCAACCGCCGCACCGAGCTTGTCGGCGACCGGCAGGATGACCTCCTGGAACTTCTCGGAGGAGCCCAGCGCACGGCCGCCCGAGATGATGATCTTGGCCGAGGTCAGCTCTGGACGGTCGGTCTCGGAGAGCTTGTTCTCGACAAAGCTCGACAGGCCGGGATTGGCCGCCGCCTGGACCGTCTCGACCGGCGCGGAACCGCCCTCGGGTGCTGCCTGGAAGGAAGCGGTACGCACCGTGATGACGTTCTTGGCGTCACTGGACTGCACCGTCTGGATGGCGTTGCCGGCATAGATCGGCCGCTTGAAGGTGTCGGGCGACACGACTTCGATGATTTCAGATATCTGGGCGACATCGAGCAGCGCTGCCACGCGGGGCGCGACGTTCTTGCCCGATGAGGTCGCCGGCGCGATGATCGTCTCGTATGGCTCAGCAAGCGAAACGACGAGTGCCGCCAGCGGTTCGGCGAGACGCTCGGTCAGTTCGTCGGCGTCGGCGAGCAGCACCTTGGTGACGCCCTTGAGCTTGGCGGCGGCGTCCGCTGCCGGCTTGGCACCTTTGCCGGCAACCAGCACATGCACGTCCGAACCGATCTGCAGCGCCGCCGAAAGCGCCTTGGCGGTCTGGTCGGAAAGCGCAGCGTTGTCGTGTTCGGCAATCAGAAGAATTGTCATTTTTTATCCCTTCCTGGCCTTACAGCACGCCGGCTTCGTTTTTCAGCTTGTCTACCAGTTCGGCGACGCTCTTGACCTTGACGCCCGCCTTGCGGCCGCCCGGCTCCTCGGTCTTGATCACTTTAAGCCGCGGCTTGACATCGGCGCCGTAATCGGCAGGGCTCTTCTCGTCGAGCGGCTTCTTCTTGGCCTTCATGATGTTGGGCAGAGACGCGTAGCGTGGCTGGTTCAGCCGCAAATCGGCCGTGACGATCGCCGGCATCTTCAGTTCCAGCGTCTGCAGGCCGCCATCGACCTCGCGCGTCACCGTGGCCTTGTCACCGTCGAGCACGATCTTGGAGGCGAAGGTGCCCTGCGCCCAGCCGAGAAGTGCGGCCAGCATCTGGCCGGTCTGGTTGGAATCGTCGTCGATCGCCTGCTTGCCGAGAATGACAAGGCCGGGCTGTTCTGCCTCGACGACGCCCTTCAGCACCTTGGCGACGCCCAGCGGCTCAGTCTGCTCGTCGGTCTTGACCAGGATGGCGCGGTCGGCGCCCATGGCGAGCGCCGTGCGCAAGGTCTCCTGTGCCTGCTGCGGCCCGATCGACACGACGATGATCTCTTCGGCCTTGCCAGCTTCCTTCAGCCGGATCGCCTCTTCGACCGCAATCTCGTCGAACGGGTTCATCGCCATCTTGACGTTGGCGAGTTCCACCGCCGAACCGTCCGCCTTCACCCGGACCTTGACGTTCGCATCCACAACCCGCTTCACGGGCACAAGGATCTTCATTTGCCTGTCACCTCTTTCACGATAGTCTCTTCACGCTCGTCGGGCGCGCTATAGCAGCGTGCACCTCTTCAGAGTTGTCGAAAGCCGACATTCCGGACGGAATTCTGGTCTTCGCCACGCCAGTAGGGTGGCGCTTCCGTAGTTGCGGCGACCCCGCGCGTCAATATCCGGGGCGCACTCGGATCCTCGGCGAAGCACTCAAATCGGTTCAGTCCGGACCGGAAACGGTCCCACGGCCCCAGCGCGGCGCCGGCTGCGCAGGTTGTGGGTCGCTTGGCGCCGGCTCCACGGCTACGGGCACCGGACCGGCGACCACGGCCGGCTCCTCGTCTGCGCCGGCGAGTAGCGGTACGCCGCGGCTGCGCAAGACAAGCACCAGCACGGCTCCAGCGATGATGCCGCCAATATGGCAGGCCCAGGAAACCTGATCCTCGCCCCCCTGGGCGAACATGAAGATCTGGAACAGGATCCACAGGATCAGCGGGATGAAGGCCGGGATGCGCAACGGGATGCGCGCGAAGACCAGCACCCATACCTTCACCCGCGGATAAAGGATCAGATAGGCGGCGACCACACCGGCGATGGCGCCCGACGCGCCAATCAGCGGCACCGGCGAATCCCAGGCAACCAGACCCTGGAAGAAAGCGCCGGCGATGGCGCAAAGCAGGTAGAAGACGAGGTAGCGGACATGGCCGAGTGCATCCTCGACATTGTCGCCGAACACCCACAGGAACAGCATGTTGCCGCCGAGGTGGAAGATATCCGCGTGCAGGAAGGAATAGGTCAGATAGCTCAGGCTCTCCGGAATGACGACAAATTGGGGAGCGAGCTCGACGCTGTCATGCACAACCGACGGGATGAAACCGAGGCCCAGCACCGCGGCGTTGGCGAAATCCTCGCCGCCCAGTGTGGTGACAAAGTAGATCAGCACGTTGAGCGCGATCAGGCTGATCGTCACATATTGCAGCTTGATGTGCCGCAGCCGGTTGGTGTCGTAAAGCGGGATAAACATCAGGCCTCTCCCGCTTCCAAAACCTGAAGATCGTGGATGACCCGGCAGATTCAGCGGTTCTTGCCGGGAACCCATAGCACGTCGGCATTTCCGTTGTCATTGACCGCGCGTGCGGCGACGAACAGAAAGTCCGAGACACGGTTGATGTATCTTATCGCCTCGCGGTTGACGTGCTCGTCCGGGTCTTGCGACAGCGCCACCATGATGCGCTCGGCGCGGCGGGCCACCGTGCGGGCGAGGTGAAGGGCAGCCGCTGCCGGCGTACCGCCGTTGAGCACGAAGGATTTGAGCGGCTCAAGGTCCTTGTTGAGGAGATCGATATCCTGTTCGATGCGGTCGGTCTGCGAGGCGATGATGCGCAACGGCTCGTAGTCGAGCGGCTTGCCATTATCGGGGACTGCCAGATCGGCGCCGAGGTCGAAAAGGTCGTTCTGGATGCGGCCGAGCATCGCATCGATCGCCGGATTTACTGCCGCGGTATGAATGCGGGCCATGCCGATGCAGGCATTGGCCTCGTCGACCGTGCCGTAGGCGTCGATGCGAAGGTCGGATTTCAGCCGCCGCTCGCCAGAGCCGAGGCCTGTGGTGCCATCGTCGCCAGTGCGGGTGTAGATCTTGTTGAGCTTGACCACGGGTTACCTCCCGGCTGGTGGCTGCTGCGTCACTTACGGGTGAAATACACCGCCAGCATGATCAGCACCAAGGCCACGAACTGCAAGAGCACGCGCGTCTGCATCAGTTTGTTGGAGGTCATGCTGGAGCCGCCGCGCATCATGTTGATGAGGCCGCGGATCAGTACGATCACCACGGCGACCATAACGAGAACGGCGAGGATGTTGAAGACGGTTGCCATGGTGTGTTCCAGTTGGATTGCGTTCAGGCGCGTTTGGCGAGCAGACGGTAGAGTGCCGATGACGGCAGGATGCGTTTAAGGATCGCGCCGATCCTGGCCGGCACAGTTACCACATAATGCGGGCGCGGGCGCCGCGACAGAAGCGCATGATGCAAGGCGGAATAAACCACCTCCGGCCCGGGCTTCAGCCGCGATGTGCTGCCGCCGGCCCGCAGCCGTTTGAGTTGCGCCGCATAGGCGAGGCGATGAACGGACTTCTCGTGATCGATATTTGCCAGGAACCACGCAAGGCTGTTGCTGGCGATCTTCGATTTCACCGGCCCCGGCTCGATCAGCGAAACATGGATTCCGCTGCCGAGGAGTTCTTGGTAGAGGGACAGCATCAGCCCTTCGATAGCGTGCTTCGATGCCGAGTAGGCGCCGCGGAAAGGCACCGGCGCCAGGCCGAGGATCGACGAGCAATGAACGAGACGACCATGGCCTTGGCGGCGCATCACCGGTACGACACGGCGAGTGAGGTCATGCCAGCCAAAGACATTGGCCTCGAACTGCTGCCGTAAAGCCTCGACCGGCAGGTCCTCGACGGCGCCGGGCTGTCCGTAGGCGCCATTGTTGAAGAGCGCATCGAGCCGGCCGTCGGTCCGTTCCAGCACCGACGTCACCAGCGCCTCGATCGATCCGGACTCGGTGTAGTCCAGATAAAAGGCCTCGATGCCGTCGGCCTCGAGCGCAGCGATATCTTCGGGCTTTCGGGCCGTTGCGAACACCCGCCAGCCTTCCTTCTTAAGAGCATGGGCGCAATAGGCGCCTATACCGGAAGAGGCACCTGTGACAATGATGGTGCGCAACTCTTCTCCGGGAGGAATGGTGGTTTGACCTAGGGTTGTCATTTACCGCAAACCCTTCCCATATTCGCGGCGTCGGGACAATCGAAGGGAACGCGGTTCTTGTTGCGGAAGATCGTAGCCCTCAAACGCGTCCTCTACGACGCGCTCGGCCATTTCAACACCGACGACGGCTGGGCAATGGCCAGCCATCTGGCGATCACCGCGCTGATGGCGCTTTTTCCTTTCCTGATCTTCGCCACGACGCTGGCGAGTTTTTTCGGCGCGCAGGCTTTCGCCGACACCGCCGTGCACCTTGTGTT
This sequence comes from Mesorhizobium sp. M0019, assembly GCF_040323975.1. Classification (NCBI taxonomy): domain Bacteria; kingdom Pseudomonadati; phylum Pseudomonadota; class Alphaproteobacteria; order Hyphomicrobiales; family Phyllobacteriaceae; genus Mesorhizobium; species Mesorhizobium sp. M0019. The sequence goes on along the minus strand of NZ_JAMYVK010000015.1, from coordinate 65,571 downwards.
CGACACATGGCCCGAGCAGATCGCCAAACCGATCGCGCGCGAGGTGCTCAACGTGCTTACCGTCCGGCGCAGCGACCTGTTGACCTACGGTATCGTGCTTGCCGGATATTTCGCCTCGAACGGCATCGAGGCGCTGCGCACCTCGCTCAACCGGGCCTATCGCGTCTCGGAAACGCGCGGCATCATCTACCGGCGGGTGCAGAGCATCATCTTCGTGCTGATCGCGACGGCCGGGTTTTTGGCCATCAGCGTGCTGCTGGTCTTCGCGCCATTGCTGGCACGGCTGGCCGAGTCGCATTTCGAATGGATAAAACCCTATATGGGCACGATCACGCTGTGGCGTTACGTCATCGCCTCGGTAGTCATCATCGGCGGCCTGTTCGCCGTGCATTTCTGGTTGCCGGCCGGCAAGCGCCGCTTCGTTTCGATCGTGCCTGGCATCATCTTCACGCTGGTCGGCTGGCTCATCGGGTCGACCATCTTCGCCGCCTATCTCGATCATTTCTCGTCCTATGTGACGACCTATGCCGGCCTCGCCTCGATCATGATCGCCGTCGTGTTCCTCTATATCGTCTCAGCGATCTTCATCCTCGGTGGCGAGCTCAACGCCGCGATCAGCCGCTATTTAGAGGCGCGTGCGCGCGTCGGCGGCTGAGCCGTCGCCAGCCCGACGCCGAGCGTCGCGATCGCCATGCCGGCGATCTGGAGCGGGCTCAAGTGCTCACCGAACAATGCCCAGGCGATGACCGCGGTGACAGCCGGCACGAGGTAAAACAGCGAGGCGACCTTCGACATTTCGCCGTCGCGGATCATCACCATCAACAGGAAGATGGCGCCGATCGACAGCACCAGCACGAGCCAGGCCATGGCGAAGATCAGTTCGCCGTTGACGATGACCGTTCGGGTCTCGAAGGCGAGCGAGGCCAGAGCCATCACCGATGCGCCGCCGACATATTGCCAGAACGTGGCAGCCACCAGATCGCCGCCGGAAGCAAAGCGCTTCTGCCAGATGGTGCCGGCGCTCATGCCGAGTACCGAGACCAGCGAGGCGCCCAGTGTCTCGGCCGTCACGCCGCCGCCGAGCGCACCGAGCTTCGGCCAAAGCACGATCACCACGCCGATCAACCCGAGGCCGAGACCGGCCCAGTGGCGCGGCAGGATGGCCTCGCCGAGAAGCCGGCCGGCGAGCACTGCCGTGATCAGCGGCTGCAGGCCGACGATCAGGGCTGAAAGTCCGGCGGGCATGCCCCGGTGGATTGCCCAGAACACGCCGCCGAGATAGATGCCATGCATCAGGATGCCGGCACCGGTCGCGTGCAGCGCCTCATCGCGGGTGGCGCGGCTCGAACCAAGTGCGGCCATCAAAGCGACAAGCAGGATTGCGGCCAGGACAAAGCGCGCGGCCAGGAACGTAAAGGGCTCCGCCCACGGCATGGCATAGCGCGCGCCGATGAAGCCGGTCGCCCACAGGACGACGAAAGAGGCGGGGATGAACCGCTTGAGGCTGTGCATTTCCGGAGGCCGCGATGAATTCGGGTGAGGGATCGATTGCGGCGACTGCTTAATGCCGTTCGGGCCGGCAAGCAAAACCAAACGGTTGATCCATAGAGTCATTTGAATTGAAGGAGCGCCGTTGATGGCCGCGAGCTCACCGGTCTAGTCTAGAAACCGACCAGCCGCTTGAGATCGGCGGGCGATGCGCCCGCCTTACGCTGGGCGGCAAGGCCGGTATCGCCAAGGCTCTTCGACAGTTTTCGTCCGTCCGGGCCCAGGATCAGGCGATGGTGAAAATAGGCCGGCTGCGGCAGGCCAAGCAGTTGCTGAAGCAGCCGCTGCACGCTGGTCGCGGAATAAAGGTCCTGGCCGCGCACGACATGGCTGACGCCCTGCAGCGCGTCGTCCATGGTGACGGCGAGGTGATAACTGGTCGGGATTTCGCGGCGCGCCACGACCACGTCGCCCCAATCCTGCGGATGGGCTTCGACACGACGCGTCGCGGAGAGCGTCTCGTCCGTGTGTTCGGCCCATGACAGGTCCTTGCCGGCGCGCGCTATTGCCGCATCGACGTCCAGCCGCCAGGCAAATGGCACATTTTCGGCGACGCGCCGCTTGCGTTCGCTCGCCGTCAACGCCTTGTCGGCGGCGGGATAGAGCGGCACGCCGTCCGGGTCGCGAGGCCAGTCGCGGCCGCGCTTTTCGCTGTCGGCGATGAAGGCGCGGATCTCACTTCTGCTCATGAAGGCCGGGTAGACAAGTTCTTCCTTGATCAGCCGCTCGAGCATCGCCCGATATTCGGCAAAATGCTCGGACTGGCGGCGCACCGGTTCCTCCCAGCCAAGCCCCAGCCATTTCAGGTCGCGAAAAATGCCTGCCTCGAATTCCGGCGTGCAGCGTGTCGTATCGATATCCTCGATGCGCAGCAGCAGGCGTCCGCCCGCCGCCTTTGCCAATTTCTGATTGAGCAGCGCCGAATAGGCATGGCCGAGATGCAGTTCGCCGTTCGGGCTCGGCGCGAAGCGGAATGTCAGCAGTGTCATTGTCCGGCGGCAATCGGGTTGTGTGGCGCTTTCGCCAATTGCTACTTTGCGCCGGTGGCGTCGTGCGTCCAGAGGGACACGTGACGAAGCGTGCGGCACTTTTGATTTTGGAACAAGCAGACATGCAACGCATCGCCAGTCTCGACGACATTGCGCAAGGGCTGGATAGGCTATGCTTACTCGACCCACGCCTGGAAAAAGTGCGCGGCATGGCCGGCGAGGTGCCGCTCAGGCTGTCGGAGCCGGGGTTCAGGAGCCTTGCCTCGATCGTCGTTTCACAACAAGTGTCCCGCGCGAGCGCCGATGCCATCTTCGGCCGGCTGACGAGACTGCTCGATCCGCTGACGCCGCAGGCGATACTTGCCGCCGACGAGGCGATCTTTCGCGAGGCCGGGCTGTCGCGGCCCAAGCAGCGCGGCCTGGTTGCCGTCGCCCGGGCGGTGGCCGAGGGACTCGACCTCGATCACCTGTGCCGGCTCGATGCAAGCGAGGCGATCGCGGCCATGACCAAGGTGCCGGGCATCGGCTCGTGGACGGCTGAAGTCTACCTTTTGTTTGCCGCCGGACACCCAGATATCTTTCCGGCGCGCGATGTTGCGTTGCAGAGCGCGGTCGGCCATGCACTCGGCATCGACCCGCGTCCGCCGGAGAAAATGCTGATCCGGCTTGCCGAATCATGGAGCCCGTGGCGCGGCGTCGCATCGCGGCTTTTCTGGGCTTATTATCGCGAATTGAAGGGCAGGGATGCCGCGCCTCCGGCCTGAATCCGCAAAAAAGCATTGAAATCATGCGTTTTTGAGACCCGGCATGATCGACAATCCGCTTCACATCCCTGTCATGTCGGGCTTACAGTATCCGCGTCGACCGGTTCTAGGGTGAAGGAGGTCAACGACGTGACGGTTGCCGTATCTCCGGATGGGCTTCCAGCGCTGGTGCTGAATGCGGATTACCGTCCGCTCAGCTATTACCCCCTGTCGCTCTGGTCCTGGCAGGATGCCATCAAGGCGGTGTTCCTCGAGAGGGTGAACATCGTCGCCGAATACGAACACGCCGTCTCTTCACCGACCTTTTCGATGAAGCTGCCGAGCGTCGTCAGCCTGAAGGCTTACGTGAAGCCGTCGAGGCATCCGGCGTTTACCCGTTTCAACGTCTTCCTGCGTGACCGTTTCCAATGCCAATATTGCGGCACGCCGGACGATCTGACGTTCGACCATGTCATTCCTCGCCATCGCGGCGGCGCCACGACCTGGGAGAATGTCGTCGCTGCCTGCTCGCCCTGCAATCTGAGGAAGGGCGGCATGATGCCGGCCCACGCCAAGATGTGGCCGCTGCAGAAGCCCTACCAGCCGACGGTGCATGATTTGCATAATAACGGCCGGCTGTTCCCGCCCAACCATCTACACGAAAGCTGGATGGATTATCTGTACTGGGATGTCGAACTTGAGCCGTGAGATCATCCGATAATTCGGGAGGCTGGCCGTCTGAAGCGATTGTCTGCGCTTCCGATGCTCACGGACCAATGTCCGCTCCGCTTCGGTTCTCGACAATCACTCCACCCGACTCAGCCTGCCGAATTCTTGGATGATCTCGTGTCGCGCTAAATCAGTCGCGGGCAAAGGCGCCGCGGAAGGCGACGACTGCCAGGACAAAGCTGGCGATGGCGTTCCAGCCGGCCAGCGACAGGCCGAGGATGCGGAGCGCCGCCTTGTCGCAGGAGGGCGGGACGAATTTGTCGAGCGCATCGAGCACGCCCTTGCCGCCGGTGTCCACCGGCCCGGCGGCTGCGGTGCAATCGGTCGGGCCTGGCCACCACGCCCATTCGACGCCGGAGTGATAAACGCCGAGATAGACGCCGTAGAGCATCAGCAGGCCGCCAACAGCCAGCAGGCCACGGCTTACCCAGGCGGGCGCGTGAAGAGCCGACGCAAGCACCGCCAGCAGCATCAAGGGCACGCCGACGTAGTAAGGCGTGCGCTGCTCGAGGCAGAGCTTGCAGGGGATATAGCCGCCGAGATACTGGAAGGCCAGCGCCGAGCCGACCGTGGCGGCCATGGCGACAGCGAGAAACAGGGCGGTGCGCAGCCGCTGGCGTCCGGTATCGGCATTCACGGTCGCTGTCATCGGACTCAGTCCATTCGGTTCGATGTCGTTCAGACGGCGTATTTGACGACGATATAGAGCAAAATCAGGGCAGCGGCGGCGGCGCCTGCAATCTGGCCAAGGCGCTTTTCGATGAAGTGGCGGATCGGCTCGCCATAGCGGCGCAAGAGCCAGGCGAGAAACAGGAAGCGAGCACCGCGCGCCACGATTGCCAGCACGATGAACAGCAGCAAAGGAACACCGATGACGCCCGACAGGATCGTCACAACCTTGATCGGCGGCAGATGGGCGAGGCCGGAGGTGACCAGCATCAGGATGATGAAGCCGACACCCGATGAGACGCGCATCGCTTCGAACTCGTCATATTTGCCATAAAATTCGAGGATCGGCCGCGCCACCGCATCATAGGCATAATGGCCGATGAACCAGCCGGCGATGCCGCCCAGCACCGAGGCGACGGTGGCGACCAGCGCGTAACGATAGGCGCGATCCGGCCGTGACAGCGCCATCGGCAGATAGAGGACGTCGGCCGGCACCAGGAACACCGAGCTCTCGACGAAGGCGATGAAGGCCAGCCACCATTCGGCGGATTTGCTCGCCGCCAGCGACAAGGTCCAGTCGTAAAGTCCGCGAAGCATCGGCACTCCTAATGCACGCCCAAACCAGAAGCGGTCTTGGGATCACGACATGTACAAACAAGACTTGGAAGCGCCCCGCATCAACCTCGTCGGACAAGGTGCGCTTCAATGACATGCGCCGCCTGTCTAGAAAGATTTTCCGCGCTGCACAATGGCAGCTGCTTCACGAAATCGAAAGGCTGAGGCTTGAGCGAGCCCAGATGTCGCGATTTGGCCAGTTGACGAGCAAGCCATGGCGTCGAACACTTGCCCGCTGAAGTGCGTCAAGGCAGTTTCCAATTACATCGTGGGTTTTCCGGTCGAACACGATCCGTGTTTAAATACCGGCGATTCCTGTCGCATCCTCTCTCCCTGCTTCGCCCTTTGCGCCGCCATGTCGTTGTCTGATTTCATTTATCGCCCCTTTGAGAAGCTCATCCGTCCGCTGGATATTCCACCCGCGCCGCTGCCTGCGAGCGGGCCGTTTGCACTGCTCCTGCATTTTGCGCGGATGTTCCGCGGCACCCTTGCGGCCATTACCGTCCTGATGATGGCGGTCGAGGGGATTCAACCTTGCGACGATTTGGGGGGCCTCGTTCGTCGTCGATGGGGTGAGCGCGAAGGGCGCGGCGGTTTTCCTGCAGGAGGACTGGCCGACGCTGGTCGTGCTCGGCGTGCTGGTTTTCCCCGTGCTGCCGTTGCTCATCTTCGTGGGCAATGCGCTGAACTCGCAGACGGTGGCCGTATGCATGCCGGCGGCGATGCAGTGGCAGGGCCACAAGGCGGTGGAACGTCAGGATCTTGCCTTCTTCCACGACCTCTTCGCAGGTCAGGTGGCGTCGCGCATTTCGCAAGTCGCATCCGCCGTGCAGCAGCAGATCGTCGTGGCCTTCTACAGAATACCGCTGTTTCTGGTGCAACTCGTCGGGTCGCTCGTTCTGCTTGGCGCGTTGTCCTGGCCGCTGGCGCTTCCGGTTTTCCTCTGGATCTCCGCCAACATCGCCATTGCGGTGGTGGCGGTACCCCAATATTCCGAGCGGTCGCGCCGCTCGGCGCGGGGGCGAAGCCTCGTGGTCGGCGCCATGACCGACCTCTACAGCAACATTCAGATGGTCAAGCTGTTTGCGGCGGAAGACAGCGAGGCGGGCGCGATGCGGACCGTGATGGAAAACGCCATCGAGACCCAGCAGCGCGAAAGGCGCATCTATCTGACGACCGATATGGGCGTCGTCCTGCTCAACGTTGCCCTCTTTCTCACCAACGTTGCCATAGGGCTCTGGGGATTTGTCGCCGGCTTCGTCACGTTGGTCAGTTCGCCGCTTCGATCGCCATCGTGCAGCGGCTCAATGCCAACTCCCGTGCCTTCCTGCAGATGGGCCAGCAGATTTTCCAGGCGGTGGGCACGATCCGCGACGCAATGCCGGTCGTGACGACGCCGCCGACCATAAAAGACGCGCCGAACGCCAAGCCGCTCGACGTCACGGCCGGCGAAGTCGAGTTCAAGAACATCCAGTTCGAATACCGCGAGGGGCAACGGGTGATCGAAGACCTGTCTCTCACCGTGCGCGCCGGCGAGAAGGTCGGGCTCGTCGGCCTCTCCGGGGCCGGCAAGTCGACCCTTGTCAGCCTGCTCCTGAGGTTCTTCGAGCTGAAGGGCGGCGCGATCCTGATCGATGGGCAGGATCTCCGCAGCGTGACCCAGGCCAGCCTTCGGGAGAGCATCGGCGTCGTCACCCAGGACGTCTCACTGCTGCATCGCTCCGTCGGCGACAACATCCGTTATGGCCGGCCCGATGCCCCGCCGGAGGCGTTGGAGCGCGCCGCGATGCTGGCCGAGGCCGACGGCTTCATCGCCGATCTCAGAGATGGCGAAGGCCGCACCGGCTACGACGCTTTCGTCGGCGACCGCGGGGTGAAACTTTCCGGCGGCCAGCGTCAGCGCGTCGCGATCGCCCGGGTGTTGCTCAAGGACGCGCCAATCCTGGTTCTCGATGAGGCGACGTCCGCATTGGACAGCGAGGCCGAGGCGGCGGTCCAGGACAAGCTCGCTCTTCTGATGGAAGGCAAAACTGTGATCGCCATCGCCCATCGCCTGTCGACGATTGCCAGGATGGACCGGATCGTCGTCCTCGACAAAGGCCGCATCGTCGAGGAGGGAAAACCATCGGCGCTGCTGGAGCGCGACGGGCTCTATGCCCGACTGTGGAAGCTTCAGACCGGCGGCTATATTGCCGACGCCCTCGAGGAGATGTGAGCCGCCCTCGGTGATGATGTTTTTGCTCATGGCCGGCTCGATACATTCTGCTTTCACTCCGGAAACCGGACTTGGCTGAACTCGTTTCCACCATAACGTTCGGAAGCCGATCCCAACTTCATCGATCATGAGCGAAGCCATAATCCCGAACTCCCGTGCCGCCATTCTCGAGCGGCGATCTGCCGGCGCGCTGACATGGTCCGGCCCCGCCCTGATGTTGTTCGCGCGGTCGGCTTTCGCTGTTGCCGCGCAGGGCCTGGTTGCGGCCGTGTACGCTGCGCACGGTTCGGCGACGCCCTGGCGCGACGCAGGGGCTTGGCTGCCGGTATACGGCAGCTTGATCGACGCGGGCTGCCTTGGACTCCTTTGGTGCCTTGCGCGGCGCGAGGGCATCACGTTGCTCGATTTGGTCGGTTTCGATCGCAACCGCTTGGGGCGCGATCTGTTGTTGGGCGTTGCGCTCATCCTCCCGAGCCTCGTTTTCATCTACGTTGGGATCACCGCCAGCAGCCTGTTGGTCTATGGCAACCCTGACGCACCGCAAATATACGGACCTTTGCCGCTCTTGCCTGCGCTCTACGGGGTGCTGATCTTTCCGTTGGTCTGGGGCATTACGGAGCAGACCACCTATAACGGCTATCTTCTGCCGCGTTTCCAAGTCTTGTCGGGAAGCACGGGATTTGCCGTTGCCGTCGTAGCGTTTTCCTGGTCGTTTCAGCATGCGGTGATGCCGCTGACGTTCGACCCGCATTTCATGCTCTACCGGCTCTTGGCACCCATCGCGCATTCGACATTCATCACCCTCGTGTACCTGCGCGTGCGCCGCATCCTGCCGCTGGCGACGGCGCATTGGCTCATGGATGGGGCGTCGGTATTCATCGGCATTCTGTGGCCGCTGTTGCGGTAGAAGGGTTCAAACGGGACGAGATGCCCGCTATCGATCGAAGCGCCGTATCACGAAAACCGAAAGGCTGGGCTCGAGCTAGATGGGATCTCGGGAATTGGCCAGTTGACGAACAGGCCTCCAACCGTATAGTCCGCGCCCATCCAGGCCGCCCGGCCTGAGCCCCTATGGCGGAATTGGTAGACGCGCTCGACTCAAAATCGAGTTCCGCAAGGAGTGCTGGTTCGATCCCGGCTAGGGGCACCACTTTTTAAATTCCCACCCACTTCTTATTGAACCTAATGGCGTGGATGGGATCGTCCAGCGACGCGCCCGACCGTGGCCGAATGATTGCACCTTGCCTGCTGCCGCGAGCTGCTCGAGCTTCCGCTGAACGGTGCGCGGACCAGCCCCAAGCGCAAATCTGGCGTTCCTCACCGCACGCGATCAGGCGTGCCGCGGTCCCGCAAAAAGACGTTGCCGCAAAGTCGATCGCTGCCCGACGGACATGTTTCCTCCCGCGAACTACCCACCAGACCCGGCCCACAGATGCAACCTCGGGAGGTGAGATATGCGGTAACATTATGGCACAATGCGAAACAGCTTCGTCTTGGATCGTGCTGCGGGCCGGACCCGCCGCCGTGCCTAGCGCAGGGCCGCCACGACGTCGGCGAAGTCGGCCCGCTTGCCATTGCCGGCGCGACGCAATTGCACCTCGACGGGCTTGCCGTCGGATTGGTCGCAGTAGACGATGGGTCCGGGCCGCACCCATTTGTCGCCCCACTCGGTCAGCGCGATAATGACCGTTTTGAATTCCAGCCCCTTCCGGGTCAGGACGTAGTCGGCCTGCTCGCCGGCGGCACCCGGGCGACGGTCCATCAGGCCGGCCTCGACGAAATCCTCGAGGCGCTTGGCCAGGATGTTGGTGGCGATCCCCAGGCTCTTCTGGAATTGCGAAAAGCGCGTGCAGCCGCCGAATATCGCGTCGCGCAGGATCAACAGGCTCCAGCGCTCGCCGACCAGTTCCAGGGCCCGTGAGGCCGAGCAGTTTTGTTTTTCATAGAGACGACCAAGCATGGTGTGAACATACCCTATTGACTTGCATCATGCAAGTATGCATTGTGCTTGCATGATGCAAGCGACAGAGATCGAGAGAGCGTCGCTCCACTTCATCGCCCGAGATTTCGGGTGTCCATCAACCAATCAGATCCAGACAGGAGATATGTCATGAAAAAGGAAGAAGATTACACGACGTCATTCGTCGTTAAGCAAAGCCCCGAAGAGGTTTTTGCCGCGGTTGTCAATCCGCGAGCCTGGTGGTCGGAAGATATAGTTGGCGATACCAATAAGCTCGGTGCGATATTCTACTATCATTTCAAGGATATCCACCGCGGCACATTCAAGGTCACGGAGCTTGTGCCTGGCAAGAAGGTCGTCTGGCACGTCGTCCAGAACTACTTCAACTTCGTCAAGGATGCGACCGAGTGGACCGGCACGGACGTGGTCTTCGAGATCGCGCCGACCGAAAAGGGGACCGAGCTGCGTTTCACCCATGTCGGGCTGAAGCCGAGTGAAGAATGCTACGATGTCTGCCATGACTCCTGGCGCTTCTATGTCGCGAGTCTCCGCGACCTGATTTCGACGGGCAAGGGGCAACCCAACAAGGGCGAAGAGAACGCCAACCCAACGGTCGTGCCGCAAAGCGAGGATACCCGCACCGCCGAGCGCAAGGCGGCAGGCGATGGCGCCGGGATGATCGTCATGACGACGGCAGCGGCGAAGCCCGGCATCGAAAGCAAGGTGCGGAATGCCCTGCGGGACGTGGCGGGGGCGGCCCGCAAGCAAAGCGGGTGCATCGACTATAGCGTCTTTCGCTCGGAGGCAGAGCCCAACGTTACCATCTGCGTCGAGCGCTGGGCATCGAAGCAGGAGCGCGACGCTTTTCTACGCTCGGCGGACGCGAAGAATTTCGTTTCGGCCATAAGCGGCGCCTTCCTGGAGCGGCCTTCGCCGATCTCCTACACGACGTTGGAAGTCGGGTCCTAATTGCAAGGTTCGCCTGGTCACCGCGCCGGCTGCCCTGGAGCAATGCAACGGGGGAGACGGCGTCCAAGCGTGGGAACAGAAAACCATAACCTACTTGCATGATGCAAGAACGAATGGCTTGCATTCATGCAAGAGGAGGAGAGATCGCCGTGCCGAAATCGATGGAAGTCACAAACAAAGCCGTTCTCGTGACCGGGGCCAATCGCGGCCTCGGCAAGGCGCTGGTCGAGGAAATATTGAGGCGGGGTGCCAAGCGCGTCTATGCCGGCGCGCGCAAACCGCTCGCCCACGCGGATCGGCGCGTCACGCCGCTGATCCTGGACGTGACCGATGCGGTGCAGATTGGGGCGGCTGTCGAGCGGATCGGGTCTCTCGATATCCTCATCAACAACGCCGGCATCGGGCTCTACGACGATCTTGGCGATCGTGCTGCGCTCGAGCGACACCTCGCCGTCAACCTGCTCGGCGTGCATGGCGTAACCCACGCATTCCTGCCGCTGCTCACGCATTCGCGCGGCGCCGTGGTCAACATCCTGTCGGAAGCGGCTCTCGTTCCCTTCCCGATTATTCCGTCTTACTCACTGTCGAAGGCCGCCGCGTTTTCCATGACGCAATCGCTGCGTGCTCTCGCCGGCGCTCGTGGCGTGAGCGTTCATGCAGTCCTGTCCGGTCCCATAGACACCGACATGAGCAGAGACGCCGATATACCGAAGAGCTCCGCGGAGAGCGTCGCGAAAGGCATCCTGGACGGCATGGCGCGAGGGGAAGAGGAAATCTTCCCTGATCCAAAATCGGCATCCATGGCCGAGAGCTGGCGCGGAAGCGCGTTCAAAGCGCTCGAACGCCAGATGGCGGCTTTCGTCCAAGCCATGCCCGGCGAGCCATAGGCGACTGGCCATCGATGCGCTGCCAGCATTTGCAATTCAGCGCCCCACAGTGGAGCGGAACATCATGCTGTTGAACGCAACTTCCCCGGTTTTCACCAGCGGATCACGATGACTTTGTCGGTCCCGTTGGCGAGTTCGACAGCTTCGGTGCCATCCGGTTTGCGGCTTTGGATTCTGGCGCTCTCGACAGCTTCAACGCCAACAACGTTGACTGCAAAGGCTTCATCGATTTCGGCGGCACAGACCAAGGTGTCCGGCGGCAGGTCCTTTATTTGATCCAACAACTCGCGAAGCTTCATGGTCGAATCTCCTTGGCGATAGCAGGAATGAGCAGCACGCTTTCGCCGCACATTCGGAACCATGTCCCTTGAGAAAGGTTCCCGATGAGGTGGAGATGCCGCAGAATGGGACGAACACGGCGATCCGCCCGTCGCGATGATGTGAACGCGCCGTGCGAAGCATCTGTCTCAAATCCCTGTCCCTAATGCTGCCGGCGCAATTCCTTGTTGATCATGCCGCCCATCGCTAGACCGACCGCCATCACCGCAAAAGTCGCCGCGATAGATCGCTTCGGCAGCACCGTCTCCCAACCTGGCGTCAACCGCTTCGGCACGAAGCCATAATCTGTTGCCGCGGCAATGGCCGCTGCCGCCAACGCATCGCGAAATATCAGAAGCCACGACGCGGCGGCCTCGAGGCGAGCCATAGTTCGAAAAGGAATGCCCAGAAGATGGAGGAAGCGTGATGCGTGCCATAGCCGACGAGCGTGTGCGCCACGTCACCGCGCCGCACCGACGCGGCCTGTTCGCCGTAGAGCCAGTGGCTGGTCGCATTCGTGGGCTGCAGGGCGCCTTTGCCTTCCCGCCTGGCAAGCAGGGCCAGCGCAGCTGTCGTGGCGAAGCTGACGATCGTACCCGAAACGGCTGCGGACAATCCTGTCTGGATCAGACTTTTCACTTGGTCCTCCGTCGTTTCGCGGTCGGCTCCTTGGAACGCCTTTGTGAATTCGCGGCAGTGTCGTGTGATTGCCAAAACGGCAAAACGAGTCCGAAGTTCCGGGAACGGACTTTTGGTTGGACGTTATCCCAGGAGCGTCCTCCGGGATAACGCCTTTGAAGTCCGGCTGCCTTTCCTCGCAAGCTACGGATCGTACCCTGAGCCGCTATTACATCGGCCCCGGCACCATCTTGGTCGGCTGCTCAGGCATCGGAAACGGATAGTTGTCGCATTTCACGTCCGGGTTCGTCGGGCTGAACATTCCGAGCGGGTTGTCCTTGAACAGCCAGGCGTGAAGGTCGTAGTGGTGGAACTCCTTCGGGATGAGCGGATAATGCCCCTCCATCGGCCCCTGGAATGTCTGGCCGAAGAGCTTCGGCGGCTCCTTTGTGTCCGGCGTCAAGGGCACGAGCCATTCCGCGCCGACCAGGCGCAATTCGCCGCCGACCGGCTCATAGATCAGCACATTGGGGCGCGTCGGATCCGCGGTCGGGCCGACAGTCGTGACGTTGACGAAATGGATGCCCATCGCGCCCTTCGGGTAGTCCATCGCCCCCTCTACCTTTTCGCCGCTGTAGAAGACGCATCCTACCGTCGATAGATAAAGCTCGCGAATGGCAACCTTGTAGTCTTCATACCTGGACAGCGATTTACGCAGGGCATCGATCTCGGCTTTGTCGGGTTCGGCCGCCCGAGGAGTGGCGGCGTTCAGACACGCGCCAACGAGACCTGCCAAGGTGAGGATACCGACACGCCTGAGGTGAGTTGTTTTCATCATGCATTCCTCCCAGATTTTTTTCTTCTGGCCGTGCAGGACCGAGGCGGCAGTGATGCTGGACGCGCGGCCGTAATCGATCGCCTCATCCCGGTTGGGACTGCGTCGATGCTAATCCTTTCCGCTGATCGGGAGAATTAACCCTGACGACCTAGGCCCGAGCGGGCCGACGGTGCGGAGACGGACGGTCGGGCCCACTTTGGACCCCAAGCACTAGCGCCGGCGCAGCAGGCTCCTCATCCGGTTGCGCAGCAGACGCGCCATGTTGCGGGTTTCGCGGTAGAGGTGAAGCTGCGACGCCGCCTGGCCGGCGGGGCGGTCGGCGTCCGGCGTCAGCCCGATCACCAGCGTGCCCATCGGCTTGCGTTCGCTCCACAGCCGGCTCATCACCGGATGGTCGGGCACCGCGCAGGAATCGGTCATCATGATGTTGGGGTCGTCGAGATGCTGCCTGGTCACCTCGATCATCAGCAGCGTGCCCGGCGAATAGGCGGCGAGCGTCTCGTCATAGGCGGTCTTCCAGGTGTAGGCGACGCCGGCCTCGACGAAGACGATCAGGCAGGCGACGGTGCGGCCGTCGAGCGTCAGCGAATGGATGCGGCAGAGATCCTGCTCGGCCAGCCGGTGCACCGCTTCGCGGGCGAAGGCGGCGCGGTAGCGGTCGATGGCCATGGCGGTGCGCTCGCGGCCTTTCCAGCCGGCAGCCTCCAGCGTCAGGAAATTTTCGATGGCGTGGCGGATCTCGTCAGGCCCGCGCGCCACGACATGCTGCAGCCGGCCGAGGTCGGCGAGGCGGCGCTTTAGGCGGCGGAACTCGCGATAATGGTGGGCGCGCAGCGAAGCCTTCAGATATTCCTCGCCGTCGAGCGCGCTTTCGAGCACCGGGCGCTCGGCCTTGCCGGTGGTGACCAGCGTCAGGCCGCGCGTTTCGGCGACGCTGGCGAGCAGGCTCGCCACCGGGCCGTCCAGCCTTATGTCGGGCAGCACGAAGACCTTCGGCAGCTTGAGATGCGGCCTGGACAGCATCGCGAAGAAATCCTCGATGACGCCGATCGGATCGTCGCGATCGACCAGCGGCGTGCCGATCGGGCCGAACGGGCTCGACCAGGTGCGCATGACAGGAACGCCGAGCGGCACCATCGGCCGCTCGACCGAGAACGGCACCAGCAGGCGCAGCCGGTTGCGGTACTGGTCACCGTCCCGGATGACGGCCAGCCGCACCTCGCGGTCCTCGAGCCTGGGCATGGCCGGCGCCAGGAAGCGCGGATTGAAGAAGACGTTGGACTCGATCGTGCGGGTACAGAGATAGTCGAGCTCCTCGACCAGGTCGAAGCCGGCGGAGGCCGGATAGATGGCAAGCTTGCGCTCGGGCCGGTTGTTGGCGAGGATCTCGACATGGGCGGGATCGGCTTCGCGGGCAAGCCCGGCAAGGCCGGACACCATGGCGCCGGCCGGGCCGCCGCTGGTTTCCTCGAGCAAGGGGACGGCAGCCATCAGGCGGCTCCTTTGGCGGGCACGAAAATGACCATGGCGATGCCGAGCTTGCGCCAGACCGTAAAGGACAGCGCGCCGGCCTCGAAGATCATGGCGAAGACGGTGGCCATCGCCGCGCCCCACAGACCGAAGAGCGGGATCAGCACGACGCTAAGCGCGATGTTGAAGGCCAGCGTCATGGCATAGACGGCGGCACAGATGTTCTGGTTGCCGCTCATGGTGAGCAGGCTTTCGCAAGGGCCGACGGCGGCCCGCGCGACGACGCCGAACACCAGCAGGAACAGCAGCGGATAGCCGGCGGAAAATTCCGGGCCGAACAGGGTCAGCATCGGCTCGCCCAGGGCCAGCACCAGCAGCGCCATCGCCAGCGACGGCCAGAAGGTCCACGACACGGTTTCGCGGGCGAAGGCGGCGAGCTTTTGCGGCTCGCCATGGGTGAACTGCGCATAGCGCTGGGCGACGCCGGCCTTGACCGCGAAATAGACGAAATGCACCAGCGCCAGCGTCTTGACGGTGGCGAAATAGACGGCGACGTCGTTGGGATCGAGATAGGCGCCGACCATCAGCACGTCGGCATTGGTGAGCAGGAAGAAGAAGCTCTCGACCAGGAAGATCGGCAGCGAGACGATGAACCATTGGCCGAAATGCAATTTCATCGGCCCGGCCGGAATCCTTTTGTCGATGCGCGACGTCACGCCGATAAGCTGGCCGAGCGTGGTGGCGTAGGTGGCGGCGATCGCGGCGAAGATCGCGGTCTTGGCGTCCGGCGCATAGCCCGCCAGCAGCATCAGCGCCATGAACGCCAGGATCAGCAGCGGCCGCACCAGGAATGTCGGCGACAGCGCAAACAGCGCCCAGGAATTGGCCCGCGCCAGCCCTTGCAGCAGGTCGGACATGGCGATCATCGGCAGGCAGATGATGCCGAGGATGAACGGCACGACATAATAGTTCTCGATAAAGGGCGACAGTAGCCAGACGCCGAGCGCGCCGAGGCCGGCGATCACCGTCGAGGCAATCAGCACGAACAGCCGGCTGGCCCGCACGATGCCGCGCAATTCGGCTAGCATGCCGCGCTCGCGATATTCGGGAATGAAGCGGATGATCGAGGTGTGGAAGCCGAGGCAGGCGAGATTGCCGACGATGACCATCGTCACCCACACGAGCACGAAAATGCCGTATTCGAACGACCCCATCCAGCGCGCCATCAAAACCTGGCTGACGAAGGCGATGACGGCGCTGACGATGCGGACCGAAAAGGCGATCAGCGACATGCGGCCGGCCTCGCCGCGCGCGCCGGCGCTGAACAGGACGGCATCGATCAGGCCAAGCAGCGGCCTTATGCGCAGCGCAACGCGCTGCGGCAGGAACCGCCCGGCTGTCGTCGCCGCGGAAAAGCGCACCCAATACTCTCCGTTTTCCGCCAATTTACAGGGGTTGGGTGTAGCGGAGACACATTAAGAAACGGTTGGGTGAGCTTTCCTTCGCCCCGTCTCTATACGGGGAGAAGGTGCCGGCAGGCGGATGAGGGGCGGCGCGCTGCTCATATTCATCATTCGCGCAACCCTTTACCCCGCTCGGTAGTGTCTCAGTTTGAAATACGCGGAAGCGCCTATCCCGTTTGCCCCATATGCGAAAACGCCTATATGCTTAGCGGAAAGCATGGCAGCAACAATGGTCTACACTGTCATCTGGTATGGAAGACAGGGCATCGTCGACAAGGTGATCTTCGACGACGAGAAGACCGCGAAAGATCATGCAACCTCCATGTTCCAAACCCGAAAGGGTGACGATGGAATCGTGTCCGTTGAAGTTCGTAAGGACAACGGCGCTGTCGTTTTTAGCCATGCGGAGAACTAGGAGTGCCCACCGGACCTAAGGCCAGAAGCGCCCCGCCGACGTGATCGGCAACGCCGTCCGCGTCCTGCGCATTGCGACAGGCGAGGAAGCTGACGATGTGATTGACGACGGCAAGGACCCCACTGCCAAGGCCCTTGGCGCAGAGCGGAAAGAAGCGGGCCGAGAATATGACGCCAGAGCGTCGCGCTGAGATCGCCAAAAAGGCTGCGGAAAAGCGTTGGGCAATCAGAAATAGCGCTTGCGTGTTAATAATTTAAACCATACGGTATGGTAAGATTCGTTAACACGGAGCTATCCACATGCCCCAAATGACCCCGACGCGCGTTCTCCGGGAAGAATGGGAGGTTCTACCGCGCCTTGAGTACCTGCAGCTTGAAAGGGCCAAGCTTCTCATTGCTCGGAACATAGCCGTCGGCGCGGCGGCTGATGCGACCCTATTTTTCCCAGCCAATGCAGCCGGGACGTTCTCTTATCACTATGGCACCTTCTCGCTTCGGAATGAGTTTGTCGGAGCCGATTGGGTTCTTGACCGGACAAATGGTGTCGAAATAATCCGGAATGAGGCAAGGCGCATCAAGATCGTCTTTGCGAACGTCGACATCGCCTGCAGCGATCACCATGACCCGAAGCCGCGTTCCAGCAAGGGAGCTGGCGCGGAGCGCCTTTGCGCGGGCAATGACCTGTTTGGTGGCCTGCCTAGCTATGCTCCGGTCCATCAAGCCGACGAGAAAGGCTGGACTGTATACTACTTGATGGTTGCTCCGGACGGGGCGGCCGAATTGAGTTGTCCCGTTGTGAAGGGCGGTCGATTTACGCATTTTGTGGAGCGGCTTTTCCTCTCGGATGGCAGTGATCTGGATGCAGAGCCGAAGCTGTCGTTTGATAGCGATGATGTCGCCGATGATTTCGACCCGAAGGTTGCTCGCAAGAAGTAATCGTCATGGCATTCAATCCGAAAAGGCTCGTCCTCGCTCGGAAACGACGGCGGATGACAGGTAAAGGACTCGCTGAAGCTGCGGGGTTGTCCCCGATTACCGTTTCGCGCATCGAAAACGGAGAAAACGAACCCGACGAGATGAGCATCGGCAAGCTTGCCACCGCGCTGGACTACCCGGCAACCTTTTTCCACCTAGATGACCCTGACGAGCTTGATACGACAGCCGTTAGCTTTCGCAGTCTTTCAAAAATGAGCGCGAAGGAACGGGATGCGGCGATCAACGCAGGACGCCTGGGTTTGGAACTTAGTGATTGGCTTGAAGAGCAATTCAGCCTGCCCGACACCAACCTTCTCGACTTAAGCTATGAAACAGACCCGGAAATGGCCGCCCGCGCTCTGCGCGGGTATTGGAATCTCGGCGAGAAACCAATCGGCAATATGCTTGGCCTGCTAGAGGTGCACGGCGTGAGGGTTTTCTCTCTGTCGGAAGCAACTAGCTCTGTCGATGCCTTTTCGTTCTGGCGCGACGAGAGGCCTTATATCTTTTTGAACAATTACAAGACGCCAGAGCATAGCATTTTCGATTCTGCCCATGAGCTATGTCATCTGGTGATGCACAGGCACGCTGGTGCGCAACGGTCACGTCTTGCCGAACGCGAGGCAAACCAATTCGCTTCGGCATTCTTGATGCCGGAACACGACGTGCGTTCACGTGTGCCCCGATTCATTACCGTAGATATTATCCTCCGTGCGAAAGCCCGCTGGCGCGTATCTGCGATGGCGATGGCGTATAGGCTTCATTCATTGAGCCTGCTCACGGAGTGGCAATACAAATCAGCCTGCATTGAACTAGGCCGCCGTGGCTATCGAACCGGTGAGCCGAACGGCATCGAGCGCGAAACGTCGGCGGTTTGGCGAAAGATTCTCGCTCATCTTTGGAGCGAGCGCATGACGAAACATGAGATCGCAGCATTGCTGCATCTCCCGCCAGACGAACTAGAGGGATTGATTTGGGGGTTGGCAGGACCGGTCGTTCGACCAGACCGCGACGATATTCTCGCGCCGCTGCGCATCATATGATGTGAGCGCCCGGCGCGAGGCTGTGCGCGACGGAGCTCCCGGCCATCGACCTGATCGATGGCGACGGACTATGCGACCTGCTCAAGGACCAGAAGATCGGCGTGCAGGTGAAGATGGTTGAGGAAATGACTGTGGACGAAGCCGCCTTCCCGGGATTTTGGCGGGTCAAGCCTGCGGGACAGCGCCCCCTCTCTGGCCTGGCCTTCGAAGCCCTACAAGCCAAGCAATTGGCTTTTTGTCCGCTGCGCGGACCGCTTCTCACTCCGCTCGGGTGGGTAGGGAGATTGGCAGTCGCCAACATCCGCGCTGCCCCTCATCCGCCCTTCGGGCACCTTCTCCCCGTATAGTGACGAGGAGAAGGAAGAGTGTCGCTTACATCCCCTTCATCGCATCACATGAAACATTCGGGTTCATATCCGCGAACACGCCGGTCGGGTTGCCCTTCCAGGCCCAGACATGCAGCTCGTAGAACGGGCCGAGGCCATAGCGGTTGGGCGCGCTGTTGAAGTTGAACAGATGTCCGTCGAGCGAGGCCGGGCCTTTCGAGGTGATGTATTCGACCGCGATCAGTTTTAGCGTCCCGTCGGCCGCCGGCTCGTACATCACCGCTTCAGGCTTGGCGACATCGACAGCGTCATCCTTGAGGTAGCCCGGATTGACGTAGTGGATGCCCATGGCGCCGCCGGTGATGCCGCTGGCGCAGGGAATCGGCGCATAGCCCTCGGCGGTTGCCGCCGCCACATTCTCGAAGCGGCTGTTGGCCGCGCGTACCATGTCGGCCAGCGGATTGCCGTCCTTTGCCTGGGCCGCGGTGGCGGCGATCGACAGGATGGCCAGGGCGGCAAGGCGCCCGGTGCAAAGATTGATGTTCATGTTCTCTCCGGTTGTTTGAGGACGCGCACCGAGCGGGTCTGCTCAACGCTGCGGCGTCCGTTGGAATTTTGCGAAACAGGTCGCTCGTCCTGTTTTCATGTCGGCCGCAGTGATGCGGCCGGTTGCACGGCTTGTATCAGCCCGTCCAAACGGCGCGGCGGCCTAATGGTCCCACCAATAATATTCCCAGTATTCGCGCCGCTGCTCGCGGTCGGGCAGTCCGATGTCCTGCCTCAGATAATCGTCTTGCGGGGGCAGCCGGCGCCGCCTGCCCAGCAGACGCGAAGGCAGCGCCGCCGCGATCCGCCATAGACGGCCAAGCAGGGAACCGCCGGGGTTTCCCACGACAGGCGCCGGTTCGCCGACCGGCATGCCATCAGGCATGTCGCAATTGCCGCGAATGGCAGTTTGATACTCATCCTTTTGTCCGCCACTTGGGGTTTGCCTGCCATCAACGGTAAAAGTAGGGGTCAAGAACCCGCACCTCCGTGATCTTGTCGACAGGCAGCGAATTCTTCTGGGCGGTGCTGCGGATCGCCTCGGGCGAGGGCGCGTCGTAGATGCAGAAGCTGCGCTTCTTGTCCGGCGACACGTAGGACTGCAGCCAGGTAACGCCCTTTTCGGCATTGCGCATGACGACACCGCCCAGCGCGTCGGCGCCGGCTTCGTTCATCGGCACGTTGAGGCCGTCGGGGAATGTGCGTTCGATCAGATAGCGAGGCATGGAAGCCTTCCTTTCTCCAGTGGGTCACGCCCGGTTTGAGCGCGGCTCGACATTGATCACGCCCGCCAAGAGCGCACATCGGAACCTTTCCCCATTTTTGGCGGGACGATTCCCTATGTTGGCAGCGTTATGGACGGGGGATATGTTGACGGGTCCATCGCGGGTCCGCCTTTTCGGCGAACTCGATCTGCGTGAGCGAATGATGCTTCTGGAACGGCAGACACAGCTGGAGCGACTCGACGGGCTGCTGGCCGATGCCGGGCGCGGCCGTGGCTGCGTCGCGGTGCTTGCTGGCGAGGCCGGGGCCGGCAAGACCGCGCTTGTCGAGGCCTTCATCGACCGGACTGTGCAAGCCACGCGCATATTCCGCAGCGCCTGCGAGGATCTGTCGATACCCGATCCGCTCGGGCCGCTTTACGATCTGGCGCGGGACGCGCAATGGGCGCTGCCGCAGGCGATCGACCGTCGGCAAGGACAGAGGCTGCCGCTGTTTTCGGATGCGCTCGACATCTTCGAGACAAAGGCGCAGCCGACCCTGCTGGTGATCGAGGACTTGCACTGGGCCGATGATGCGACGCTCGATTTCGTCCGCTTTCTCGGCCGGCGCATCGCCAACAGGCATCTCTTGCTGCTGCTAACGGCGCGCACCGATCGCAGCGAGGGACAGATGCGGGTGCGCCGCGCGCTCGGCGAGATACCGGCAGGCAGCGTCGCGCGCATCGACGTGCCGCTGCTCAGCGAGGCAGCGGTGCTGTCGCTGGCCGAGGCGGCGGGGCGCGATGGCGATGCTATCTACCGGGCGACGGCGGGCAACGCCTTTTTCGTCACCGAACTGTTGTGCAGCGGATGCGAGGAAAAAACGGCGCTGCCGGCAAGCGTGCGCGACGCGGTTCTGGCGCGCGCCGAGCGCCTGTCGGCCGGCGCCCGCGCGATGCTCGACGCGGTGTCGGTGTTCCCACGCCGGGCCGACGCCTGGGCGTTGCAAGGCCTGTGCGGCGTCGCCAGCGCCGGCCAGCTTGCCGAATGCGTCGCCAACGGCCTGTTGGAGGATCAGGGCGACGGCTATGCGTTCCGGCACGAGATCGCCCGCCGCGCCATCGAAGCGATGTTGACGACGAGCCACCGGCGGCAGTTCAACCAGCGCGCGCTGGCCGCCCTGCTCGAAAACGGCGAGGTTTCCACCGGCCGCCTGGTGCATCACGCGGTGGAGGCGCACAATCTGCAGGCAGTGCGCGAGCTGGCCCCGGTTGCGGCGCGCGAGGCCTCCCGCGTCGGCGCCCATCGCGATGCGGCCGGCTTCTATGAAGCCGTGTTGCGGCAGGCCGACAGCCTGCCGGTGGAGGAGCGCACGGCGCTCTATGAGAAATATGCCTTCGAGTGCCACCTCATCGGCAAGATCGACGAGGCCATCGCCGCGCAGGACCAGGCGCGCCGGCTGCATCAGGCCCAGGGGAATACGGGGAAGGAAGGGGATTGCCTCAGATGGCTGTCGCGCTTTGCCTACCTGCTTGGCGACCGCATGGCTGCCGATGCCCTTGGCGAGCAGGCGGTTCAGCTGCTGGAGGCCGCGCCGGCCGGGCCGGAACTCGCCATGGCCTATTCCAACCTCTCGCAACTGGCGATGCTGGCCGAAAGGCTCGACGACACGCTGCGGCTCGGCAACAAGGCGATTGCGCTCGCCGAACAACTGAACCGGCCCGACATCGTCTGCCACGCGCTCAACAATGTCGGCAGCGCCGAGCAGTGGCTGGATCTGGCAAACGGACGGCTGCACCTTGCCCGCAGCCTGGAGATCGCGCTGGAGCAGAATTTTCAGGAACATGCGGCGCGCGCCTTCACCAACAGCGCCTGCAGCGAGATGAACCAGCTCGGCTTCGCTGACGCGCGGTCGTTCCTCGATCGCGGCATCAACTATTGCGTCGAAAACGACCTCGTCACCTGGCGCGACTATATGCGCGGCGTGCTGGCGCAGCTGCTGCTGCGCCAGGGGCAATGGGAAGAGGCTGCCGCCGAGGCACTCGAGGTGATCGCCAACGAGCAGGCGACGATGCTGGTCCGCCATCCCGCCGTGGTGGCGATGGCAAAGCTGCGCGTGCGGCGCGGCGATCCTTCCGCCGAGCCGCTGCTTGCCGAAATGGCGCGGTTCCTCGAAAAGGGATCGGAATTGCAGCGGCTGGCGCCCTATGCGGCACTGATGGCCGAGCGGGCATGGCTTGGCCAGGGCGACCGGGAGGAGGCGTTCGGCCTGATCGCGCTGGCCGAGAGCCTGTCGACGACACGGGCGGTCTTCGGCGAGCTGGCGATGTGGCGGCAGAAGCTGGCGCCGGACCTCGATCCCGGCGACACCATCGGCATGGCCGCGCCCTACCGGCTGCTGCTCGCCGGCGACTGGCAGGCGGCGGCAGAACTATGGGCCGAGATGAACGCGCCCTACGAACGCGGGCTGGCGTTGGCAGAGGGCGACGAGACCGCACAGCGCTCGGCACTGGAGATTTTTGAGAGCCTCGGCGCCAGGCCCGTCGCCGTTCACCTGCGCGACACCATGCGGCGCAACGGGGTCAACCGTATTGCAAGGGGGCCGCGCCAAACGACGCGTGCCAATCGTGCCGGCCTGACCCAGCGCCAGATGGAGGTGCTGCAACTGATCGAGCGCGGGTTCTCCAACAAGCGGATTGCCGAGCAGCTGACAATTTCGCCGAAGACGGTCGATCACCACGTCTCGGCGGTTCTGGGCAAGCTGGAAGCGGTTTCGCGGGGTGAGGCGACGGCCGCGGCACGCGATTCAGGGCTGATTTGAGAAGCGAATAAATCAAAGGCCGGCGACCCTTCGCGCCCCCCTCTGGCCTGCCGGCCATCTCCCCCTCAGGTGGGGAGATTGGCTAATCGCGAACGCTAGCGCTGCCCCTCACCCGCCCTTCGGGCACCTTCTCCCCGTGAACGGGGAGAAGGAAGGTGGCGCTTACGCAAACGCCCCATGGCAATGCTTGTATTTCTTGCCCGAACCACAGGGGCAAGCCTCGTTGCGGCCGACCTTGCCCCAGGTCGCCGGGTTCTTCGGGTCACGGTCTTCGGGGGCGACGATGGCGTTGGTCTCCTGGCGGACCAGGACGGCCGTCTCGCCGCCTTCGAAATCGTCCTCGCCGGTGAAGCCGTCGATATGGCTGCCGAACATGTCGGGGGCTTCGGGCGGCGGCGCATCGGCCGCCTGGCGGACCAGCTCGACGCGCATCAATTGCGCGGTGACGGCCTGGCGCAGATTGCCCAGCATCGCCTGGAACAGCTCGAACGCCTCGCCCTTGTACTCCTGCAGCGGATCGCGCTGGGCATAGCCGCGGAAGCCGACGACCGAGCGCAGATGGTCGAGATTGACGATGTGCTCGCGCCACAGATGGTCGAGCGTCTGCAGCACCACGGAACGTTCGACATAGGTCATCACGTCGGGGCCGAAACGCTCGGCGCGCTCCTTGGCGGCGGCGTCGGCGGCCTGGCTGACGCGCTCGCGGATGTCGTCCTCGGCGATGCCTTCTTCCTTGACCCAGTCCTCGACCGGCAGATCGAGATTGAGGAATTCGGCGATCTCGGCCTTGAGGCCGGCGACGTTCCACTGCTCGGCATAGGCGTTTTCGGGAATGTTCTTGGCGACGATCTCCTCGATGACGCCTTCGCGCATCTCTGTGATGGTCTCGGACAGGCCCTCGCCGTCCATCAGCTCGATGCGCTGCTCGAACACCACCTTGCGCTGGTCGTTGGAGACGTCGTCATATTTCAACAGGTTCTTGCGGATGTCGAAGTTGCGCGCCTCGACCTTCTTCTGCGCCTTTTCCAGCGCCTTGTTGATCCAGGGGTGGATGATCGCCTCGTCTTCCTTGAGGCCGAGCTTCTGCAGCATGCCGTCCATGCGCTCGGAGCCGAAGATGCGCATCAGGTCGTCCTGCAGCGACAGGAAGAACTTCGAGCGGCCGGGGTCACCCTGGCGGCCCGAGCGGCCGCGCAACTGGTTGTCGATGCGGCGCGATTCATGGCGTTCGGTGGCGAGCACGTAGAGGCCGCCGGCGGCGAGCGCCTTTTCCTTCAGCCGGGCGATGTCGTCGCGGATTTCCTTTTCCCTCGCCTCGCGCTCGGGGCCGGCCGGCATGTCGCCAAGCTCGTCGGCGATGCGCATGTCGGCATTGCCGCCGAGCTGGATGTCGGTGCCGCGGCCGGCCATGTTGGTGGCGATGGTGATGGCGCCGGGCTTGCCGGCCTGGGCGACGATCGCCGCCTCGCGCTCGTGGTGGCGGGCGTTCAGCACCTCGAAATCCTTAAAACCTTCCTTGCGCAGGCGTTCGGCCAGCTGCTCGGACTTCTCGATGGAAGTCGTGCCGACCAGCGTCGGCTGACCCTTGGCGCGGGCTTCCTTGATCTCCTTGACGATCGCCTTGTATTTCTCCTCGACCGTCCGGTAGACCTCGTCGTCTTCGTCAATGCGGATGACCGGCAGGTTGGTCGGGATCTCGGTGACGTCGAGATTGTAGATGTTGGCGAATTCCTCGGCCTCGGTCAGCGCCGTGCCGGTCATGCCGGCGAGCTTCTTGTAGAGGCGGAAATAGTTCTGGAAGGTGACCGAGGCGAGCGTCTGGTTCTCCGGCTGGATCGCCACATGCTCCTTGGCTTCGAGCGCCTGGTGCAGGCCCTCCGAATAGCGGCGGCCGGGCATCATGCGGCCGGTGAACTCGTCGATTATGACGATCTCGCCGTTGCGCACGATATAGTCCTTGTCCCGCTGGAACAGCCGGTGCGCCTTCAGCGCGTTGTTGACGTGGTGGACGATGGCGACGTTCTCGACGTCGTAGAGCGACTCGCCCTTGAGCAAGCCGGCATCGCGCAGCATGTTCTCCAGCTTCTCGGTGCCTTCCTCGGTGAAGATCGAGGTCTTTTGCTTCTCGTCGATCTCGTAGTCCTGCGGCTGCAGCTGGATGATGAAGGTGTCGATAGTATTGTACATTTCCGAACGGTCCTCGAGCGGACCGGAAATGATCAGCGGCGTGCGGGCTTCGTCGACCAGGATGGAATCGACCTCGTCGACGATGGCGTAGCTGTGTCCGCGCTGCACCATCTGGGCGCGCTCGTACTTCATGTTGTCGCGCAGATAGTCGAAGCCAAGCTCGTTGTTGGTGGCGTAGGTGACGTCGGCGGCGTAGGCGACGCGGCGCTCCTCGTCGGACAGGCCATGGACGATGACGCCGACTTTGAGGCCGAGGAATTTGTAGACGCGGCCCATCCATTCGGAGTCGCGCGTGGCCAGGTAATCGTTGACCGTGACGACATGGACGCCGTTGCCGGCGAGCGCGTTGAGGTAGACCGGCAACGTCGCCACCAGCGTCTTGCCTTCGCCGGTGCGCATCTCGGCGATGCCGCCATTGTGCAGCACCATGCCGCCGATCAGCTGCACGTCGAACGGCCGCATGCCGAGCACGCGGCGGGCGGCCTCACGCACGGTGGCGAAGGCCGGCACCAGGAGGTCGTCGAGACTGGCGCCGTTGGCGATGTCCTGGCGGAATTTGTCCGTGCGGGCCTGAAGCTCGGCGTCGGAAAGCGCCCGCATCTCGTTTTCCATGTCATTAATCGCCTCGACGCGCGGCCGGGTCGATTTGACCCGACGATCGTTGGAGGAGCCGAAAACCTTACGGGCGAGACCGCCGAGACTGACCATCCAATGGCCCTTTCGATAGCATTCCAAGTCATTGCGACGGGCGCCGGCCGGCCCCCATCAAATGCGCGTGAACGCGGACAAACGCAAAAAGCGCCCGGAAAACGGTTCTGGACGCAAAGTCGTTGGACAGATAAGAGGGGGCTCATTCGATGTCAACGCCGCGCCCGCCCTGTCGACCGCGCCAAATTCCGCCACAATCCTGCTGGTCTGGAAGCCATTCCGCTCTAGCTACCCCGCTTTGGAGATAACCGTAATGTCAGTATTGTTCCGCCGCGCGTCGCTCGCCAGCCTTGGTCTGGCATTCGGGCTATCGGCCCTCTCGCTGTCGCCGCTGATGGCGCAGGAAGCCGCCCCTGCCCAGCCGGCGGCACCCGCCCCGGCAGCCAAGCCGGTCGATCCGAACGCCGTGGTCGCCACCATCAACGGCCAGACGCTGACCGAGGCAGACCTTGGGCTTGCCGAGGGCGAGCTGTCGCAGCAGTTCGCGCAGCTTCCGCCCGAGCAGCGCCGCGCCGCGGCGCTGTCGGCGGCGATCGAAATCCGCGTGATGGCGGCTCAGGCGGTGACCACCGGCCTCGACAAGGATCCCGACTTCCAGCGCCGCATGGCCTTCCTGCAGCAGCGCGCGCTGCATGGCGAAATGGTCGAGAAGGGCGTCGTCGACAAGGTTACCGATGCCGAGGTCCGCGCCCGCTACGACCAGGAAATTGCCAACACGCCGCCCACCAACGAGGTGCACGCCCGTCACATCCTCGTGAAGACGAAGGAAGAGGCAGACGCCATCATCAAGCAGCTCGACGGCGGCGCCGACTTCCAGAAGCTTGCCAACGAGCACACCAGCGATCCGAGCGGCAAGACCAGCGGCGGCGATCTCGGCTGGTTCGGACCTGGCCAGATGGTGCCGGAATTCGACAAGGCGGTATTTGCGCTGGCGGTCGGCAAATACACCGAGCAGCCGGTGCAGTCGCAGTTCGGCTGGCACGTCATCAAGGTCGAGGACAAGCGCACCAAGCAGCCGCCGGCCTTCGACCAGGTCAAGGACCAGGCCCGCCAGGCGGTCATCCGCGACAAGTATTTCGCGCTGGTCAAGTCGCTGCGCGCCAACGCCAAGGTCGACATCCCGGATGCGAACCTGAAGAAGACGGTCGACGCACTGGAAAGCGCCAAATAGGGCTAGATTGAGCTACGGCAGGGCGCTTGCCGCCCTGTTGCTTCTATTTGGGGGCGCGACCGATGATGCGTCGACGCCGCCGCCGGATCGGCGTGGCGTCGCCGGCATCCTCAGCGACTATGCCTTTCAAGACATAGCCGACCGCCCTGCGCAGCGTCGCTTCGTCCTCGTCCAGGCGGTTCGTCAGAAGATGCGTCCAGGCGAACGAGGCGATCAGGTCGGCGACGACAGTGGCATCGACATCGGCTGCCACCTCTCCCCTTGCCTTGGCGCGTTCGACCATCTGGCCGGTATGGACACGACGCCCTCTTGCGTATTCGGCTAGAGCGGCGGCCGCGTTTTCATCCGACTGCGCTTCGGCAATCAGCGATCGGAACACGCTGCCCGACGATGTGTCGCGCCAGTGCGCGAACAAGCTCTTCAGGAAGCCGACGAGATCCTCCTCGAGCTTCCCGGTATCGGGATTGTCGACGCGCTTTTGCCGCTGGTAAACGTCGAGCAGCAAGGCGGCCTTGCTTGGCCACCAGCGATAGATCGTCGGTTTTCCGGCGCGTGCGCGGCGCGCCACCGCCTCGATCGAGAAGCCGGAATAGCCGGTTTCGACCAGTACCGCCTCTGCGGCATCGAGAATGGCATCGGCGCTTTCCGGGCTGCGCCGTGCGCCAGCCGACTTGCGCCCGGGATCGGTGATTTCGCCCATCTCTTCTTCCTTACCCGCGATTTCAGCAGCCATCATATACAACTCTTGAAGAAACGGAACGATCCGTTTTATATGTAACGGAACGTTCCGTAACGATAAGGAGAGTTTGATGAACTCGACCGCCGTGACCCGCTTTTCGCGCCTGCGCTTCGCCCTGCTGGTGCTGCTCGGCGTGTATCCGCTGATCACTGCCATTTTGTACGTGGTTTTTCCGCTGACGCAGGAATGGCAAATCTGGCAACGCACGCTGGTCATCGCGCCGCTGATGGTCTCGATCATGATCTGGGGGCTGATTCCGGGCGTGCAGCGGGCGTTTCGCGGGTTCATCAACCCGGCGGTCCGCTGATGTTCATTCCAGCGCTTGCGACGTTTCCGACGCAACGCGCCACGCGCCATCGGCCAGCACGAGTTCCAGCGTCACCCGCGCCTTGCCGGTCAGGCGCTGCGCCGATTTGTCCTTCGGCACATAGTCGTAGCGCATGGCGAAAACCACGTCGGCACGGTTCTTGCCGTGCGGCGTCACCTTAAGGCTGCCGGGCTCGAGACCGAACGACCACGATGCCCATTGCGCGAACCAGCCGGTCTTGACCTTGACGATCGCCTCGCTGTCGTAGCGCGTGCCGTAGATGGTGGCCGACGAACCGTAAAGCCGCCTGACGGTTTCGCGCATTCTCCTGGCATCAGGCGCCAGATAGTTTTCGCGCAGAAACTGCTCGATGGCGCTCTTGTCGCCGACGGAGCGTTCGAGCGCAGCCACCTGCGACGCGGGAGCCGGGCTGACGGCCGGTTTCGGTTGCTGGGCAGTGTCTGCGCCCGGAACGAATTCGAAACGCTCGAGCAGCGACCCCTGCTCCCAGGGACGCTGCGCCTCGCGCGTTGCGGAAACGACGTCGCGGCGCACCGCGATCATCATGTCGTTGATGCTCTGTCCGGGCTCGGCCATGTGCCGCAAAAGTGCCGCCGCAAACGGCGAGTTGCGCCCCGTCCCGTCCATTGCCACAGCGCCGGGCGCCGTCGAGAAGGCGATGAACGAGCCGCGCGTCGACTCGAACTGGGCAAGGCCGGCGAGAGCCGTCGCCGAGCGCGTCGTGGCCCTGCGGCTGAGACTTCGGGCAAACGGGTTGTTGCGGCAGGCATCGAGGAAGACCAGGCTGACCTTGGTCTGCTGCTCCATGATGTCGAGAACCTCGTCGATCGGCACCGCCTCGAGCTGCAGCTTGACCGGCATGTCCAGCCGGGTGTCGACCGGCACGATGAAGTTGCGCCCGTCGACCTGCAGGCCATGGCCGGCATAGTAGAACAGCCCGGCACCGGCGCCTTGCAGCGCATCGGAGAATTCGCCGATCTTGCGCTCGAGCTCGCGCTTGCCGAGATCGTTGCCTTCGATCACTTCGAAGCCGATGGCGCGCAGCTTGTCGGCGATGTCGAGCGCATCGTTGACGGGATTGGCCAGCGTGCCGGCTTCGGCGTAGCTGCCGTTGCCGACCACAAGCGCCACGCGCCGCGCCGTCTGCGCATCGGCGCGCAGCAGCAGAAAGCCCAGAAACGCCAGTGCCAAGACCACAAGCCTGCCCATGGGGCAGGATCATAGCGCTATCGCTCGCAGCGACGCCAACAAATTTGCAACAGCCTGCTTGCTGCATGAGGCGGTGTCAGGCTTCCGGCATCCGTAACGGCTGTGAAACGCCTTGCGCCAGCGCGTGCTATCGGGCAAACCGGCGTTCCTTTCGCGATTTTTCCCGCCCGGGGTCTTCCATGTCCACACAGGTTTCGCCGCTCGCGCCGAAGAAATATGCCAAGATGCCGGCCATCGAGGGCGTGCGCGTCGCCACCGCCGAGGCCGGCATAAAATACAAGAACCGCACCGACTTGCTGGCCATGGTGTTCGACGCCGGCACCACCGTCGCCGGCGTGTTCACCAGGTCGAAATGCCCGTCGGCGCCGGTTGATTTCTGCCGGCAGAACCTCGTGGCTGGCAAAGCACGCGTGCTGGTCGTCAATTCCGGCAATGCCAATGCCTTTACCGGCCAGAAGGGCCGCGCCTCGACGGCACTCACGGGCGAGGTGGCGGCGAAGGCGGCCGGCTGCACAGCGGGCGAGGTATTCCTGGCCTCGACCGGCGTGATCGGCGAACCGCTCGACGCCGGCAGGTTCAGCCATCTGCTGGCCGGGCTGGTCAAGGACGGCAAGCCGGACTTGTGGACCGAAGCCGCCAAGGCAATCATGACCACCGACACCTATCCCAAACTGGCGACCGCGACGGTCAAGCTCGGCGATGCCGACGTCACCATCAACGGCATCGCCAAGGGCGCCGGGATGATCGCGCCCGACATGGCGACGATGCTTTCCTTCATCGCCACCGATGCGCCGATCGCAGCACCCGTGCTGCAGGACCTCCTGTCGCGCGGCACGGCCAAGACCTTCAACGCGGTTACCGTCGATAGTGACACCTCGACCAGCGACACGCTGCTGATATTCGCCACGGGTGCTGCCGCCAGGCGCGGCGCGCCGGCAATTTCCGACCCCAAGGATGCGCGCCTCGGCGCCTTCCGCCGTGCCCTCGGCAAGGTGCTGAAATCGCTGGCACTGCAGGTGGTGCGCGACGGCGAGGGCGCCCGCAAGCAGGTCGAGGTCACCGTCACCGGGGCCAAATCGGCCCGCTCGGCCAAGCGCATCGCGCTGTCGATCGCCAATTCGCCGCTGGTCAAGACGGCAGTCGCCGGCGAGGACGCCAATTGGGGCCGCGTCGTCATGGCCGTCGGCAAGGCCGGCGAACCGGCCGACCGCGACCTTCTGTCGATCTGGTTCGGCGACAACCGCCTGGCCTATCAGGGCGAGCGCGACGCCGCCTATTCCGAGGAGGCGACTTCGGCGTATATGAAGCGCGACGAGATCCGCATCCGCGCCGATATCGGCATCGGCCGCGGCAAGGCGACGGTGTGGACCTGCGATCTCACCAAGGAATATGTCGCCATAAACGGCGATTATCGGAGCTGATGGCGTTGGCTTCCAGACATCCGGCAAGCGTGTTGGCGATCGTGCGCCGCTATGAGGCGGCCGGCTTTCGCGCCTGGCCGGCGGCCGCCGTCCATTATGACGGCACCTGGGTGGTTCGGCTGACGGCCGGCCACCCGGCCAAGCGGCTGAACTCGGTCAATCCGCTCGATCCGGGCGACATCCAGCACATTGCCGAGCGCATCGGCCGTGCCAGCCGCCGCTTCGACGCCTATGGCAGGCCGCTGACCTTTCGCATCTCGCCGCTGTCGGGGCCGGATCTTTCGAAGTACCTCGACGGCGAGGGCTGGAGCATATTCGCGGAGTCGCTGGTCATGCGGCTGCCGCTGGCGGACGCCATACTCGACGATGCCATGGACCAGATTCCGTTGAAGGACATCAGCCGTTTCATCGGCGCGGCGCTCAAGGTGAGCGGCTCGGATGTGTCGCTGCGGCCGGGCCTGTCGGAGATCATCGGCGCCATCCAGCCGGAGGCCGGGCTGTTTGCGCTGGAGGCCGGCAGCGAACCGCTGGCAACGTTGATCTGCGTGCATGACGGCGACCTTGCCGGCCTGTTCGAGATCGCCACCGACAGGTCGGTGCGCAACCAGGGCCATGGCCGCCATCTCATCCGGTCGGCGCTGAAATGGGCGCGGCTGCGCGGGGCGCGGGAAGCCTGGCTGCAGGTCGAGGCCGACAACGCGCCGGCGCTGGCGCTCTACCGTTCGCTCGGATTCGACGAAGTCTATCGCTATCGCTATCGCCGGCCACCCGGCGCATGAGCGGCTTGGATACGATCGGCAAACGCCTGCTCCTGGTCGCGGCCTGCGCGCTGGTCGATGCCGACGGGCGCGTGCTGTTGGCGCAGCGGCCCGAAGGCAAGCAACTCGCCGGCCTGTGGGAGTTTCCGGGCGGCAAGGTCGAGCCCGGTGAGACGCCGGAACAATGCCTGATCCGCGAATTGTACGAGGAGATCGGCATCGAAACCGACATCCCTTGCCTGGCGCCACTCACCTTCGCCAGCCATTCCTACGATGATTTTCACCTGCTGATGCCGCTGTTCGTCTGCCGTCGATTCCGCGGCATTGCCCAGCCGAAGGAAGGCCAGGTGCTGAAATGGGTGCGGCCGCGCCAGATGCGCGATTTTCCAATGCCGCCGGCCGATGCCCCGCTGATCCAGTTCCTCATCGATCTGCTGTAACGGCCGACCTGCCGTAAGTCGGGCAGCGCCGCAACGCGCTGGCAGCAGCGTTAATGAAAGATTTATCTGACCGTGAAAAATTGACGCTAGGCGGTTACGCCGATTCCACCGCTGGGGAGCGATTTGCATGAGCCTTGAAAAGGACTGGGACTCGCCTTGGCCCGACCGCCTTCCTGGCGCCGCCAATGCCGGCATGGGAATATTGCGCATCGCCCTCTTGTTCGGCTCGGCCGCGGTGGCTCTGGCCTTGATCGCGACGCCCTACCTCGACAGCCGGACCCGCTCGCAGTTTGCCCGCGACGGGCTTGATACGATGAGCACCGGCTCGATCGGCCAGCGCGACAGCTATACGCTACGCAAGAGCGTGCTGCAGCCGCTGCCCAGTTCGGTCTGCGTTATACGGGCCGATGGCAGAAGCAGCGGCGACTGCTGACTCCTCAACAGATCTCCAGGATTCGGCTGTTTCCTAGAATGCAGCTGGTTCACCGCGCGTTAAGCCTGTCGCATTAACCTTTCTTAACGGGTCGGCGCTAGGTTCGGGCAAGAGGGATAGGCGCCCATGAAAATCTTGCTGCAACGATTTTTAGAAGACGAGAGGGGTGCGACGGCTATCGAATATGGTTTGATCGTCGCCGTTCTGTCGCTTGCCATTGTCGCTGGTATTGGCCAGGCTGCCGGCGCCATCCAGTGGTTGTTCAGCGACAACAGCAGCAAGCTTGCCAACGCTTTTGCACAGTGACCTGCTTAGCTTTTGCGTGGGATACGCTTAGCTTTTGCGCAAGGATGCGCTCAGGGGCCGCCGGGGTTTTCCAGGATTGTCTTCAGCGATATTTTTGCGGAGCCCGGCTTCAGCGGCTTTTGCTGAGAGGCATCGGGCGCCCAGCCTGACATCCAGACCACCGAGAAACTCGCCCTGACGCGGCCATCGGCATCCGAAAACCGCTCCGCATAGATTTCGGCGGCGCGCGCGAACAGCGCTCGCGTGCCCGGCCGCCTGCTGCGGTCGACAAGCGCGCTGGTCTCGCCCATGGCGCGCAGATCGGCGACCAGGCCAAATAGCGAATCGTAGCGCACCGTGATCGTCTCGACGTCGGCAACTGGCAGTGCCAGGCCGGCGCGCTGCAGCAGCGCGCCGGCGTCGCGGACGTCGGTGAACGGGATCACACGCGGGCTGGCGCCGCCATAGAGTTCGGTCTCGGCGGCAAGCAGGCTTTCGCGCAGTTCGGAGAGCGTGCCTGTGCCGGCGAAGGCGCCGAGGAAAAGCCCGTCCGGCTTCAGCGCCCGGCGGACCTGCACCAGCATGCCGGGAATGTCGTTCATCGCCTGCAGCGACAGCAGCGAGACGGCGAGGTCGAGGCTTTCCGGCTCGAATGGCACGGTTTCCAATGGCGCCAACAGTCCTGGCTGGCCACCCAGGAAAGCGGCGTCGGCCTCGACACGCACGTTTTCCGTCACCTTGCCGCTTTCGGCGAGCACCTCTGCTGCTGCCGGCGTCTGGCAAAACAATGAGGCCGCCTTGCCGAACCTGCGTTCGACGGCGCCGAGCCGGTCGGCAAGATCCTCGGCCGCCCGCCGCATGAGGAAATCCGCGCCGGCGATGGGGCGGGCCAGTGCCCGGCGCTTGCGAGCCAGCCAGAGCGAGGTGTCAATTACAGGCTGCAATGGGCAGGTCCTTGTGCTTCGCTCTCTGATATAGTGATGCGGAGGACCAACCACGTGGCCGATCCCATGCCAGAGATCAAGCGTATTGCGATCAAGAGCATTGCCCGCAAGGCATTGGGCTGGCCAGCGCGCCTCTTGTTCCCGCCGGTCTGTGCCGGCTGCCGCCGCCATGTCTCGCAGCCCGGCGTGTTGTGCGGCGCCTGCTGGCCGAAACTCAGGCTGCTGGAACGGCCATGGTGCCCGGTGATGGGCACGCCGTTCACCCACAATATGGGTGAAGGGTTCCTTTCGGCGGAGGCGATAGCCGACCCGCCGCCGTTCGAGCGCGCGCGGGCGGCGGTCGCCTATTCCGGCGTTGCCCGCCAGATGGTGCAAGGGCTGAAATACCAGGACCGCACCGATCTGGCGCCGTGGATGGCGCGCTGGATGCTTCGCGCCGGTGCCGAGCTCATCGCCGAGGCCGACGTGGTCGTGCCGGTGCCGCTGCACTGGCGGCGTTTCTTCAGGCGGCAGTTCAACCAGTCGGCGGAACTGGCGCGGGCGGTGGCGCAGCTCGGGGAGCGGCCCTTCGCGCCATCAGCCATCAGGCGCGTCAAACTCACGCGCCAGCAGGTCGGGCTTGAGCGGCGGGAACGCGAGGAAAATGTTCGCGCCGCATTCAAAGTGCCTGATGAGGCGGAGATCGAAATCGCCGGCCGCCGGGTGCTGTTGATCGACGATGTCTACACCACCGGCGCCACCGTCCGCGCGGTCGCCAGGGCATTGAAGAAGGGCGGTGCCGGCGCGGTCGACGTAATGACCTTCGCGCGTGTGCTGCCGGGGGACTTTCGGGCCGACGAATCGGCGCCTATATAGCCTAGATGACAGCGGAACGAGGCAGGGTTGCTGACCGATGGTCGATGTGACGATCTACACGCGGATGATGTGCGGCTATTGCACCGCGGCCAAGCGGCTGCTCGACAGGAAGGGTGTCGCCTATACCGAGCACGACGCCTCCTTCTCGCCGGAACTGCGCCGGGAAATGATTTCCCGGGCCCACGGCCGTTCCACCTTTCCGCAGATATTCATCGGCGACACGCATGTCGGCGGCTCCGACGATCTCCACGAATTGGAGGCGGAAGGACGGCTGGACAGATTGCTCGCCAACGGCTCGACCAGATAAGGACATGACGATGGGTGCTTTCAAGGCGGCGGCGATCCAGATGCGTTCGGGAACCAGCCCGGAGCGCAATGCGGTCGATCTGGAACGGCTGGTGCGCGAGGCGGCAGGCCTTGGCGCGAGCTACATCCAGACCCCGGAAATGACCGGCGCGCTGATCCGCGACAGCCAGGCGCGAGCCGCTTCCTTCACCTCCGAAGACAAGGACATCGTCGTCTCGACGTCACGGAGGCTGGCCAAGGAGCTCGGCATCTTCCTGCATATCGGCTCGACCGCCATTCTGCGCGCCGACGGCAAGCTTGCCAACCGCGCCCTTCTGTTCGGGCCGGACGGCGCCACGATTGCCACCTACGACAAGATCCACATGTTCGACGTCGATCTCGACGAAGGCGAGAGCTGGCGCGAATCCGCCGCCTATGAGCCAGGCACCGAGGCTGTCGTCACCGAAATCGAGGGCGCGAAGCTAGGCTTTGCCGTCTGCTACGATCTACGCTTTCCGCGGCTGTTTCGTGCCGAGGCGCTGGCCGGCGCCGATCTGCTTTCGGTGCCCGCAGCCTTCACCCGCCAGACCGGAGAAGCGCACTGGCACGTGCTGCTCAGGGCGCGTGCCATCGAGAACGGCGCCTATGTCGTTGCCGCCGCGCAAGGCGGCGTGCACGAAGACGGCCGCGAAACCTATGGCCATTCGCTGATCGTCGATCCCTGGGGCCGCGTCATCGCCGAGGCGGCGCATGACGAGCCGGCGGTGATCGTCGCCGAGATCGACCCGGCGCAGTCCGTCGCCGCGCGCAAGAAGATACCGAACCTCAAGAACGCACGCGATTTTGCGGTAAACGCCGGTTCGGCGGAGGCAATGCCGCTCAGGGGTGCGGCCTCTTGATCCGCTTTTCCCTGATCTGCGAGCACGAGCACGAATTCGAGGCCTGGTTCCGCAGCAACGACGATTTCGACACACAGAAGAGGCGCGGTTTCGTCGATTGCCCGGCCTGCGGCTCGCACAAGGTCGAGAAGGCGCTGATGGCGCCTGCCGTCTCCACCGGGCGCAAGCGCGAAAGCATCGCGCTGGCCATGGGCGAGGCGCAGAAGCAGGCGCTGGCGCAGCTCAAGGCCATGGCCGACAAGGTGCGCGAGAATGCCGACTATGTCGGCGACAAATTCGCCGAGGAAGCGCGCAAGATCCATTTCGGTGAAAGCGATCCGCGCGGCATCTATGGCGAGGCGACGCTGGACGAGGCCAAGAGCCTGGCCGAAGACGGCGTCGAGTTCATGCCTATTCCAAGTTTCCCCGACGACCGCAACTGAGGAAAGTCTTGCCCCATCCGGAGAAGACTGAAAAGCGGCGTGGTTCAGAGATAGTGATCCGTGTTTTCAGCTGGTTGGCTATAAGGTCGATCGACAAGAGAACGATCGATGGGTTGCCAGTTTTCTATAATGGCGAGAGCGGTGGGAAAGATGCCGATAAGGTTGCCGCCGCGCTGCGATTGATTCAAGAATTTGACCCTGTTCGATACAGCCGTCTGGTCCGCGATCTCAAACGGATCTGGATCACAATCAATCCAGGTGCCGCTGCGCAATTTGTGAAATCGACTTCGACTTGCGAGCTTGATCGGCGATTTGTTCTAGGCGAGCACACGCTGACCGACCAGATCGCCAGCGCGATAGTGCATGAGGCGACGCATGCGCGTCTCCATCAGCGAGGCATTGGCTATGAGGAGGAATTGCGCCACCGGGTGGAGTGGGTTTGCATGAGACGTGAACTGGCTTTTGCGGCGAAACTGCCGGACGGGGCGAGTATTCGTCAATGGGTCGAAGCTCGACAAACGGAACCCTCGGATTTTTCCAATGTAGCGATGAATGGTAGGCAAATTGATAGCGCGCGTGATGCCTTGCTCCATCTCAATGCTCCAGGTTGGCTGGCAGACTTGATCGTCTTTTTCGCACGGCGGCGATATCAGAGGCGTATCAGGCGACGAGAAGCTGAAGCGCATTTCGACAAGCGAAAATGATGCTCCGTTGTCGCTTGTGGGGAATTCGCTTCCGCCCAGAGCGGCGATGCCGCCGCCCCCTGCACAAGCGTCCGCAATTTCAGGCCGAGCAGCAAGGATGGGCCTCGCGGGCAATCGTTTCGCTGCTTCTCTCATGCCCACTGCCTGACGGGCTTGCTTCACTTGACGGGCTTGCTTCCGCATAGGCTGCAAACTGGCGTTCAAGCGCCTTGACTGCACTGCTGCGCCAGCCTTCCGCCAGGGATTCCGACATGGGATCGGGGAAGATTTCCTCTTCGCCGTTCTCCACTCCGTCCAGGATCGCCCGCGCGACAGACTCCGGAGAGGCCTTCGCGATGTCCAGGCCCCGTGTCATGTCCGTGTCCACCGGGCCGGGAAGGACCCTGTGGACGCTGACACCCCGTCCGGCCAAAAGGGTGCGCAACGACTGCGACAGTGAGAACGAGGCCGCCTTCGAGATCGAGTAAGCCGGACTGAACGGCACGGCGGCAATCGAGGCCAGCGACAGAATGTTGACGATGGCTCCCCGCGACCGGGCCAGCAACGGCAGCAGAGCCTGGGTAACGTCGTACGAGCCGAAGAGGTTTACGGCGAGCTGTTGTTCGAGCACACGACGGTCGCTGAGGTCATCGAAGGGCGATACGCCGGCGTTGTTGATGAGGATATCGAGAGCATCGATCTTCTCGACCGCCTCCCGGATCTGCGCAGCGTTGGTCACATCCATGGTCAGGGACGTCACACGCCGGTCCGGGTGGGCCATGGCTTGGCGGGTTGCGGCGAAGACGCGCTTTACGCCTCTGCTCAGGGCTTCCTCGACCAGTGCCCGACCGATGCCCCGATTGGCTCCAGTCACCAGGATGGTTGTACCTTCGATCTTCATTGCGTCTCTCCTAGTGCTTATCGTTGTGTTCGAGCCCAGTGCACAATCTAGCCGCGACTCAAGGTTGGCGCGCCGCAACTCAGGTTGGCTACAGTCGCCGTTGTCGATACGACTGGTTGGTGAGATGGACTTAGCGCCGGATGTCGAAGCCATGGGAGTGACAAGTGTGACGGGATTCCGATGGACTCGCTGATCACGGCCGCGGCGCATGCGCTTGCGGCGGGCGATCCGCTCGGCGCCTTGAAGCGGGTTGCGCTGCGCGACGATGCGCCGGCACTGGCGTTGCGCGGTATCGCGATGGCGCAGCTTGGCGACCTGGTTCGGGCGAAGGTTCTTCTCAAGAGGGCGGCGCGCGCATTCAGCCCGAGGGAGGCCGTGGCCCGCGCGCGGTGTATCGTCGCCGAGGCCGAGATCGCGCTCGTCTCGCGCGACCTTACCTGGCCGGCCAAGGCACTCGACGCCGCACGGGCGACGCTTGAAAAGCATGGCGACCGCGTCAACGCCGCGCATGCGCGCAACCTCGACGTTCGGCGCCTGCTGCTGATCGGCCATCTCGACGAAGCCGAGCGCAGGCTGGACGGCTTCGATCCCTCGCCGCTGCCGCCGGCATCGCGGGCCGCCCACGAGCTGGCTGTCGCCGGCATCGCCATCCGCCGCTTGCGGACCGGCCCTGCGCGCGCCGCGCTTGGCCTGGCGGCGCGGGCGGCGCGCGCGTCCGGCATCCCCGCGCTGATCGCGGAGGTGGAGAGCGCATCGCTGGTGCTGGACACGCCGGCCGCACGCCTTGTCGCGCGTGGCGGGGAACGGCCCCTCCTGCTCGATGAAGTCGAAGCGCTCCTGGCGTCGGGGGCGCTCGTGGTGGATGCATGCCGCAATGTCGTGCGGGTCGCAGACAACGTCGTCTCGCTGGCGACCCGCCCGGTGCTGTTCGCGCTGGCCCGCGCGCTGGCCGAAGCCTGGCCGGCTGACGTGGCAAGAAGTATGCTTATTGCGCGCGCTTTCCGCGGAAAGGACGCGGACGAATCACATCGCGCACGGTTACGGGTCGAAGTCGGGCGGCTTCGCGCGGAGCTTCGGAGTTTGGCGGATGTGAGCGCGACGAAGCGGGGCTTTGCGCTGGCCCCGCGCCGCGCAGGTGAGGTCGTCGTGCTGGCGCCACCCGTCGAAGAAGAGCATGCCGCCGTGCTCGCCTTTCTCGCCGACGGCGAGTCTTGGTCGAGTTCGGCCCTGTCGATTGTGCTGGGAGCCAGTTCGCGTACCGTGCAGCGAGCGCTCGAGCAACTCGCCCTGGCCGGCAAGGTGCAGTCGTTCGGCCGCGGACGGGCGCGTCGCTGGATGACCCCACCGCTGACGGGTTTCCCGACAATCTTGTTACTCCCCGGCCCACTGCCGGGCTACTAGGATGGAATCATGGAACGATCCGCAGCCGAAATCCTTCGAGAATATGGACCCTTTCCGGGTGTCGACCACGTAGACGGCGTTACCTTCGACGGTGAGCATGTCTGGTTTGCCTCAGGCGACAGATTGAACGCCTTCGATCCGGCAAGCGGCAAAGTGGTGCGCTCGATCGATGTCGCGGCACACGCCGGAACGGCCTTCGACGGCCAGCATCTCTATCAGATCGCCGAGGATCGTATCCAGAAGATCGATCCGAAGAATGGCCACGTCCTGGCGACGATCCCGGCGCCCGGCAATGGCGGTGATTCCGGGCTCGCCTGGGCCGAAGGAACACTCTGGGTCGGGCAGCATCGGGGCCGAAAGATTCATCAGGTCGATCCCGAGACAGGGGCAATCCTTCGCACCATCGTTTCCAACCGCGTCGTCACCGGCGTCAGCTGGGTCGACGGCGAGCTGTGGCATGGCACCTGGGAGGGCGAGGAGAGCGATGTCAGACGGATCGATCCTGAAACGGGAAAGGTCCTTGAGAAGCTCGATATGCCGCCGGGAACAGGCGTGTCGGGGCTCGAATCCGATGGCGGCGACCAGTTTTTCTGTGGCGGCGGAAACAGCGGCAAGATCAGAGCTGTTCGCCGGCCCAAACGAGGCTCGGCGGCCAGGATTTGACCTTTTCCATCCCCTCGGCGCGGCCCTTGGCCGGTTCGGTTAACTCAGGCTCGCTATCAGTTTTTCGAGCAGGCGTGCGAGCATGATCTGCTCCGGGCGTGCTAACCCAGAAAGTATCTGGTGCTCGTTGGCGACGTGAGCGGTAACCGCCTCGTCAATCAACGCCAGACCCTTTTTAGTCAGCTGCACGACAATGCCGCGGCGATCGTCGGGGTGCGGCCCGCGCTTGATCAGGCCGGATTTCTCGAGCCGATCGAGGCGGTTGGTCATCGCGCCCGACGTCACCATCGTCGCCTCGTAGAGAGCCGTCGGCGTCAGCGCGTATGGCGGCCCGGAACGACGCAGCGTCGCCAGCACATCGAATTCTCCGGATTGCAGCCCGTAACTTGCAAACAGCGGCGCCAGCCGCTCTCGTGCGATCAGCGAGGCGGCCTCGTTCAACCGTCCGAGCACGGCCATCGGCGAGACATCGAGATCCGGCCGTTCCTTTTTCCATTGCCCGATCGCTTTTGCTGCGCGATCCATGTCTCTCACCGTTATGTATCTTGACGTGAAGAATCTTTACCTTATCTTACCTCAGCTTGCGATATTGGCCAAGTGCCGCGAACGGGCGACGGGACGGTGCGATGAAATTTCTCTGGGACTCGGCGCTTGGCCTTCTGGTTGTCACCGGTGGACTGCTCGGCCTGACGCTGCCGTTCGGCAAGATCGCGACGGCGGCCGGCGTGGCCGCCATGGTCTGGGCCTTCGTCATCTCGCTTGGTGCCGGCGGCGTGCTTTTGTGCGCATTGCTGCTCAACGGGAAGCGCATGCGGCTTACGCCGCACAGGCTGCGCTATTTCTTCGTCACCGCGGCCGTCTCATATGCAATCCCCAATCTGCTGATGTTTTCAGCCATTCCGCATCTGGGCGCCGGCTACAGCGGCATCATGTTCACGCTGTCGCCGGTCGTCACGCTGGTGTTCTCGATGCTGCTCGGCGTCAGGCGCCCGACCATGCTGGGCATCGTCGGCATAGTCGTCGGTTTCGTCGGCGCAGTCATGGTGGCGGTGACGCGCGGCGAAGCGGGCCAGCCGGCCGAATTTTTCTGGGTTGCGATGGGCCTGCTCATCCCGGTCAGCCTCGCCGCCGGCAACATTTACCGCACCGTCGACTGGCCCGAAGGCACCGGCCCGATCGAGCTCGCCGTCGGCAGCCACCTGGCAGCAGCCTTGATGCTGTTTGCCGGCATTCTGGTCCTGCTTGGCGGCAATGCATTCGGCTCGCTCGGCGGCGTGCCGCTGGTCGCAGCGGCACAGGTGGCATCAGCCTCGGCGATGTTCGCCTTCTTCTTCCGCCTGCAAGCGGTCGGCGGCCCGGTCTATCTCAGCCAGATCGGCTACGTCGCGGCGGCGGTCGGGCTGTTTGCCGGGACCCTCTTCCTCGGCGAGCGCTATCAACTGCTGACCTGGGCCGGTGCCGTCATCATCACCGCCGGCGTGTTCATCACCACCAAGGCGCAAAGCCAGAGGCCATAGAGGCCAGAAGGCGTAAGCTTCAGACGGATGCCTTCTCCGCTAGCACCATGTAGTTGACGTCCATGTCCTTCGAGCGCTGCCAGCGGTCGGCGAGCGGGTTGTAGGTGACGCCGGTGCGGTCGATGACGGTCAGGCCGGCGCCGGCAAGCGCCTTTTCCAGTTCCTCGGGGCGCACCAGCTTGCCGAACTGGTGGGTGCCGCGTGGCAGCCAACGCAGCACATATTCGGCGCCGATGATGGCCAGGCCCAGGGCCTTCAGCGTGCGGTTGATGGTGGCGACGAACATGATGCCGCCAGGCTTGACCATCTCGCCGCATTTGGCCAGGAACAGATCGACATTGGCGACATGCTCGACCACTTCCATGTTGAGGATGACGTCGAATTTTTCGCCGGCATCGGCAAGGTCTTCCGCGGTCGTGGCGCGATAATCCACGCTCACGCCGACTTCCGCCGCATGCAGCTTGGCCACTTCGATGTTAGTGGCGGAGGCATCGGCGCCGACCACTTCGGCGCCAAGCCGCGCCATCGGCTCGCACAAAAGCCCGCCGCCGCAGCCGATGTCAAGGAAGCGCAGGCCTTCGAATGGCCGTGCCGCACGCGGATCGCGGCCGAAGCGGGCCGCCACCTGGTCGCGGATATAGGCAAGCCGGATCGGGTTGAACTTGTGCAACGGGCGGAACTTGCCGTTCGGGTTCCACCATTCGGCAGCAAGGGCGGAAAAGCGTTCCACCTCTCCGGCATCGATCGTCGATCGTCGGGGCTCTGGCATGGCGTGGTCTCCTCGGACGCTAGGAAGTCGGGCGCGAGGCTGCGAATGTCAAGGCGCGAAATTCACCGCCGGCGGTGCGATGCGCGCGATGCCTTCCGGCGCGGCCTTTTGCCGGCTGCATTTGTGTCAGCACGTGTCAGTTGATGGTGTGCCGGAAGGAAACGCCTAGGCTTTGGCGGACGAAGCAGAGACATCGGGTTCGGAGGAGTGCGCAATGATGCGAACGGTTGCTTCCATTCTTTGGCGCCGGCTTGACCAGGAAGGCCACGACGCTTGCCTTCTGTCGGAAGCGAGTTCCGGGTGGAACCTCAGGGGACAGGCGCTTTTCGTCCAGGACGGCGAGCCGTGCAGCATCGCCTACGAGGCGGACTGCGACGCCGATTGGCATACACGATCGGCGCGCGCCGACGGCTTTCTCGGCACGCAAGAGCTGCATTACAGGATCGACCGGCTGACCGAGCGCCAATGGACGCTGAACGGCGAACATCAAGCGGAAGTCGACGGTCTCATCGATGTCGATCTCGGCTTCACGCCCGCCACAAACCTTTTGGCGCTTCGCCGTTTTGCCCTCGATGTCGGTACGGCGACGCCCGCGCCGGCAGCCTATCTGACATTTCCCGAACTCAGGCTCGTTCGCCTCGAGCAAACCTATCAGCGCGTCGATGCTGCACATTACGCCTATGCCGCCCCGATGTTCGGCTACCACGAGACACTGGAGGTCTCGCCGCTCGGTTTCGTCCTCGATTATCCGCGCCTGTGGAGAGCCACGGCACAGCTGGGCTGAAGCGAGCACCATTTTGGCAAGAAGCAGTGCAGGCGCGATGCTGCGCTGGTGTGTCGCCCGGCCGGCAGCGGCGGCACGCCTTGCGAAACGACTGTCATTTGGCTAAGGAGGCCGCGCATTGAGTGCCCGGCCACAGCTTGGCGCATTTTTCCGCTTTTCGGCCTTCGGTCCGGCATCCAGTCAAAGGCATTTCGCTTCTATGGCGCGCATCGTGATGAAATTCGGCGGAACCTCCGTCGCCGACATCGCCCGCATCCGCAATGTGGCGCGTCATGTCAAGCGCGAGGTCGACGCCGGCCATGAGGTCGCCGTCGTGGTCTCGGCGATGTCCGGCAAGACCAACGAGCTCGTGCAATGGACGCGCGAGGCCTCGCCGATGCACGATGCGCGTGAATATGACGCCGTGGTCGCGTCCGGCGAGCAGGTCACTGCCGGCTTGCTGGCGATCGCGCTGCAGAATATCGGCGTGCATGCCCGCTCCTGGCAAGGCTGGCAGATCCCGATCAAGACCGACAACGCGCATGGCGCGGCGCGCATTCTCGACATCGACGGCGCGTTCTTGATCAAGCGCTTCGGCGAAGGCCAGGTGGCGGTGGTTGCCGGTTTCCAGGGCATCGGGCCGGACAATCGGATCGCGACACTCGGTCGTGGCGGCTCCGATACCAGCGCAGTCGCCATCGCGGCAGCGGTCAAGGCCGACCGCTGCGATATCTACACCGACGTCGACGGGGTCTATACGACCGATCCGCGCATCGAGCCGAAGGCGCGGCGGCTGGCCAAGATTTCGTTCGAGGAAATGCTCGAAATGGCCTCGCTCGGCGCCAAGGTCCTGCAGGTGCGCTCGGTCGAGCTTGCCATGGTGCACAGGGTGCGTACTTTCGTGCGGTCGTCCTTCGACGATCCCGACGCACCAGGAATGGGGGATTTGCTTAATCCGCCGGGAACGCTTATTTGCGACGAGGAAGAGATCGTGGAACAGCAGGTCGTCACCGGAATTGCCTACGCCAAGGACGAGGCGCAGATTTCGTTGCGCCGCGTCGGCGATCGGCCGGGCGTCGCCGCCGGCATTTTCGGGCCGCTGGCCGAGGCCAACATCAATGTCGACATGATCGTCCAGAATATCTCCGAGGACGGCAAGTTCACTGACATGACCTTCACCGTGCCATCCGGCGACGTCGACAAGGCGCTCGCCGTGCTCGAGCGGCTGAAGGCGACGATCGGCTACGACGTGGTGCAGTCGGAAGCCGGCATGTCGAAGGTCTCGGTC
This sequence comes from Mesorhizobium sp. M0019, assembly GCF_040323975.1. NCBI lineage: Bacteria > Pseudomonadati > Pseudomonadota > Alphaproteobacteria > Hyphomicrobiales > Phyllobacteriaceae > Mesorhizobium > Mesorhizobium sp. M0019. The sequence continues at coordinate 21,645 of NZ_JAMYVK010000015.1, read as the reverse complement.
ATCGGCATCGGCATGCGCAGCCATGCCGGCGTCGCCGCTACCGCCTTCAAGGCGCTTGCCGACCGCGCGATCAACATCCGCGCCATCACGACGTCCGAAATCAAGATTTCGATCCTGATCGACGGTCCCTATACGGAACTAGCAGTTCGCACTTTGCATTCCGTGTACGGTCTGGATAAGCAGTAGCGGACTGCATCGGCCCGAAAATCGGAATCGATTTTCGGAAGGCAGGATGCAGCGGATCGAAAATCTTGGAGCGGTCTTTATGCGTCCAATTGGACGATGGCGCTCTAATTGAGTTGTTGCGTTTGTGCCGCTGTGCAGGGCAACCTGCACCGGTTGAAACGCTATTGGAGAAGAAGCCGCGATGCGTGATTCGGCCAGTGGCCCGCGCGTTTTGCTGAAACGGCTCCGCGAGCTCATGCAAGAGCCGCTGGAGCCGCAGGAGCGGCTTGACCGAATCGTGCGCGACATCGCCTCCAACATGGTTGCCGAGGTTTGCTCGCTCTATGTGCTGCGCGCCGATTCGGTGCTCGAACTCTACGCCACCGAAGGCCTGAACCCGAACGCCGTCCACCTGGCGCAGCTCAGGCTGGGGCAAGGCCTGGTCGGCACGATCGCGGCCTCGGCGCGGCCGCTCAACCTCTCCAACGCACAGGAGCATCCTGCCTTCGCCTACCTGCCGGAGACAGGGGAAGAGATATACAATTCCTTCCTCGGCGTGCCGGTGCTGCGGGCAGGGCGGACACTCGGCGTCCTGGTCGTGCAGAACAAGACCATGCGCCATTATCGCGACGACGAGGTCGAGGCGCTGGAAACGACGGCGATGGTGATCGCCGAGATGATCGCCACCGGCGATCTGGAGCGGCTGACAAGGCCCGGCCTAGAGCTCGATCTGCGCCGCCCGGTAAGCTTTACCGGCCTGTCCTTCAACGAAGGCGTCGGGCTCGGCCATGTGGTGCTGCACGAGCCGCGCATCGTCGTCACCAATCTTTTCAACGAGGACAGCGAGGAAGAGGTCAGGCGGCTCGACGCCTCCCTCGGCTCGCTCCGGCTCTCCATCGACGACATGCTGGAGCGCCGCGACGTCGCCTTCGAGGGCGAGCATCGCCAGGTGCTCGAAGCCTATCGCATGTTCGCCAACGACCGCGGCTGGGTGCGCCGGCTCGAGGAGGCGATCCGCAACGGCCTGACGGCCGAAGCGGCGGTCGAAAAGGTGCAGAGCGACATGCGTGCCCGCATGCTGCACATGACCGATCCGTATCTGCGCGAACGGATGAGCGATTTCGACGATCTCGCCAATCGGCTGCTGCGGCAGCTGATGGGGCGCGGACCGGAGGACGTCGCGGCCTCGCTGCCCAAGGACGCCATCATCGTCGCCCGCTCCATGGGTGCTGCGGAGCTGCTCGATTATCCCAGGGACAAGCTGCGCGGGCTGGTGCTGGAGGACGGCGCCGCGACCAGCCATGTCGTCATCGTGGCGCGGGCCATGGGCATACCGGTCGCCGGCCAGATGAAGGGCGCCGTTTCCATGGCGGAAAACGGCGATGCCATCATCGTCGACGGCGAGGAAGGCGCGATCCATCTGCGCCCGCAGCCCGACCTCGAGGCGGCCTATGCCGAGAAAGTGCGTTTCCGGGCGCGGCGGCAGGAGGTCTACCGCGAGCTGCGCAAGAAGCCGTCGGTGACTAAGGACGGTGTCCAGGTCGACCTTCTGATGAATGCCGGGCTGGCGGTCGACCTGCCGCAACTGGCCGAAGCGGGCGCGGCCGGCATCGGCCTGTTCCGCACCGAGCTGCAATTCATGGTCGCCTCGACCTTTCCGCGCGCGGAAGCCCAGGAGCGCTTGTACCGTGACGTGCTCGAGGCGGCGCGCGACAAGCCGGTGACGTTCCGCACCATCGATATTGGCGGCGACAAGGTGCTGCCCTATTTCAAGGGCTCGATCCAGGAGGAGAACCCGGCGCTCGGCTGGCGCGCCATCCGCCTGACGCTCGACCGGCCTGGCCTGCTGCGCACCCAGATCCGCGCGCTGCTCAAGGCGTGCGGCGGGCGCGAACTGAAGCTGATGCTGCCAATGGTGACGGAACTCGGTGAGATCGCGCAGGCGCGCGAGATCATCGATCGCGAGGTCCGGCATTTGTCGCGCTTTGCCCATCATTTGCCGACCAGCCTTAAGGTGGGGGCGATGCTGGAGGTGCCGTCGCTGCTGTTCCAGCTCGACGAGTTGATGAAGGCGGTCGATTTCGTCTCGGTCGGCTCGAACGACCTGTTCCAGTTCGTCATGGCGGTGGACCGTGGCAATACCCAATTGTCCGACCGCTTCGACCCGCTGTCGACGCCGTTCCTGCGTGTTTTGAGGCAAATTGCCGACGCCGGGGCGCGCAACCAGACGCCGGTGACCTTGTGCGGCGAACTTGCCGGCAAGCCGATCTCGGCGATGGCGCTGATCGGCCTTGGCTACCGCTCGATCTCGATGTCGCCGGCATCGATCGGCCCGGTCAAGGCGATGCTGAAGGAACTGCCGCTCAGCGAGTTGGAAGCGTTCTTCGACGACAATCTGATGGCGCCGGCGCATGGCCTGCCGATGCGGGCGCTGCTGCAAGCCTTTGCCGACGACCGCTCTATACCGCTATAGACTTCGCCATGATCAACCTGCCCCGCGACCGTATGGATCAAGTCGTCAAGCGTTTCGACATGCTCGAAGCGCAGATGTCGGCCGGGCCAGCGCCGGACGCCTATGTCAGGATGGCCTCCGAATATGCCGACATCCAGGAGATGGTGGCAAAGATCAGGGCACTGCGCGCCGCGGAGCACGAACAGGGCGATCTGGAGGCGATGCTCGCCGACAAGGGCACCGACGCCGAGATGCGCGCCTTGGCCGAGGCCGACCTGCCGGAGGTCAAGCATCGCATCGAGGCGCTGCAGAAGGACATCCAGATCCTGCTGTTGCCCAAGGATGCCGCCGACGACAAGAACGCCATCCTCGAGATCCGCGCCGGCACCGGCGGCGACGAGGCGGCGCTTTTCGCCGGCGACCTGTTTCGCATGTACGAGCGCTATGCCGCGGCGCATGGCTGGCGTTTCGAGACGGTGTCGGCCAGCGAGGGTGAGGTCGGCGGCTACAAGGAAATCATCGCGACCGTTTCGGGCAAGGGCGTCTTTGCCCATCTGAAATTCGAATCCGGCGTGCACCGGGTGCAGCGCGTGCCGACGACCGAGGCGGGCGGGCGCATCCATACCTCGGCGGCGACGGTCGCGGTGCTGCCGGAAGCGGAAGAGGTCGATATCGACATCAGGGCCGAAGACATCCGCATCGACACGATGCGCGCCTCGGGTTCCGGTGGCCAGCACGTCAACACCACCGATTCGGCCGTGCGCATCACCCATCTTCCGACCGGCATCATGGTGGTGCAGGCGGAAAAGTCGCAGCACCAGAACCGGGCGAAGGCCATGCAGATCCTGCGCGCCAGGCTCTACGACCTCGAGCGCAGCAAGGCGGACGAGGAACGTTCCGAATCGCGCAAGTCGCAGGTCGGCTCGGGCGACCGCTCGGAACGCATCCGCACCTATAATTTTCCGCAGGGTCGCGTCACCGATCATCGCATCAACCTGACGCTCTATAAGCTCGACCGGGTGATGATGGGCGAACTCGACGAGGTCATCGACGCGCTGATAGCCGATCACCAGTCGAAGCTGCTCGCCGATATCGGCGTCGATGGCTGACAGCCTGCCCGCCACGCTGGCGCCACTACTGCGGGAGGCGCGAAACCGGCTCGCCGCAGCCGGGATCGCGGATCCGGCGCTCGATGCCAGGCTGATCGTCGAGCATTTTTCCGGCACCAGTCGCACGCAGGCCATCGCCGATCCCGGGCGCGCTGTCGATACGGACGTGACGGCGGTAATCGAAGCCGCCTTGCGGCGGCGCATCGCCGGCGAGCCGGTGCACCGAATCCTTGGCTACCGCGAATTCTATGGCTTGCGCCTTTCGCTTTCGCCGCAAACGCTGGAGCCGCGGCCGGATACCGAAACGCTGGTCGAGGCTATACTGCCCTTCGTCAAGGCAATGGCGGCACGCGAGGGCGGCTGCCGCATCCTCGATCTAGGGACCGGTACCGGTGCCATCGCGCTGGCGCTGCTCAGCGCCGTTCCGGCCGCGACCGCCACCGGCGTTGACATTTCGCAGGAGGCGCTGGCCACAGCCATGCGCAATGCCGGGGAATTGGGGCTCGCCGGCCGGTTCACGCCGCTCAAATCCGACTGGTTTGAAAAAGTTTCTGGCCGGTACCATGTAATTGTCGCAAACCCTCCCTATATACCGTCAGACGACATTGGAAATCTGCAGGACGAGGTCCGCGGTTTCGATCCACGTCAGGCCCTCGATGGCGGTGTGGACGGTCTGAGCCCCTACAGGAAGATCGCCGCGGGAGCGGCAGCGTATTTCGAAGTCCAAGGCAGGATTGCGGTCGAGATCGGCCATACGCAGCACCAACAGGTTACGGAGATATTCTCCGCGGCCGGGTACCGTTCTGTCGGGGTGTTTCGTGATCTCGGCGGAAACGACAGAGTTCTTGTGTTCGAACGGTGGAAGCCGTGATGCAGTGCGAAAAAAGCGCTTGGCAATACCGGGGAATGCGGCTAGGGTCGCCATAACCGGATGAGACGAAGCAGGCAGTGCTCTTAGCGATTCGGTTTCCTTGGAAATAGCTGCCTTCTTGCGCAAACGACGCCCAAGCTTCGTGCGGGAATCGTCCGGCAAGTGAAGTAACCGGAACAGGATGGCACGTGGCGCCAACGCAATTGATGCGGGCGAACGCCGGTGAAGGAACGAAACGGCTGGCCGCATGAGCGCCTCCGTTCGTGAAGAGTTTTTCGAAAATTTCAAAGTGAAGAGAGTCTAATGAGGCCACAACAGCAAAACAGGCGCATGCGCGGTCGCAACAACAGTGGCGGCGGCGGCAACAACAATAACAACAACAATCGTAAGGGGCCGAATCCCCTGACGCGTAACTATGAGAGCAACGGCCCGGACGTGAAGATCCGCGGATCGGCTCAGCAGATTGCCGAGAAGTACGCAACCCTTGCCCGTGACGCGCAAAGCTCCGGCGACCGGGTGATGGCGGAAAACTATCTCCAGCATGCAGAGCACTATAACCGCATCATCGCAGCCGCTCAGGCGCAGATGCCGATCCAGAACGCCCAACAGAATCGCGACGATTTCGACGATGACGGCGACGAGGATCGCGACGAGTTCGACAATGCCGGCAACAACAATGCCAACGAGACGTCGGGTTCGGCGGTCAATCACGGGGCCGGCCCGCAGCCGGTCATCGATGGCACGCCGGCCGAGCTGGCTCTGAACCAGGAAAACAGCCGCGACAATCGGGGCGGCCGCGATAACCGTGACGGACGCGACAACAATGGCGGACGCCACCGCGACCGTCGCCCCAATGGCGGTTACGGCCAGCGCGGCGAGTATGGCGCGCGCGGCGAGCAGCAGGGTGGACAGCGCGTCGAACAGCCACGGCGCGACGAGACGCCGGCGCAGGCGGAGCCCGTACCGGCCGCTGAGCCGGTCTTTGTGAGCGAGCCCGCACCGCAATTCGAAAACCTTTCGCCGGCGGGTCTCGCCGCCCAGGCCGAGCTCAACGAAGCCGCGGCCGAAAACAGCCCGGCACGCCGCCCCAGGCGTCCGCGCCGTCCGCGGCTCGATGTCGAACAGGCAAATGGCGGCAACGACAATGCCGTCCCTGACAGTGCCGAGACTGGCAAGGTCGATGCAGCGCCGGCTGAAGACGCCGGCGGTCAACCTATTATTGCCGACGTCGAGAATTGATCGAAGAAACGTTCAGGCGATCTTAGCGCATCGTTTACCCTAGGCGGCGGAGAGAAATCTCCGCCGTTTTTGTTTTGCGCGCTCGGAATATTATGCGTTCGCCAGTGTCGAGTCTTGAGGGTCCGTGGTTTGCGTCCCATATCTTGCGTGAACAGGATCCGGCTCGAACGGGCGGGTCCGTCACCGCAATCTGATCCGGTGCCGCGAAGCGGGCCGGTGACGGAAGGAGACAGGCATGAATCTTGAAAAATATTCCGAGCGCGTGCGCGGCTTTATCCAGTCCGCGCAAACCATGGCGCTTTCCCGCAGCCACCAGCAATTCACCCCCGAGCATATCCTCAAGGTCCTTGTCGATGACGACGAGGGCCTGGCTGCGTCGCTGATCGAGCGCGCCGGCGGCAATGTCCGTGACGTCAAGCTCGGCGTCGAAACGGCACTGGAGGCAATGCCCAAGGTCGAGGGCGGCAATGGCCAGCTCTATTTGGCGCAGCCGCTGGCAAAGGTGTTCTCGACCGCCGAGGAACTGGCCAAGAAGGCCGGTGACAGCTTCGTCACCGTCGAACGGCTTTTGCAGGCGCTTGCCATGGAAAAATCGGCCAAGACCGCCGACATCCTGTCCAAGGCCGGTGTCACGCCGCAGGCGCTGAACCAGGTCATCAACGACGTACGCAAAGGTCGCACCGCCGATTCGGCGAGCGCCGAGCAGGGCTACGACGCGCTGAAGAAATACGCGCGCGACCTGACGGCGGACGCCCGCGCGGGCAAGCTCGATCCGGTCATCGGCCGCGACGACGAAATCCGCCGCACCATCCAGGTGCTGTCGCGCCGCACCAAGAACAACCCGGTGCTGATCGGCGAACCCGGCGTCGGCAAGACGGCGATCGCCGAAGGGCTGGCGCTGCGCATCGTCAATGGCGATGTGCCGGAATCGCTCAAGGACAAGCAGCTGATGGCGCTCGACATGGGGTCGCTGATCGCCGGCGCCAAATACCGCGGCGAGTTCGAGGAGCGGCTGAAGGCGGTGCTTTCCGAAGTCACGTCTGCCGCCGGCGGCATCATTCTGTTCATCGACGAGATGCACACGCTTGTCGGTGCCGGCAAGGCGGATGGCGCCATGGACGCGTCGAACCTGCTGAAGCCGGCGCTCGCCCGCGGCGAACTGCATTGTGTCGGCGCAACCACGCTCGACGAATACCGCAAGCATGTCGAGAAGGATGCGGCCCTTGCCCGCCGCTTCCAGCCGGTCTTCGTCAATGAGCCGACGGTCGAAGACACCGTCTCGATCCTGCGCGGCCTGAAAGAGAAATACGAGCAGCACCACAAGGTGCGCATCTCGGATTCGGCACTGGTCGCGGCCGCAACCCTGTCCAACCGCTACATCGCCGACCGCTTCCTGCCGGACAAGGCGATCGATCTCGTCGACGAGGCCGCCTCGCGGCTCCGCATGCAGGTCGATTCGAAGCCCGAGGCGCTGGACGAGATCGACCGCCGCATCATGCAGCTCAAGATCGAGCGCGAGGCGCTCAAGGTCGAGAAGGACGATGCCTCGAAAGACCGGCTCGCCCGGCTCGAGAAGGAACTCTCGAACCTCGAGGAGGAATCGACCGAGCTGACCTCGAAATGGCAGGCCGAGAAGCAGAAGCTCGGGCTTGCCGCCGACCTCAAGAAGCAGCTCGACGAAGCCCGCAACGAACTTGCCATTGCCCAGCGCAAGGGCGAATTCCAGCGCGCCGGCGAACTTGCTTATGGCAAGATCCCGGAACTCGAAAAGCAGCTGAAGCAGGCTGAAGCCAGGGATGGCAAGGCCGGCATGGTCGAGGAAGTGGTCGGTCCCGATCACGTCGCCCATATTGTCTCGCGCTGGACGGGGATCCCGGTCGATAAGATGCTGGAAGGCGAGCGCGACAAGCTGTTGCGCATGGAAGACGAGGTCGGCAAGCGCGTCGTCGGCCAGGGCGAGGCGGTGCAGGCGGTATCAAAAGCGGTGCGCCGTGCGCGCGCCGGCCTGCAGGACCCGAACCGGCCGCTCGGCTCGTTCATGTTCCTCGGGCCGACGGGCGTCGGCAAGACCGAGCTGACCAAGGCCCTGGCCAGCTTCCTGTTCGACGACGAGAGCGCCATGGTGCGCATCGACATGTCGGAGTTCATGGAGAAGCACTCGGTCGCCCGGCTGATCGGCGCGCCCCCCGGCTATGTCGGCTATGAGGAAGGCGGCGCGCTGACCGAAGCGATACGGCGGCGGCCCTATCAGGTCGTGCTTTTCGACGAGATCGAGAAGGCGCATCCTGATGTCTTCAACGTGCTGCTGCAGGTGCTCGACGACGGCCGGCTGACCGATGGGCAGGGCCGCACGGTCGATTTCCGCAACACGCTGATCATCATGACGTCGAACCTCGGCGGCGAATATCTGGTCAATCTCGGCGAGGACCAGGATGTCGACGTCGTGCGCGACGAGGTGATGAATGTCGTCAGGGCTTCGTTCCGGCCGGAATTCCTCAACCGCATCGACGAGGTAATCCTGTTCCACCGGCTGCGCCGGCAGGATATGGGTCGTATCGTCGAGATCCAGCTCAAGCGCCTGGAAAACCTGCTTGTCGACCGCAAGATCGCGCTTTCGCTCGATCAGGAGGCGATCGATTGGCTGGCGGCCAAGGGCTATGACCCTGCCTATGGCGCGCGGCCGCTGAAGCGGGTGATGCAGAAGGAATTGCAGGACCCGCTGGCGGAAAAGATCCTGCTCGGCGAGATCCTCGACGGCTCGACCGTCAAGGTCACCGCTGGGTCCGACCGCTTGAACTTCCGCTCGAAGCCGGCAGTCGTGGCAACCGAAGCGGCCGCCTGAGCTCAAGCCAAGAGCCTGTTCCATCCCGATCGAATCGGGATGGAATTCCTATCTTCAATCTCGACCATGATCCTTTCCGAAAAACCGGCATACCCTTTTGTTACGCCGGCCTTCGGTTCATGGTCCAACATCACTGGCGGGGCGCAGATGACGCTGGACGACTATAACAGCTTCTGCGCCTCGCTGCCTTCGGCGACCCATGTCGTGCAGTGGGGCGGCGCCCGTGTCTGGAAGGTCGGCGGCAAGGTCTTCGCGATCGGCGGCTGGAGTGAGGGCAAGGAGCCGTTCGTTACCTTCAAATGCTCCGACATCGCCTATGACGTGCTGAGGGAGCAGCCGGGCCTTCGGCCCGCGCCCTATCTTGCCTCACGCGGCATGAAATGGATCCAGCGCCAGACCGGCGAAAGCATGGATGATGGCGCGCTGAAGGATTACCGGCGCGAAAGCCACCGTCTTGTCGTGCTGAAGCTGACGAAGCAGGCGCGCAAGGAATTGGGACTCGCTGCCGGTTAATCGGTCAGAAATCCGCCATCTTCATGCCCGGTTCATATTGGAACCTTATCGTTGGCAACTGATTTGCTGGCGAAGGGGTTCGCCTACCACATCGGCCCGAAATCGAGTTTTGATTTTCGCAAAGCACGATGCGGAGATTTAAAGCGTTAGAGCGTCCTTTGCGCGTCGAAAAAGACGCGCGGCGCTTTGAAGAGACAATGCCGGCGGCGGCAATTACGGACCGGAGAATTTGGCCATCATGTTGCGCACCATCTTCACCCTTTCAGCGCTTGCTGCCGGGCTGCTGGCGTCGAATGCGATGGCCTCGCCAATAGTGGATACCGCGCCACGGGTGGTTCGTGCCGCCAATGGCGGCGGCATTCTTGTCGCCCAGAACGGCAATCTCGATATCTACTACGATGCCAGGGGAAACCGCGTCATCGTCGATGCGGAGACCGGCAAGGTCATCGCCATCCAGCCGCCGCAGACCAGGCTCGACCGCCGCGCCTTGCGCCGCGAGCGCTTGCGCAACCTCGGACCGGTGGAGGACGACCCCTATTATCTCGACGACCCTGAGGACACGGCGCGGTTCCGCCGCAGGCAGATGGAAGACGAGGGCAGGGTCATCATACCGCCGGCTGACGAGTACGACCCCTATGGCGACAATTCGGTGGAAGCCTTCCCCGAAGCGCCACGGGATGACGGCTACGGCAACGGTTATCCGGAGGCAGCGCAGCCGGTAAAGCCGCGCACCATCGAGCGCCAGCCGCTCAACGAGGCCTCGATCGAGCCGGTCGAGCCGACGGTGCCGAACGAGCAGGCGGCCTTACCGCCAGACACAGCCCCGCCGCCAAGCACTGGCGGCAAGACGGCGGTCGACCCGTCGCTTGCGCTCGGCGCCCGCGAGGACGTGGCGGCACTGCAGGTGCTGCTCGACCGTGCCGGTGCATCGCCCGGCGTCATCGACGGACGCTTCGGCTCGAATGTCGACAAGGCACTCGCCGCCTATAACGAAATCACCGGCAGCAATCTGAAATCGACCGACGCGGTCGGTATCCAGGCGGCCCTGGCGCAATCCGGTGGCGATGCCTTCGCCTCCTACACGATCACGCCCGAGGATGCGGCCGGCCCCTATGTCGCCTCGATACCGGAGGACTACAGCCAAAAGGCCCAGCTCGATCGGATGGGCTACACGTCGGTACCCGAAGCGCTGGCCGAGCGCTTCCATATGGATGAAACCTATCTGAACAAGCTCAATCCGGACGCCAATTTCAATCGTCCGGGCACCATCATCAAGGTCGCCAATTTCGGCAGGCTGGTGGCGACGCCGGTGGCGCGCATCATCGCCGACAAGTCCAATAAGCAGGTCCGCGCCTATGATGCTGCGGGCAAGCTGGTCGCAGCCTATCCGGCGACTATCGGCTCGTCCGACACGCCGTCGCCGTCCGGCACGCATGCGGTGTCGCGTGTCGCATTGGACCCGAACTACACCTACAACCCGAACATCAATTTCAAGCAGGGCGAAAACGACAGGATCCTGACCATCCCGCCGGGGCCGAACGGCCCGGTCGGCTCGGTCTGGATTGCGCTGGACAAGCCGACCTACGGCATTCACGGCACGCCGGATCCGTCCAAGATCGGCAAGACCGAAAGCCATGGCTGCGTGCGGCTGACCAATTGGGACGCGCGCGAGCTTGCCAAGATCGTGACGCCCGGCGTTATCGTGGAGTTCGTCGACTAAAGCGCGACGCCTTCGCCCGAATCACCCGATGACCTTGCGCAGCAGTGGCGCGCGCAGCGCTGCGGCATAGATCAGCTGCACCACCAGGATGAAGCCGACGCTGAGCAACGGGCTGATCAGGCAGAGTGCAGCGCCGACGGCCCACAGGATCTGTGCCTTGACGATGCGCAGATAGACCGTTCGGGTGGTCTCCGCGTCGACACCTTCGGCCAGAAATCCGTTTTTGTCCGCGTAGCGCCAACTGGCGAGCAGCGTCAGTCCGAGCATCAAAAGATTGAACCAGTACACGAGCACCGCTGTCCTGAATTCGAGGAAGTCGGCGAGAAGGTCGGTCGAGAACGGCAGCAAGGCGATGAAGCCGAGGAAACAGAGGTTCAGCGTGGCAAGCCGCCGGTCGGATTTTGCAATCAGCCCGTGTTGCGCCTGCTGGCCGAACCAGAAGATGGTCAGCGTCAGGAAGCTGAGCGCATAGGTCAGGAAGCGCGGCGCCAGTGCTGTGATCGCTGTGATCAACTCGCGTTCGGAATGCACCGTTTCATGCGCCGGCACCCTGATCTCGAGAACGATCAGGGTGAGCGCGATGGCGAACACGCCGTCGGTGATGCCGACGACGCGCCCGCGTCCTTCCGCCGAGGGTTCGAGCGGTCGTTTCATGCGGTATTTCCCCCTTGCCTGTAGCGCTGCGAGAAGCTTAGCACGGCACTTGCCGTTTGCACCCTGTGAGCGGCGTGATCCTGCCTGTGTGGCCAGGTTGGGCCTGGTTTCAACGAGAACAGCGTGCTGGCCGGTTGTCGCCGGCGCGCCGGCGATCTAGGTAAGGCGGCATGCACACGCCAACCAAAGTCGGTACCGGCGCCGTTCCCCTGACCGGCTCACTTCCCGCCGATACGTTCTGTCCGCAGGCGCAGCGGCGGTTCGTGCTGATCGCCGCGATCCTGGCTTCTGCGCTCGGCTTCATCGACGGGTCGGTCCTGGCCATTGCGACGCCGGCGATCCGCGTCGACCTCGGCGCCAGCCTCGCCGAGGCACAATGGATTTCCAATGCCTACGCATTGACACTCTCAGCCCTCATTCTCGTCGGCGGCGCCGCCGGCGATCGCTTCGGCCTGCGCCACTCCTTCGCCGCCGGCATCGTCCTGTTCATTGCCGCCTCGCTTGCCTGCGCGCTGGCGCCTAACCCGACGGCGCTTATTGCGTTTCGGGCTATCCAGGGTGTCGGAGCGGCCATCATGGTGCCGGGCAGCCTGGCCATTATCGCCAAAGCCTATCCGAAAAAGGAACGCGGCCGGGCGATCGGCATCTGGGCCGCAGCATCAGCACTGACGACGGCGCTCGGCCCGGTGCTGGGCGGCTTCGTGCTGTCGGCGTTCGGCGACGGCATCTGGCGGGCGATCTTCGCCATCAATCTGCCGCTCGGCCTTATCTCGGTCTATCTTCTGCTGGCCAAGGTCCCTGCCGACGCGCCGGCGGAAAAGCGCGGCCTCGATCTCGGCGGCGCTGCACTCGCCATATTGGCGTTCGGAGCTCTCGCTTACGGTCTGACCTCGATGAGCGGCGACGGGGAGGGGCTGATGTCCGGCCCGAGTATTGCCGCCGGTGCGGTTTTGCTCGTCGTGTTCATCGTCTTCGAGCGCCGGCGGCGCGAGCCGATGATCGAGCTGTCGTTGTTTCGAATCGGCGCGTTCGCGGGCGCCAATGTGGCGACCTTCTTCCTTTATTTCGCGCTGTCGGCCAATCTGTTCTATCTGCCGATGCTCATGATCGCCGGATGGGGGCTGAGCGCGGCCGAGGTCGGTTTCATCTTCCTGCCGCTTTCGGCATTGATCGCAGTGTTGTCCGGACCGGTCGGCCAGTGGTCCGACCGCATCGGGCCTCGCTTTCCGATCGCCAGCGGCAGTCTGGTTGTGGCTCTTGCCTTTGCCGGACTTGCCCTGCTGGCCTATTGGGGCATCCACAATTTCTGGATCGGGGTATTCCCGCTGATGGCTCTGATGGGGTTCGGCATGGCGCTGGTGGTATCGCCGCTGTCGACCGCCGTCATGACGGCGGTCGAGGACAAGGATACGGGTGCGGCCTCGGGCATCAACAACGCCGTCTCGCGCATCGGCGGCCTGATTGCCGTGGCGGCGATGGGATCGCTGGCGGCCTGGGTCTATGCTGGCGTGCTCGGCACCGCTGCCGGCTCCGGCATTCCGGGTTTCGGCGAACCGCCGCCAGCCGGCCTGGCGCCCGGCCTCGATACGGCACGACTTGCCGCCAGCGACGCGGCATTCGCCGCCGTTGCCGCGGTGACCGCGCTGCTTTGCCTGTTTTCGGCAATCACCGCGTGGACGACGGTTTCCGGCGAGCGGCTGCCATGGGCGCGCGACACGGCGAATCAGCAGGGCTGACGACGAAAAACGTCGGCTCAGCCTTCGATCTTGGCGCTCGCGACCTTCAACTGATTGCTGTCTTCCTGCTTGAGCAGGTCGTCGATGCGTTCGCGCTCGCGCTTGAAGGCGACGAGGTCGTCGCCCTTCAGCGTCTTACCGACCGGTAGGCGGACGCGCATCGAATCGACCTTTGTGCCGTTGACGATCAGTTCGTAATGAAGATGCGGACCGGTGGAGAGGCCGGTTGAGCCGAGATAGCCGATAACCTGACCCTGGCGAACGCGAACACCCGGCTCGATGCCTTTGGCAAAGGCGCTCTGGTGATTGTAGGACGTCTCGTAGCCATTGGCGTGACGCAAGATGATCTGCTTGCCATAGCCGCCGGCCCAGCCGGCCTTTTCGACGACGCCGTTGCCCGCGGCAATGATCGGCGATCCCACGGGAGCTGCCCAGTCGGTGCCGGTGTGCATTTTCACATACCCCAAAATGGGGTGACGCCTGGCACCGAACCCGGACGTAAACCGGCCATTGGGCAAGGGATTGCGCAGCAGAAACTGCTCGGCGCTGCTGCCGTTTTCGTCGAAGTAGTCGGTGCTGCCGTCCTGCATCTGGAAACGATAGAAATTTCGTGTCGTGCCGCCGAAAGTCGCGGAGACGTAAAGCAGCTCGGATTCGTCAGACGCCTGGTCGTCGCCATCGGGCTGCGAGAACAGCACCTCGATGCGGTCCGTGGGATTGAGGCGCGACTGAAAGTCGACACCGGATGCCAGCAACTTGATCAGCCGTTGCGTCATCGCCTTGGACATGCCGTAGGAATAGGCGGTGCGGTAGATGCCGTCATAGATGTTCGGCAGATTGCCGC
>NZ_JAMYVK010000015.1:0-2500 GCF_040323975.1 Mesorhizobium sp. M0019 | reverse complement strand
CGAATACCCCAGGGGGTAGAGCACTGGATGGGCTAGGGGTCCTCACCGGATTACCAAACCTAACCAAACTCCGAATACCTGGGAGTAATAGTCGGCAGACACACGGCGGGTGCTAACGTCCGTCGTGAAAAGGGAAACAACCCTGACCTACAGCTAAGGTCCCCAAGTTATGGCTAAGTGGGAAAGGATGTGAGGATCCCAAAACAACCAGGATGTTGGCTTAGAAGCAGCCATCATTTAAAGAAAGCGTAACAGCTCACTGGTCTAAATAAGGGTCTTTGCGCCGAAAATGTAACGGGGCTAAAGCCATACACCGAAGCTTAGGGTTTGCAGCAATGCAAGCGGTAGCGGAGCGTTCTGTAAGCTGATGAAGCCATACCCGTGAGGGGTGGTGGAGGTATCAGAAGTGCGAATGCTGACATGAGTAACGTAAGGGGAGTGAGAGACTCCCCCGCCGAAAGTCCAAGGGTTCCTGCTTAAAGCTAATCTGAGCAGGGTTAGCCGGCCCCTAAGTCGAGGCAGAAATGCGTAGACGATGGGAACCACGTTAATATTCGTGGGCCTGGAGGAAGTGACGGATCATTGAGGTAGTCCAATCTTATCGGATTGAAAGGGCTGCTGCGTGGTTCCAGGAAATAGCTCCTCCTTATAGACCGTACCCGAAACCGACACTGGTGGACTGGTAGAGTATACCAAGGCGCTTGAGAGAACTATGCTGAAGGAACTCGGCAAATTGCACGCGTAACTTCGGAAGAAGCGTGACCCTTTCATGCGCAAGCATGGGAGGGTGGCACAGACCAGGGGGTAGCGACTGTTTATCAAAAACACAGGGCTCTGCGAAGTCGCAAGACGACGTATAGGGTCTGACGCCTGCCCGGTGCTGGAAGGTTAAGAGGAGGGGTGCAAGCTCTGAATCGAAGCCCCAGTAAACGGCGGCCGTAACTATAACGGTCCTAAGGTAGCGAAATTCCTTGTCGGGTAAGTTCCGACCTGCACGAATGGCGTAACGACTTCCCCGCTGTCTCCAGCATAGACTCAGTGAAATTGAATTCCCCGTGAAGATGCGGGGTTCCTGCGGTTAGACGGAAAGACCCCGTGCACCTTTACTATAGCTTTACATTGGCATTCGTAGTGGCATGTGTAGGATAGGTGGTAGGCTTTGAAACCTGGGCGCCAGCTCAGGTGGAGCCACCCTTGAAATACCACCCTTATCACTATGGATGTCTAACCGCGGCCCGTTATCCGGGTCCGGGACAATGTATGGTGGGTAGTTTGACTGGGGCGGTCGCCTCCTAAAGAGTAACGGAGGCGCGCGATGGTGGGCTCAGAACGGTCGGAAATCGTTCGCTGAGTGCAATGGCATAAGCCTGCCTGACTGCGAGACTGACAAGTCGAGCAGAGACGAAAGTCGGTCATAGTGATCCGGTGGTCCCGCGTGGAAGGGCCATCGCTCAACGGATAAAAGGTACGCCGGGGATAACAGGCTGATGACCCCCAAGAGTCCATATCGACGGGGTTGTTTGGCACCTCGATGTCGACTCATCGCATCCTGGGGCTGGAGCAGGTCCCAAGGGTATGGCTGTTCGCCATTTAAAGCGGTACGTGAGTTGGGTTCAGAACGTCGTGAGACAGTTCGGTCCCTATCTGCCGTGGGTGTAGGAATATTGAAAGGATCTGTCCCTAGTACGAGAGGACCGGGATGGACGGATCTCTGGTGGACCTGTTGTGGCGCCAGCCGCATAGCAGGGTAGCTATATCCGGACGGGATAACCGCTGAAGGCATCTAAGCGGGAAACCCACCTTAAAACGAGTATTCCCTGAGAACCGTGGAAGACGACCACGTTGATAGGCCGGGTGTGGAAGAGCGGCAACGCTTGAAGCTTACCGGTACTAATAGTTCGATCGGCTTGATCGTTCTCATTCCTAATGCCCATTTCTGGTGACAATCCTTGGATTGCGCCGAGATGGATGGCACAGAAAACAGCTTCTCGAGCAACGTGCGTTTTGCCGACCTGGTGGTTATGGCGGAGCGGCTGCACCCGATCCCATTCCGAACTCGGCCGTGAAACGCTCCAGCGCTGATGGTACTTCGTCTCAAGACGCGGGAGAGTAGGTCGCTGCCAGGTCTGCCAAGCGCACGTTGTTTAATCTTCTCCTTACGAACAGGCCCGCCAACGGGATATCGGGCCGCGTAAGCGGCCCTTTCATTTGGCGGAAGCTTGAATCCGGTGAGCCAAGGCTTACCTTTAGGGTTGACGCGGGGTGGAGCAGCCCGGTAGCTCGTCAGGCTCATAACCTGAAGGTCACAGGTTCAAATCCTGTCCCCGCAACCAAAATACGAAAACGGCCCGCCTTGTGCGGGCCGTTTTCGTTTTGCTGGCCGATTGGTTCGATCCCGTCAGGCCTCGCACGAAGCGTACGCATACGACGAAGGCCGCATGATTGGCACGCGTGCGTGGGCGCGGCGGGCTCTATGATGGCGATGCGTGAAGGTCAGGCG
>NZ_JAMYVK010000014.1:0-135444 GCF_040323975.1 Mesorhizobium sp. M0019 | reverse complement strand
CTATCGGAGGACAGCCAGCCGGCCAGATGTTCGAACATCGCCGCCACATCTCAGGTGGCCACCGCTTCCGCGATTACTTCATGTTCGTTCTTCGGCCCCAAACGCGACATTGGTTCGGCGAGAACAGCTCTTGGCGTTGCGGCGTTGCATCTCGACCGCACCATTAAATTCGAAAGCGGAATCTCTTGCCCGTTGAATTCGAGCACGGCAGGGAGCGTCCTTGTCAGGGCACGTGCTGTTTGCCTGATTGCGGTCGCGAGTTTGGCTTATGCGAAATGGCCATCGGCGGGCATGGCCATCTATCGACAAGCGCACATAACTATTCGCGCACCAGGCGTCCGGTCGCCCACCAGATCACCGATACAACAACGATCGATGCGTAGCCGTCCACGGCATAGTGCCAGCCAGTGAACACCGATCCGTACAGGATCAGGGCTGCAAAGGTCCAACCCAGAACGCCAAGCCAGCGATTGATCGATGACAGCAAATAGGCGTTCAATGCGGCAAAGGCGACATGCATGCTTGGCATGGCCGAGATGCCGCCGCCAAGACTTGGCCGGCCGCTCTGGTAAGCCATCAGGAGATATGCCGCGGGTTCCCGCATCATGTAACTATGGTCCAGCCTGTCCAGGGCCGCATTCAATCCGTGGAAGCGATCCACGCCGACAAAGTGGTGGTAGTAAACCGGTCCGACCGATGCCAGCGCCAGGGCCAAGACCGTTCCGAGGACGGACAACGTCAGCGCTGCTGCGCAGAGATAGCGGATGCGGGCAATCTCGTCCGACCAGAGCGACACGAAAAGGATGGTGCCGAACCACTGGTAAAACCAAATGACTTCATAGCTGTTGAAGACGACGAACGACCAATTGTTGCTGTCGAGCTTATGGACGATCTCCCATGGCGGCATCCCGTGCAGCCATTCATCAGCGTCGGCCAACCAGTTGTCGGCATAGTATGGGACGACGGACGGGATGGCGATCTTGTAGGTAGAGAACGCGGTCAAGCTGGCAAAGAAGAACAGCAGCACCAGCAGACAACTGCGCCAGCGCCCTTGAACCAAATCCAATGCGTAGCGAACCGGTTGCCGCCGGCCATGGATTAGCGCGGCACAGCAGACGCCACCGATAAACAACACCGGAATGCCAACAAGAAACTTGTGAGAATAGATTGAGGCTGACGTATAGAATACTTCTGGATATAATGCAGATGCGCCTAAAACGTATGTCGCCATGAACAAGGAGAGGCGCAATTGCCATATGGCGGAGGGCCTGTAGCGAGAGGCTTCCGTGGTTAGGGCCAAACCAATTTACCCGTTCTTAACGTTTCGCCGGAGAGACACGTACACCGATAAGGTAAAAACCTTGCCGCCAGGTTTACTTTTCCCCGGTGGTCGACATTTGCCGGCTCGAGACATGGTCGTGCCGGTCAGAGGTAAGGTAGTTGTGGGTCGGCAGTCGCTTGGCAAAGGAGTTCAAGACGACGTCGGCGGAAGCACTCGGCTTTCCGCTCGGTAGCGTTCCGCCATTTTCCGATGTTTCATTTCTTGTTTCTCCACGGCATATCCTTTTCCCAATTGCCTGCCATGATCGAGCCGTAGGGATCGACAAAGTCCTGGATGGTCGCCAGGCCATGCTTCTCGATTTGGCCGATGACCTGTTTGGCGCTCTTGTAGGCCGCCGGCAATTCGGAGAGGTCTGGTCTTCCCATCTAAAACCGGATGTCCAACCCGCGCGTTTCCGCCTTGAGAACGTCGTCGAGTTCCCGCGAGCCGATCACGTCGCGCAAGTAGCGGGTTCTGCTCATGTTTCGGCCGGCACCATGAGGGGAGAAGCCAAGCGACGCCTTTTTGTCGGTGTGGCCTGTGATCAAGACCGGCTCGCTCATATTCATCGGGATCAGCGTACGGCCATCGTCGTCGGCCGAGAAGCGAGAGAACGAAGGCGTTGCGCCTTTGGCATGATAGAAGAGCCCGTCGTCCCGGCGAAAGACGAAGTTGTGCTCGTTCCAGAACCGATCGACAATCTGGTTGCCAAGGACGCCCTGAACGCGGTCATGGATGCGGAAATGGTTTTGCTTGGTCCACTCGCGAATGATTTGCAGTGCTTCCCAGTATGCGCGGCCTTCGTCGGTCTCAGCCTCGATCCACGCCGCCCCGGAAGGCGTTTTTGGCGACACTATGTCCGGTCGACCTGAGATGACCGACATAGAGGAAATGATTGCCGTCGCCCTGCGTGCCCATGTTGCTGTCGCCGATAGGCACAATGTCGGAAAGGAAGCGGTTCGACTTAAACCGCACGGCAAGTTCCCGCGACATGTCCCAACCACGCCGATCCTTGCGCCCGCCGGGCCCGAAATGCGTTACGTCGAACGCCGCATCGAGTATCTTCTTCGGATCGTCGTTCCTCTTGAACACCGTGATCGCCATCGAGCAGCAAATATCGGCCGAATGGAAACCGGGGTGGATGGCGTTTCTCGCTGCCACGACACCGCCGACGGGAATGGTTCCTGCCGGACATGCGTCAGGCATGACGACCCCGGACACGACTGTTGGTGTGCGCAGGAGGGCATCCATGGCCTCGACCACCAGGCCAAGGTTTTCGCGCTCGACATCGTTTTCCGGCTCGAGGAAAACGCTAAACGCCAGCGCATTGGTCATCGGCATCATCTCGACCGGCAACAGTGTTTGCAGATAGGCGAAGATGTCGTCCTGCGAGCGTCCTTCGCGTTCCATGCGTTGCGCGTCGGCGATGGCGCCCGGAAACCACTTGCCCGGCTTAAAACCCCACTGGATGAGTTCCTTGCCGGTGATCACGGCCATCTCCTGTCGTCAAAAAGATCAGGCTGATTAGCACGCTGCCCGAACGCGCGCACCACCTGAGCTCGGGGCCGAACCGGCCGGGCGTTTAAACATAGTCCACCGCTCCCTGTTTGACTTATCATAAGTTTTAGCTTATCATAAGTCAT
Source organism: Mesorhizobium sp. M0019 (assembly GCF_040323975.1). NCBI lineage: Bacteria > Pseudomonadati > Pseudomonadota > Alphaproteobacteria > Hyphomicrobiales > Phyllobacteriaceae > Mesorhizobium > Mesorhizobium sp. M0019. Next base: position 132,480 of record NZ_JAMYVK010000014.1, on the reverse strand, counting down.
GATTTATGATTATGCAGGAATGGTGGCCTTGGCCGATCCGACGCGCCGCAAGGTGTTCGAGCTCATCGCCGATCGGCCACGCTCGGTCATCGATCTGACGCGAGTGCTTCCGGTCTCGCAGCCGGCGGTATCGCAGCACCTCAAGGTCTTGAAGGAAGCCCGGCTGGTCCGCGCAGAGCCGAAAGGTGCCAGCAACATCTATCATCTCGACCCGCATGGGCTCGGCGAGATGCGTGCCTGGCTCGACCGCATGTGGGGCGATGCGCTCGACGCCTTCAAACGGGAAGTCGACAACAGCAAGGAGAAGAGGAAATGACGACCATGATCAAGCCCGCGCCGGTCAGGAAGTCGGTGACGGTGGAGGTGCCGCTCGACAAGGCATTCGATGTGTTCACCACAGGATTCGGGCGCTGGTGGCCGGCTTCGCACTCGATCGGCAAATCCGCCCTGACGACCGCGGTGATCGAACCGAAAGCCGGCGGCCGCTGGTACGAGATCGGCGAGGATGGGTCACAATGCGATTGGGGCGAGGTTCTCGCCTGGGATCCGCCGTCCAGGCTGACGCTCGCCTGGCGCATTGGAGCCGGCTGGCGCTACGATCCGGCATTGCTGACCGAAGTCGAGATCCGCTTTGTCGCGCTCGGCGAGAACGCGACGCGTGTGGAACTCGAGCACAGGCTTCTGGAGAACATGGGCGAAACCGCAGAGGCGATGCGCGAGGCCTTCGAATCCGAGGGTGGCTGGAGCGGTCTCCTGGACCGCTATGCGGCTGAGGCCAAGCGCCACGCCGCCTGATCGGGAAGCCTTCCAGTCCAATACCAGCGAGGCCCTCGCACTGTCGGCCTCGCCGTTTTTGAATCAGTGTCGATCTGCCCATCTGGTTGACCGGGGGGATACGCTGCCCTTTACCTGCCGCCGCGAAGGTTTGCAGCGCCGCAGGTTTGTAGAACGTCCTCTCCTCCTACCATCCGGTATGCGCCGCGTCGTTTGGACGCGCGAACGGCGCTGTAGCAATTTGTCGTTGTGCATGGTCCTTTCGCAAAATCGATTCCGATTGTCAGGGTCATGCGTTAGACCTGACAGGCACCTTATCCGGAAATCCGATGGCGGGAGGCGCTGGTGGAAGGCCAGGACGAACAGATGACCGGCGCCAGGGCCGCCGAGGAGCGCCGCGCCGACATCTATGACGAGGACGGCGTCATCCTGTCGTCGTTCCTCGCCCAGATCGGTGCCGCGATCGCCGATCGCGATACGCTGACGCTGAAGCGTGAAGTCGACGATCTGCACCAGTCGGAACTCGGCCACCTGCTCGAGGCCCTGCACCCGGAACAGCGACGCGCGCTGGTCGAATTGCTGGGCAAGGATTTCGATTTTTCCGCGCTGACCGAGGTTGACGAGGCGATTCGCCGCGACATCGTCGACAGTCTGCCCAATGCGCAGATCGCCCAGGCGGTGCAGGATCTCGATTCCGACGACGCGGTCTACATTCTCGAAGACCTAGACCAGGAGGACCAGGACGAGATCCTGTCGCAGCTGCCGTTCACCGAGCGGATCAGGCTGCGGCGTTCGCTTGACTATCCCGAAGAGACCGCCGGCCGCCGCATGCAGACGGAGTTCGTCGCGGTGCCGCCCTTCTGGACGATCGGCCAGACCATCGACTACATGCGCGAGGACAACAATCTTCCCGACCGTTTCAGCCAGATCTTCGTCATCGATCCGAGCTTCAAGCTGCTCGGCGCCATCGACCTCGACCAGATCCTGCGTACCAAGCGCTCGGTCAAGGTCGAAGAGGTCATGCATGAGACCAGGCATGCCATCCCGGCCACCATGGACCAGGAGGAGGCGGCACGCGAATTCGAACAATACGATCTTCTGTCCGCCGCCGTCGTCGACGAGAACGAGCGGCTGGTGGGCGTGCTGACCATCGACGACGTCGTCGACGTCATCCAGCAGGAGGCCGAGGAAGATCTGCTGCGCATGGGCGGCGTCGGCGACGAAGAACTCTCGGACAGCATCTTTTCGACCTCGCGCTCGCGCGTGCCCTGGCTGCTGGTCAATCTTTTGACGGCTTTCCTGGCGGCCTCGGTGATCGGCCTGTTCGACCGCACCATCGAGCATATCGTGGCGCTGGCGGTGCTGATGCCGATCGTCGCCGGCATGGGCGGCAATGCCGGCTCGCAGACCATGACGGTCACGGTGCGGGCGCTGGCGACCAGGGACCTCGACATCTACAATGCCGGCCGCATCATCCGCCGCGAAATCGGGGTGGGCTTCATCAACGGCATCATCTTTGCCATCCTGATCGGCCTCGTCGCTGCTGCCTGGTTCCACGATCGCAATCTCGGCGGCATCATTGCGGCTGCGATGATCATCAATATGTTCGTGGCGGCTCTGGCGGGCATCCTTATCCCGCTGCTGCTCGACCGCTTCAAGATCGATCCGGCTGTGGCTTCGGCGGTTTTCGTCACCACGGTCACCGATGTCGTCGGTTTCTTTGCCTTTCTCGGGCTCGCCACATGGTGGTTCGGCGTGCGCTGAACGTCACCTCAATTGACTTTTACGTAAATGCCATGCGAGGCTTTGAAAGGTGCCTTGTCCGCCGATTCTGGTACGCGCCTGGGCGCCGGCGGCGCCGGCCAGTTGGAACTCGCGGCGTGGCCGGGGCATTGGAGTGACGATGCGGGAATATTATTCGATCACGGAGCTGACCCGCGAATTCGACGTGTCGACGCGGACGTTGCGCTTCTATGAGGACGAAGGGCTGGTGCAGCCGGTAAGACGCGGCCGCACTCGGCTGTTCCGTCCGTCGGACCGGCATCTCATCCGCCAGATCATGCGCGGCAAGAGGCTCGGCTTCTCGATCAACGAGATCCGCGAAATCATCCAGATGTACAGGGAGCCGCCCGGCGAGGTCGGCCAGCTCAAGCTGATGATCAAGCGCATCGAGGAAAAGCGCGAGGATTTGCGCCAGAAACGCCGCGACCTCGAAGAGACCTTGGCCGAGCTCGACCAGGCAGAGGAATCCTGCGTCGAGCGGCTGGTGGAACTCGGCGTCACCACATGAGCGTGGCGTCAGCGCCGGCTCAAATCCAGCGCCGCACCCTTTTGGCGTAGTCCCGGTATTTCTTGCCGAATTTGGCCGTCAGCACCTTCTCCTCGCTCTCGATCGTCAGCTTCTGCGTCAGGAACGCCGCGATGACCGCCAGCGGCAGGAACCAGGCGATCCCAGTGACAAAGGCGAGGCTGACCAGCAGCAGCGTGTTGGCGAGGTAGATCGGGTTGCGGCTGACGGCGAAGGGTCCGGTAGTCACCAGATGGTCAGGCACGCCGTTCGGGTTGAGCGTCGTCTTGGCGCGGATCATGGTGCGGATTGCCGTGAACCAGAGCGCGGCAACCGCCACCAACCCCACAAGGCCGGCGGCGAACAGGATGTCGCCGAGAAGATCGCCGATCCACGGTTGCGGATAGAACAGCCCTAGCGCGACGCTGACGATGATGGCGGCGATATAGATCAGCGGCGGCCATGGGATGTGCCCCAGCTTCGGCTGCCCAGGATTTTGCTGCACGGGTTTCGGGTGACTGTCGCTCATTATTGTCCTCCCTCGATTAGCGCGTTCCCGGTTCCGCCGCCTCGGTTTGGGCGGTGCAGGTGCCGGCGAGCTCGCCAATATGCGCCTTCCACTCCGGGGACTGGTCGTTGCTGTAGAGCCGGTCAAGCGAGGCTTCGCCCTGGAGAGTGTCCAGCATGCAGGCACAATAGCTGGAGCAGAACTCGGTGTCGCGTGCCTGCTCGCAGGATATCTGGCAGGATTTCAGAAAACTCACCTCCCTGGTTTCGGCCTGCGCCGGCATGAATTGCGAAAACAGCCAGACCGAGCCGATCAGCACCGGCTGATGGATCAGATAGAAGGCAAGGCTGTGCCGGCCGATGAAGACCAGCGGATTTGCCCAGCGGCCGGGCGCCAAGGCCGACAGCCGCGTCAGCGCGCCGGAGGTGGCGGCGAGCTTGGTAACCGCGATGCCGGCAAGTACGGCGCCGAACCAGGGCAGCAGCGGAACGTAGTCATTGGAGTGCGGGTTGGTCGCCGACAGGCCGACCCACCACAAAGCCGGATGATCGAAAAGCTCGGATCGCAAGTAGAAAGGCGCAGCGATAACGAGGGCCGCCACGGCAAGCGTCAGCAGCGCCGGGAGGCGCAGGAACGCCAGGCCGAGCAGGCTGGCGAGCGCGATCTCGTGCAATATGCCGAAGAAGATGAAGCCGTCGGGCGTGGCGATGCGGGTGACCAGCGATATTGCGAGCGCTGCCCCGGCAACCATGGCGAAGCGCTTCCAGAAGCCGGTCCAGCGGATTTTCTTGCCATGGGCGAGATAGAGGCTGATGCCGACGAGGAACAGGAAGCTCGAGGCGATGCAGCGCGCGTAGATTTTCCACCAGCCGAAGGCGGTGAGGCCGGGATCGGTGTAGCCGAAGAATTCGAGGTCCCAGGTGAAATGATAGCTCGCCATGGCAAGCAAAGCGATGCCGCGTGCAATGTCGATAACGGCGATGCGCTTCGACTTCGGTTGATCCTGAACGGCTGCGCTCGGCGTGTCGATGCTCATGGTCTCGCTGTCTTGGTTCAGCCCCGGCAAGACGACTATCACGGTTGCCACCGTCAAAAGAAGCAGGGCCTTGCGTCGCGTTGGTACCGGTCGGCATCAGAGCTGCTTTAGGCCAGAGCCGGAAAGCCTTTGGCCGGCGTGCTGGCGTTTTTCGGACTGGGCGCGGTTTTCGCGACACTCGGCCTGCTGGCGGCGGCCTGCGGCTTCGTCACCTGGCGCTATCTGCCCAAATCGCTTTGATGTTCGAGCGCCGCATGGCGCTCGCGCACCCAGTTGTGGAAGCGGTGCAAGTCGTATTCCTCGGGCATCAGTACGCCGGCCTTGTGGCGCATCGAGCGCAGGCCCATCTGGTTGACCTCGCAGATATCAGCATCCTCCTCCAGCACCTGGGTACCGAAGGCGACGATGTTGTCGATATCGGCGGCCGGATCGGCGAGCGCTTCGGGCGAAAAAAGCCATTCGGCGGTAAGTTCGGTCTGCTCCGGCCCAAGCGGCACCAGCCGCACGGTCCTGACATAGTCGACATGGCCGACGACGAACATCGACGGCATGCTGGTGGCATAGGTCTGCCCGGCGGCACGCTCGCCCGGCGTCAGGCCGGAAAAGACCGAGCCGTGGACGCGCCCGTCGCGCGACCAAGTTTCGGCCCCGGCCCGCAAGCCGCCGGCAAATTCCGGCGCGTCATTGTCGGCGTGGCGCGCCCATTCGGGGTCGTCGTGCCGGCCCATCAGGCCGCGGCCATAGATCGGCACCAGCCGCGACAGGTCCTTGTGGACGCCGGGGCAGTGCAGGCACTCGTTGAAATTTTCCCAAAATACCTTCCAGTTGCAGTTTATCACCTTGCGCAGCACATGGCCGCTCAGCAGCGTTTCCAACGGCCAGTTGGCGAGGTTGCCGGATGCCGGATCGAAGGATGTTTCAGCCGAGCCGGCAGCGTCTTCCGCCAGATTGACGAAGACGAAACCGCGCCACACCGAAAGCGCGACCCGGTAGAGCGGATGATCGGCCTTGTCGAAGCCGTCCGGCAGCGATTTCGACGGCACGCGCACCAGATCGCCGTGCAGCGAATAGGACCAGGCATGGTATGGGCAGGTGATGAGCCGCGCCTTCAGCCGTCCTTCGCTCTGCTGGCAAAGCTGCGAGCCGCGATGCCGGCAGGTGTTGTGGAAGGCGCGCAACTCGCCGGTCTCGTCGCGCAGCACGACGACCTCCTGCGTGCCTATGCGGAACGTCCTGAAAGCCAGCGGCTGGGCAAGGTCGGCCTCGCGGCAGACGAGCAGCCAGTTGCGATACCAGATGGCCTCGAGATCGCGCTGATAGGCCGCGATGTCCCAATAGGCTGATGACGGCAGCGTCGGCTCGGCCCGCGTCAGGCCGTTGTAGGGACCGCGCTCATTCGGGCTGGGTTGCATGCCGGCTTCCTCCCCATCCGCCAGCCGACACCCGGCTGCGAAAATTGTCAATCGCGGCGCCGGCCGACCGGGCTTGGCGAGGCGGCGCATTCGCCACACGATCCGGCGGAATTTGGTTTGCCGGGCGCGGCGATTCTGCCTATAGTCGCTGATGTCGTCGGTTCCGTTTGGAACCAAGAGGGAATGCGGTGAGGGCAAGTTGTTTGCCCAATGCCGTGGCTGCCCCCGCAACTGTGTGCGGTAGTCCTCTCCATATGCCACTGAAGGTTCGCCTTCGGGAAGGTGGGGAAGGGCGCTGATCCGCGAGCCAGGAGACCTGCCGGCGACAGGAAACTGACTTCTATGCCCTCGGGTGGAGGGCGAAAGGACAAGACATGAATACCGCTTCCGTTTCGCTCGGCGCTTCCGCCTCCTCGCAGTCGCGTCTCATGCAGCTGGCGCTTGCTGCATTCCTCGGCATTTTCGTCATGGGCTTTGTCGGCTTCTCGCATATCGATGCGGTCCACAATGCCGCGCACGACTATCGCCATTCGATGGGCTTTCCCTGCCACTAACAAGGGGCTGACATCATGACACTGTTTCGCAACGTCGTGTTCATCGCGGCGATCGCAGGGCTTGTGGCCGGCGTGGCTCTCGCCTGCATGCAAGCCTATGCCACGGTGCCGCTCATCCTAAAGGCGGAAGTCTACGAACAGGCCGGCGGCGGCCATGACCATGCCGCGGCACCTGCGACACCGGCTGAAAACGCCGCGGGCATGACGGCTATGAGCAGCGCCGCGCCGGCACCGGCTGAAGCAATGGCTCCGGCGGAAGACGAAGGCTGGGCGCCGGCGGACGGTTTCGAACGCTTCGGCTTCAGCGTCGTTGCCAATATCGTCACCGGCATCGGCTTTGCGCTGGTCCTGGTTGCGGTTTCGGAATTCGCCGGCGGCATCGGCAATTGGCGCCAGGGCCTGTTCTGGGGGCTGGCCGGCTTTGCCGCATTCACGCTGGCGCCGGGCCTCGGCCTGCCGCCGGAACTGCCGGCGATGCCGGCGGCCGACCTTGTCCAACGCCAGATATGGTGGTGGGCAACAGTGGTGGCGACAGCGGCCGGTCTCGGCCTTATCGTCTTCCGCAGATCGCTGCCGCTGGTGGCTCTTGCCGTGGCGTTGATCGTTGCGCCGCATATCGTCGGCGCGCCGCAGCCCGATAGCTTCGAGACGGCGATCCCGGAAGGCCTGCACCACCAGTTCGTGGTGGCGGTGACGCTGACCAATCTGGTGTTCTGGCTGGTGCTCGGCGCGGTCGTCGGCGTGGTGCGCGGACGCTTCACGGGCACGGCGACCAGCCTGCGCGACAGCTTTGCCTGACCGCGCTGCCGGGGCACTGACCCTGGTCATCGGCGGTGCGCGCCCCGGCATGAGCGCGCATGCCGAGAGCCTGGTGACGGTCGGCCCGCCGCCTTGGAGCTATATCGCCACGGCGCAAGCCTATGACGACGAGATGCGCCAGCGCATCGCGCTGCACCGCTCGCGCCGCGGCGCCGGCTGGACGACCATCGATGCGCCGCTCGACCTTGCCGGCGCGATCGGAGCGCTGCCTGACGGCCAGCCGGTGCTGATCGACTGCCTGACGCTGTGGCTGACCAACCATATGCTGGCCGACCATGATGTCGAGGCCGAATGCCGGAGGCTGGCCGATGTGCTGTCGCGGCCGCGTGGGCCGTGGTTCGTGGTGTCCAACGAGGTCGGCCAGGGCATCGTGCCGGACAATGCGCTGGCAAGACGGTTTCGCGACGCCGCCGGCCGGCTGAACCAGGACGTCGCGGCTGTTGCCGGCACCGTGCTTTTGATGGTGGCGGGGCTGCCGCTCAAGGTGAAATGACATGGCTGATACTATCGATCCCAAGGACGAGGAACGCCACCGCGCCAAGATGGCCAAGCGCAAGGCGGTGCAGGACGCCGAGGTCGCGGCCAAGACGGTCGAGAAGGGGCTGCTGATCGTCAACACCGGACCGGGCAAGGGCAAGACCACGGCTGCCTTTGGGCTGGCGCTCAGGATGCTCGGCTATGGCAAGCGCGTCGGCGTCGTTCAGTTCATCAAGGGCAAATGGCACACCGGCGAGAAAGACGCCTTTGCCGCCTTCGGCGACCGTGTCGTCTGGCACGCCATGGGCGAGGGCTTTACCTGGGAGACACAGGACCTGAAGCGCGACATCGCGGCGGCCGAGGCTGCCTGGGCGAAAGCGCTGGAGCTGATGGCCGAGCCGTCGATCAGCCTCGTGGTGCTCGACGAGCTGAACATCGCGCTGCGCTACGACTACCTCGATCTCGAAAAGGTGGTCGCGGCGCTGAAGGCGCGTCGCGAAGGCCTGCATGTCGTCGTCACCGGCCGCAACGCCAAACCGGCACTGGTCGAGGCGGCCGATCTGGTCACCGAGATGGGCGTGACCAAGCACCACTTCTCCGCCGGCGTGAAGGCGCAGCAGGGGATCGAGTTCTGAGGGGGTTGCTGGGGAGGCAGAGGCGCGGTGTCTCGACCTCTCAAGATTTGGGTTCCTCGCCCGCCGCGAAGGGGGGAGAGGTGGTCGCGAAGCGGCCGGAGAGGGGCTTTCGTAGAGCGCGGTTCCCCTCTCCGTCTCGGCTTCGCCGAGCCACCTCTCCCCACTTTCGTGGGGCGAGGAACCCAAGCTGGAACTAAGCTGCGAACCTTCAAGGCTGAAGGCGCCCTATTTTGTTCTTGCTTTGTGCCGGCAGCTATGCTACTAATTTCGGTATGGTGCTAATTGGCTCCAACGACCCGCCGCATGGTGGGTTTTTGTTTCGCCTGGGATCGGGCGAAGATCACAACAGAATTACGACCGTCGAGATTACCCCAAACAGTGCGATCAGCAGAAAGTCGGCGATCCGGTAGAGTTTCAGTGCCGCCGGATGTCAGGGATAGAGTTCTGGTCGCTTGCGAAGCTGGAGATTGTTCGTGGACCAGGCGGTAATCGTCTATCTTATTCTCAATGATGGTCAGTTTGGTGCCGCTGACGAACGCGAATCCATTTATGCGCTCGAGAATCGGCTAGAGAAAGCTATCGAGGATGCATCGGTCGGCGAGTTTGACGGTGACTTGTTTGGTGAAGGCGAATGCATCCTCTACATGTATGGGCCAAACGCTGAACGACTTTTTGTCGTAGTCGAACCCTTATTGAAATCTTCTCCCGTAGCTGCCGGTGGGTACGCGATCAAAACGTTTGGCGTGGAAGCCGATCCGAGCGCAAAGGAAGTCCGTGTTACCTGGTAGGTCGGGTTTGCCGACCCATTCGGACGTTCACGCGGCGATGACGATCACCGCGACCACGCCGAACAGCGCGATCAGCAGTAAGTCGGCGACGCGGTAGAGTTTCAGCGCCCGTCGGATGTCGGTGCTCTCGACATCATCGCGCCGGCCGCCTTCGCCCATCAATGCGTCTTCGACCATGACGCCGTCATAGGAACGGGGGCCGGCGAGCGCCAGGCCGAGCGCGCCGGCCATCGCTGCTTCCGGCCAGCCGGCATTGGGCGAGCGGTGTTTTTTCGCATCGCGCCGCACGGCGTGCCAGGCGCCCTTGGCGTCGGCGCCCTTGACCAGGAAAGCGGCGAGTACGATCAGCAGCGCCGTCAGCCGCGACGCCGGCAGGTTGATCCAGTCGTCGAAGCGCGCAGCCGCCCAGCCGAAGGCTTCGTGGCGCGGAGTGCGGTGGCCGATCATCGAATCGGCGGTGTTGGCGGCCTTGTAGGCGACGCCGCCGGCGAGCCCGCCGATACCGATCCAGAAGGCCGGCGCGACGACGCCGTCGGAGAAATTCTCGGCCAGGCTTTCGATCGCGGCGCGGCAGACAGCGGCCCTGTCGAGCTTTTCCGGATCGCGGCCGACGATCCTGGAGACGGCAATGCGGCCCATATCCAGTCCGCCGCTGTCGAGTGCGTCGGCGACCGCTTCGACATGCTCGGCCAGGCTCTTCTGCGACAGCAGCGACGTCGCCAGGATTGCGGTGATCAACAAGCCGACGGGAATGCTCCAAAGCAAGGTTTCGAGCCAGAGGGCGAGGGCGGCCGGCACCAGCACGATCACCAGCAGCGCGACGACGCCCCAGCGGCGACGGTCCGCGTCGGAATCAGTGGCGCGGTTGAGCCTGCGGTCGAGAAAGGATATCAGCCTGCCGAACCAGGTGACGGGATGGCCAATGGCATCGAAGAGCCGGGCCGGGTAGCCGAGTACAAGTTCGATGGCCAGCGACAGGAAAGTGATCAGGATCGGCATGAAGTCTCTTGATGGAGTGACGGCGGCAGTGGACCACGGCGGAAGCCTTGGCCGGGCGAGGGCGCTTTTCCCTCACGCGCCGCTGCCTTTCGTCGACCTCTCGACCGGGATCAATCCGCACTCCTACCCGCTTTTCGATTTGCCCGCCACCGCCCTGTCGCGATTGCCGGAAACAGCGCGCAGCCGCGACTTGGCTGAACTCGCGGCAAGCGCCTATGGCGCCCCGTCGGCGGCGAATGTCGCAGCGGCGCCCGGCACGCAGATCCTGTTGCCGCGCGTCGCTTCCCTGGTCAGCCCGGGCACGGCGCTGGTGCTCGGGCCGACTTATGCCGAGCATAGGCGGGCAGCGGCGATCGCCGGCCATGCGGCGGCTGAAGTCGATGATTTCGAAGCCCTGGCGGCGGCCGACCTTGCCGTCGTCGTCAATCCCAACAACCCGGACGGGCGCGTCGTCGAGCGCGAAAGATTGCTTCGACTTGCCGGGACATTACGCGCCAGAGGTGGGCTGCTGGTGGTCGACGAGGCCTTCATGGATGTCGGCCCGCGCAGCGAAAGCCTGGCCGGCGACGTCGACCAGGGCGGCATCGTCGTGCTGCGTTCGTTCGGTAAGTTCTTCGGCCTGGCCGGCCTGCGGCTTGGCTTTGCACTGGCCGATGCGCTGACGGTCGAGCGGCTGGAGGCGCAATTCGGGCCATGGGCGGTTGCCGGGCCGGCGCTCGAATATGGCATAAGGGCGCTTGCCGATACCGGCTGGCAGGCCGGGATGCGGCGCCGTCTGGCCGAGGATGCCGCACGGCTCGATACGCTGTTCGGCCGCTTCGGCGTGCCTGTCGCCGGTGGCACCGCGTTGTTCCGCTATATCAGGCTGGCGGGCGCCGCCGGCCTGTTTTCGGTGCTCGGCCAGCGCGGCATCCTGCTTCGGCATTTCGCCGGCCGGCCGGATGTGCTGCGCGCCGGCCTGCCGGGAGCCGACGAAGAATGGCGGCGGCTCGAATCGGCGCTTGCCGGCTGGGCCTCGCGGCGCGACGATGATGCCAAGGGAGAAACTACCCAATGATCCACGTCTGCTCGCTGTCCAAAGTCGAGGAAACGGTAACGAAGACCGGGGCCGAGCGGCTGCTTTCGCTGCTCGCTGCCGGAACGGAGGTGATGCGACCGGCCTCGATCACCAGGGAAAACCATCTGCATCTGGTCATGCACGACATTGCGGTAGCGCAGGAGGGCATGACCATGCCGGGCGAGGAGCATGTCCTGAACCTGCTCGATTTCGCCCGCCAATGGGATCGGTCGCGGCCGCTGGTGGTGCATTGCTATGCCGGCATCAGCCGCTCGACCGCCTCGGCCTATATCATCGCGGCAGCGCTGGCGCCGAAGCGCGATGAGGCCGAGTTGGCCGAGACGCTGCGCAGGCTGTCGCCCACCGCGACGCCCAATCCGCGGCTGATCGCAATTGCCGACACGCTGCTCGATCGCAGGGGCCGGATGATCGAAGCGATCCAGGCGATCGGGCGCGGCGCAGATGCTTTCGAAGGCACGCCGTTTGCCTTGGGGATCGATGGCTAGAATCGGCCCATCGAGACGGCGCGGCAATCGTGGATCGCCGCACTCTTCGGCCACGGTAACGGCATAGATCCTAGGGTCTCCGCGACGTAGCGGAGACCCTAGGATCCATGCCGTTACATCTGAGCGTCCAAGCCTTCGCTGAATATCAACACAACCCTACGCCAACCAATCCGCCAGCTTTGCCTTGCCCACGTCCCTCAGCAGGCCGATGAAGCCGTCGGCCTGATGCTCGGCGGTCAGCCGGCCTTTTTCGGCGGTGGCAATGCTGGCGTCGCCGACCACGCCATTCGGGTTGAGGTCGCTGGCGATCCAGGCGAAGGCGTGCGTTCCGGTGTGGCGCAGCAGCGAAAATTCCTTTTCGGCGCGGGCGACCTTGGACACGAAATTGTCGGCCTTCCCCATATCGACGAGGTCGGGCCGGAAATGCAGCATCAGCGAGGTCTCGACGTCGCCGCCATGAATGCCGTGGCGGTCCTCGAGCTCGGTGTACATGCCGGCCGGCCGGCCAAAACGCTGCCAACTGGTCTTTACCGCCAGCATCTTTGCCCGCACGCGCAACTCGCGGGTGACGATGCCCATGATCTCTTCATTGCCGCCATGCGAGTTCACGACAATCAGTTTTCGGACGCCGGCGCGCGCGACCGACAGGCCAAGTTCGGTCCACGCCTCGACCAAGGTCGTCGCCGGCAGGGTGAGGGTGCCCGGTGCGTGCAAATGTTCGTTCGACTTGCCCACCGCCTGGACCGGCAGGATGCGGATGTCGAGATCGCCGGGCAGGCGCGCGATCACCGTTTCCAGCATGCCGTTCATGATCGAGGTGTCGGTCGAGACCGGCAGATGCGGGCCGTGCTGCTCAATCGCCGCCAGCGGCAGAACGGCAATGGTCGCCTCAGGATCGACGGTCGCGTATTCGGTGGTCCGGTAGTCACCCCACCATACGCGTTTTTTTGCAGCGGTCATGTCATGCCCTCTTGAACCGACAAGCCCAGACCTAACGCGGGAACGATCGGCTGTCGATCATCCCGCCGCGATGACCTCGATCTCGATCTTGAATTCCGGCCGGGCAAAACCAGAAACGATCATCAGCGTCGAGGCCGGCGCAGGGCTGGCGAACAGCCGGTCGCGAACCTCCATGTAGGGGCGCAGGAAGGCGCGGTCGGTGACGTAGGCGTTGATGCGGACGATGTCGGACAGGCTGAGCCCGGCCTCGCCGAGAATCGCCGATATGTTCTGGAAACAGAGCTCGGCCTGTGCGCCGGCCTCTTCGGGGATCTGGTCGTCCGGGGTGATTGCGACCTGGCCCGAACACAGCACCAGCCGCTTGCCGGGCGGCAGTTCGACGCCATGGCTGTAGCGGGCGAAGGGCGGCTTGATCGACTTCGGCGTGAGAAATTTGAACATGGCAATCTCCGTTCACGGCAGCCTAAAGCGGGATCGATGCGGGCATCAAGATGGCGGTGCATGTCACGAGGGCGATTGTGGACAGGCGATCAAAAAATAGGCACGATGCCTTTCGTACAGCATGACCCGTCCGGCCTTCGCGCCGCCATTGCTCAGGCGGGCATTGCACAAGCGGGCGGTCCCGGCGCAACGCGCCGGTGGCATGTGTCTTGCTTCTTGAAACAATGGTGTCGAGCCCGGCGCGTGACGCGCCGGAGCGAACAAAGGGTGGTGTGGATGTACGGAAAACTCAAGATTTCGGCGGGCGCGACCGTGCTGCTTGGCGCAGGCACGCTTGCCGCGGCAGCGAACGAAAAAGTCACCTTCGGCACCAACTGGCTGGCTGAGCCGGAGCATGGGGGTTACTACCAGGCCGTGGTGGACGGCACCTATGCCGCCTGCGGCATCGACGTGACGATCATGCAGGGCGGCCCACAGGTCAGCGGCCGGCCGCTGCTGCTGGCCGGCAAGATCGATTTTTACATGGGCGGCAATCTGCTGTCGGCCTTCGATGCCGTGCAGCAAGGCATACCGATGCGCGTCGTGGCGGCCGACTTCCAGAAGGACCCGCAGGTCATCATGTCCCATCCCGGGCAGGGGCTGGACAAATGGGAAGACCTGAAGAACGCCGAGCAGTACATCCTTGGCGACGAAGGTGCGCAGACCTTCTTCCAGTGGATGGTCACCGACCTCGGCTTCGATGCCGCCAAGCGCGCGCCCTACACCTTCAATCCGGCGCCGTTCATCGCCAACAAGAAGTCGATCCAGCAGGGTTACGTCACCTCGGAGCCATTCGCCGTCCAGAAGCAGGGCGGTTTCACGCCGAACCAGTTCCTGCTGGCCGACTATGGCTGGGACACATATGCAACGACGGTCGAGACCATGCAGGAGACGGTCGACAAGCGGCCCGAGGTGGTCCAGTGCTTCGTCGATGGCTCGGCCAAGGGCTGGTACAATTATCTCTACGGCGACAACAAGGCCGCCAACGAGATGATCAAGAAGGAAAATCCGGATATGACGGATGAGCAGATCGCTTTCTCGATCGAGCAGCTGAAGAAGTTCGGCGTGGTCGATTCCGGCGACAGCGAAAAGCTCGGCATCGGCGCCATGACCGATGCGCGCATCCAGAGTTTTTACGACAAGATGGTCAAGGCCAAGGTCACGCCGGCGGGCATCGACATCAAGAAGGCCTACACGCTGGCCTTCGTCAACAAGAGCGTCGGGCTCGACCTGAAGAAGTAGGCCGTGAAGCTGGAGAAAGTGGCGCAACAGCCAGGAAGCGTATCGGGGCCGACGCTGTTGGCGCTGCGTGGCGTCGGCAAGGTTTTTTCCAACGGCGTCACCGCGCTCAGCAATGTCGAGCTGACGATCCGGGAAGGCGATTTCCTCAGCCTGCTCGGACCGTCGGGCTGCGGCAAGTCGACGGCGCTGCGGCTGATTGCCGGCCTGTCGACGCCGACCTCGGGCGTGCTCGACTGGCGCGGCAGCGGCGCCCTCGAGCGTTCGAATATCGGCGACCGTTCAAATATCGGCTTCGTCTTCCAGGAGCCGACGCTGCTGCCCTGGGCCGACGTCTTCGACAATGTCTGGCTGCCGCTGCGGCTGAAGGGCGTGTCGCGTGCCAAGGCGGCGCCGGCGGTGATGGAGATGCTGGCGCGGGTTCACCTGACCGGCTTCGAGAAGGCGGTGCCGCGCGAACTGTCGGGCGGCATGAAGATGCGCGTCTCTATCGCCCGCGCCATGGTAACCAAGCCGCGCATTCTGTTGATGGACGAGCCGTTCGCCGCACTCGACGAGATCACCCGCTTCAAGCTCAACAACGACCTTCTGGAGCTATGGCAGGATGAGCGTTTTACCGTCGTTTTCGTCACCCACAGCGTCTTCGAAAGCGTATTCCTCTCCAACCGCATCGTCGTCATGGCGGCGCGGCCGGGCCGGGTGTTTGCCGAGCTTGCCGTCGATGCATCCTACCCGCGCGACGAGGCGTTTCGCACCTCGCCCGACTATGCCGCGCTCTGCCGCCAGGCATCCGACGTGCTGATCGGCGCCATCAACTCAACTGCCGGACCGCATCATGACGGCCATTGAAGAACAGATCCCGGCGCTCGACCCGGAGGAGGCGCGCCGCGTCCGCCAGGAGCGCTTCGAGCGCATCGGCAGATGGCTGCTGCCGCTGGCGATCATGATCCTGGCGATCTGGCTGTGGGACCGCGTCTGCGTCTGGAACGACATCCCGAAATACATACTGCCGCGCCCCGGCGTGGTGCTGCAAACGCTGCACGACGATGCCGGGCTGCTGTTCTCCTCGCTGCTGGTGACACTCAGGATCACCTTCTTGAGCCTGCTTCTCGCCGTGGTCGGCGGTGTCGGGCTGGCAGTGCTGTTCGCTCAGTCGAAATGGGTGGAGATGTCGTTCTTTCCCTTCGCCATCGTGCTGCAGGTGACGCCGATCGTCGCGATCTTTCCGCTGATCAACATCTATGTCGACAACCAGACGACGAAGCTTTTGCTTTGTGCCTGGATCGTCGCCTTCTTCCCGATCCTCTCCAACACCACGCTCGGCCTCAACTCCGTCGACCGCAATTTGCGCGACATGTTCAAGCTCAACGGCGCCACTCGCTGGCAGCAATTGCGCTATCTGCGCCTGCCGGCCGCGATGCCTTATTTCCTCGGCGGGCTGAAGATCGCCGGCGGCCTGTCGCTGATCGGCGCGGTGGTGGCCGAGTTCGTCGCCGGCGCCACCGGCCAGTCGTCCGGCCTCGCCTCGCGCATCATCGAGGCCGGCTACCGGCTCAACGCACCAAGACTGTTCGCGGCGCTGATCCTGATCTCGCTCACCGGCATCCTGATCTTCCTGGTGCTGTCGCTGATTTCGCATCTCATTTTGCGGCGCTGGCACGAGAGCGCGCTGAGGCAGGAGCGATAGAAATGTTGGAGGAAGGCACCCCCCTCTGTCCTGCCGGACATCTCCCCCTCAAGGGGGGAGATTGGATGCCATCCAGGATTTCGCCAATCGCCAACGTTGCAAGACGAACACCATCGGCGAAGCTGCCAATCTCCCCCCTTGAGGGGGAGATACCAAGTAGTGGTAAAGAGGGCAGGACAGAGGGGGGTAGGCCTTGATACCGGCTTCTGGTTCCTACCATCTCGCCAAGGTTCGGCTTCATGCCTCACTTACGCCGGGCTTTTCCGGAGCCTTCGATACCGACGGGTTTGGGCTCGCCGATATAGCAATCGCCGATGGCAAGATCTCCGGGATTACGGCGCATCGATCCAACGCACCGGCGGACGCCACCGACCTCGGCGGCCGCATCGTGCTGCCGTGCTTCGTCGATTGCCACACCCATATCGACAAGGGCCACATCTGGCCTCGAAAGCCCAACCCGGACGGCACCTTCATGGGCGCGCTGAACGCAACGGGCGCCGACCGGGCGGCGCGCTGGAGCGCCGACGACGTTGCCCGCCGCATGGATTTTTCGCTGCGCTGCGCCTACGCGCATGGTACCAGGGCGCTGCGCACGCATCTCGACAGCGTCGCGCCGCAGGAAGAGATCTCCTGGCCGGTGTTCGAGGCGATGCGGGAGAAATGGCGCGGCCGCATCGAGCTGCAGGCGGCCTGCCTGCTCGGCATCGAAGGCGTGCGCGACAGGAAATGGTTCGAGAGGCTGGCCAAGCGGGTGGCTGCCGCCAAGGGCGTGCTCGGCGTCGTCACCTATATGGTGCCGGATCTCGAAGAACTGCTCGACCAGGTGTTCGCGCAGGCGATCAAGCACGGCCTCGACCTCGATTTCCACGCCGACGAGACCGACGATGTCTCGGCGATCTCGCTGAAGAAAATCGCCGAAGCAGCCCTTTGGAACGGTTTTGACGGGAACATCCTGGTCGGCCATTGCTGCTCGCTGGCGCGCCAGCCCGACCTCGACGTGCTCGACACGCTGGACAAGGTCGCCAAGGCCGGCTTGGCGGTGGTGTCGCTGCCGATGTGCAATCTCTATCTGCAGGACCGGCGAGGCGACAGGACAACGCCGCGCTGGCGTGGGGTGACGCTGCTGCACGAGATGAAGGCGCGCGGCATTGCCGTCGCCGTCGCCTCCGACAATACGCGCGACCCGTTCTACGCCTATGGCGATCTCGACATGCTGGAGGTCTATCGCATGGCGACGCGCATCCTGCATCTCGACCATCCCGTCGCCGACTGGCCGCAAGCTGTCACCGCAACGCCGGCCAAGGTGATGCGGCTCGATGGTTTCGGCACGCTTGCCGCCGGAGCGCCGGCCGATTTCGTCGTCTTCAGGGGGCGAAGCTGGACGGAATTGCTGTCGCGGCCCGAATCGGATCGCATCGTCGTGCGCGACGGGCATGCGATCGAGCGCCAGCTGCCCGATTATGCCGAACTCGATGATCTGATGGTGGAATGATGGATATTGCGGCGCTCAAGCGCGACCTGGACGGCCTCAAGGTCGATGACCATCCGGCGATCGTCCAGCAGAAGAGCCGCGACTTCTACTGGTACAGCCCGGTGCTGAAGCAGCAGCTCGAGCACGTCACCGGCGACCTGATCGTGACGCCGAAAACCGAAGACGAGGTCGTCCGCATTCTCGCCGCCTGCCACCGGCACGGCGTCCCGGTGACGCCGCGCGGCAGCGGCACCGGCAATTACGGGCAGGCGATGCCGCTGTCCGGCGGCGTGGTGCTCAATCTCGCCGAGATGAACGCGGTCGAGATGATCGCGCCGGGCCGCGTCGTCACCGGCCCCGGCGCCGTGCTCGCCGACATCGACAGAGCGACGCGGGCGCATTCCGGCCAGGAGCTCCGCATGTCGCCGTCGACCTACAACACCGCATCGATCGGCGGGTTCGTCGCCGGCGGCTCCGGCGGCATCGGCTCGATCCGCTGGGGCGGACTGCGCGACCTCGGCAACGTCATCCGGCTGAGGACCGTGACGATGGAGGCTGAGCCGCGGGTCATGGAGCTCACCGGCGAGGACGTGCTGAAGGTCATGCACGCTTACGGCACCAACGGCATCATCACCGAAGTCGAGATGCCGCTGACCGCCAGCTATGACTGGACCGACGTCATCGTCGGCTTCGACGATTTCATGGATGCGGCCGGCTTCGGCAACGATCTCGCCATCCAGGACGGCATCCTGGCGAAACTGATCACGCCGATCGCAGCACCCATCCCCTACGATTACTTCAAGCGCCACCAGCGGTTTTTCCGGCGCGGCCAAAGCATCGTCGTCTTGATGATCGCGCCGCATGCGATGGATGCCTTCCTCGCCTTCACGGCGCGCAGTAAGGGCGAGATCGTCTTTCGCGCCGACAAGGAGGCCGATCTCAAGGGGCTGCCGCCGGCCTATGAGCTGACCTGGAACCACACGACGCTGCGTGCCATCCGGGTCGATCCGACGATCACCTATCTGCAGACCCGCTATCCGTCGCCGGACCACCTCGGCCACGTCAAGGCGATGGTCGACCGCTTCGGCGACGAGGTGCCGGCACACCTTGAATTTATCCGCTTCGATGGCGCCATCGGCATCGCAGGGCTGCCGCTGGTCCGCTTCACCACGGCGGAGCGGCTGGACGAGATCATCCGCATCCACGAGGACAATGGCTGCTGGATCTTCAACCCGCACCGCTACACGCTGGAAGAAGGCGGCATGAAGCGCACCGACGAGGTGCAGCTCGCCTTCAAGCGCGAGACCGACCCGCAAGGGCTGCTCAATCCGGGCAAGATGATCGCCTGGGAGAACCCGGACTATGATTATCGCTCGGGCAAGTCGTTCCTGTTCAAGGGACTGGAGAAGGCGGGTTGAGACGATGACGGGCGTGTGGCGCTGTACCCCCCTCTGGCCTGCCCTCTTTGCCACCACTTGGCATCTCCCCCTCAAGGGGGGAGATTGGCAGTTCCATCGTCTCGACCATCTTCCAACGTCGTCAACTGGCGAAAGCGATACTGACAGCCGATCTCCCCACTTGAGGGGGAGATGCCCGGCAGGGCAGAGGGGGGTGCTTGGTGCCGACTTGCGAGATGTTCTCCTGTGAACGTCTTCGTCCTCTACGCTCATCCTGTGGAGACCAGCTTCAACGCCGATCTGCACCGGACGATCATCGAGCGGCTGAAGGCCGCCGGCCATGTCGTCGACGACTGCGATCTCTATGCGGAGGGTTTCGATCCCAGGCTGACGCGGGCCGAACGGCTGTCCTATCACGACGAACGCAGCGACGGCGATCCGGCGTCAGCCTATGTCGAGCGCTTACTGCGGGCCGAGGCGCTGGTGCTGTCGTTTCCGGTGTGGAACTTCGGCTATCCGGCCATTTTGAAAGGCTTTTTCGATCGCGTCTTCCTGCCCGGCGTGTCGTTCAAGCTGGTCAACGGCAAGGTGCAGCCGTCGCTGCACAACATTCACAAGGTCGCGGCGGTCACCACCTATGGCGGCAGCCGGTTCCGCGCCATGCTGATGGGCGACCCGCCGCGCAAGCTGGTCAATCGGGTGCTGCGCGCCACCATCAAGCCTGGCGGGTCGGTCTCCTATCTCGCGCATTACTCGATGAACCTGTCGACGAACGAGACGCGGACGAAATTCATCGCGAAGGTCGCTGCCAAGATGGACGCGTTCTGACGCGGGAGGGGACTTTTCCTTCTCCCCTTGTGGGAGAAGGTGGATCGGCGCGTAGCGCCGAGCCGGATGAGGGGTGCTGGAAGAAACGCGGCGTGGGAAGATTGGGACGGGAGCGCTAAACGCTAATTCCGTTGAGGTAGCGATCCTTCCAACACCCCTCATCCGACCGAGCTTCGCTCGGCCACCTTCTCCCACAAGGGGAGAAAGAAAAGAGTTACATCCGCACCCGTTCCGATTTCGGATCGTACATCGGCTTGAGCGAGGCCTCGGCGGCAAAGCGCTCGCCGGCGATCTCGATCTCGTAGGACGACGACAGCACGTCCGCCTCGCTCTCGCCCTGGCACGGCACGTAGCCAAGCCCGATCGCGCCGCCGAGATGATGGCCGTAATTGCCCGAGGTGATCGGGCCGACGATCGTGCCGTCGCGCAGGATCGCCTCATTGTGGAAGAGCAGGGGCTCGGGGTCATTCAGGCGGAACTGCACCAGCCGGCGTGACAGGCCGGTTTCTTTCTTCTTCAGCACCGCATCGCGGCCAAGGAAGTCGCCCTTGGCCGTTTTCACCGCGAAACCCAGCCCGGCCTCCAGCACATTGTCCTCGTCGGTGATGTCGTGGCCGAAATGCCTGAAGGCCTTTTCGATGCGGCAGGAATCCAGCGTATGCAGGCCGCATAGCTTCAGGCCGGCGTCAGTGCCGGCTTCCGCGATGGCCTCGAAGACATGGGCAGCCTGATCGGTCGAGACATAAAGCTCCCAACCGAGCTCGCCGACATAGGTGACGCGGTGGGCGCGGGCCAGGCCCATGCCGATCTCGATCTCCTGAAACGTGCCGAACGGGTTGTTGTTATTGGAGAAATCATTCGGGCTCAGCTTTTGGATCAGCTTCCTCGAATCCGGGCCCATCAGGCAAAGCACGGCTTCGGCCGCCGTCACATCGGTGATGACGACGAACTCGTCGGCAAGATGTTTTCTCAGCCAGGCCAGGTCGCGTTGCAGCGTGGCGCCGGGCACGACGAGGAAGAAGGCGGTTTCGGACAATCGCGAGACGGTGAGGTCGCTCTCGATGCCGCCGCGCTGGTTGAGCATCTGGGTGTAGACGATCTTGCCCGGCGTCACGTTCATGTCGTTGGCGCAGAGCCTTTGCAGGAAGGCGCAGGCGTCGCGGCCCTCGACGCGGATCTTGCCGAACGAAGTCATGTCGAACAGGCCGACGCCGTTCCTGATCGCAAGATGTTCCTCGCGCTGGTTGTCGAACCAGTTCTGCCGCTTCCAGGAATAGCGGTATTCGCGCTCCTGGCCGGGCCTAGCGAACCAGTTGGCGCGCTCCCAGCCGGCGACCTCGCCGAACACGGCGCCGCGCGCCTTCAGATGTTCGTGCAGCGGCGAACGCCTGACATTTCGCGAGGTTGCCATCTGCCGGTAGGGGAAATGATCGGCGTAGAGCAGGCCGAGCGTTTCGGAGACGCGCTCCTTGAGATAGCGGCGGTTCTTCTGGAACGGCTGGGCGCGGCGGATGTCGACCTCCCAGAGGTCGAAGGGCGCTTCGCCATCATTGATCCATTGCGCCAGCGCCATGCCGGCGCCGCCGGAGGAGACGATGCCGATCGAATTGTAGCCGGTCGCCATCCAGTAGCCGGAAAGCTCCGGCGCCTCGCCGAGATAGTAGCGATCGTCGGGCGTAAAACTCTCGGGACCGTTGAAGAAGGTGTGAATGCCGGCGGTGGCCAGCATCGGCATGCGGTTGACGCCCATTTCAAGGATAGGCTCGAAATGGTCCATATCCTCCGGCAACTGGTCGAAGCAGAACTCCTCGCTTATGCCGTTCATGCCCCAAGGCTTGGCCACTGGCTCGAAAGCGCCGAGCATCATCTTGCCGGCATCTTCCTTGTAGTAGGCGCACTCGTCCGGCACGCGCAGCACCGGCAAGCGGGAAAGCCCGGGGATCGGTTCCGTGACGAGATAGAAATGTTCGCAGGCGTGCAACGGGATGGTGACGCCGTTCTGGGCGCCAAGGTCGCGTGCCCACATGCCGGCGCAGTTGACGACGATATCGGCTTCGATCAGGCCTTGCTCGTCGCCCTGCGCCCAGGAAACGCCGGTGACGCGGCCGGCCCTGGTATGCACCTTGGTCACCTTGACGTTCTCGACGATCGTCGCACCGCGCTGGCGCGCGCCCTTGGCCAGGGCCATGGCGATGTTGGCCGGGTCGCACTGACCGTCGAGGGGCAGATGCACGGCGCCGACCACATCGGATACATTGAGATGCGGATACATCTGCTTGACTTCGTTTGGCGAAATCTCGCGCACGTCGACATCGAAGGCGCGGGCGAGAGATGCCTGCCGATAGATCTCGTGCTTGCGCTCCTCGGTCAGCGCCACCGTGATCGAGCCGACCTGGCGCATGCCGGTGCCGACATCGGTCTCGGCCTCCAGCTTGACGTAGAGGTCGGCCGAGTATTTCGCCAGCCGCGTCATGTTCTGCGAGCCGCGCAATTGGCCGATCAGGCCGGCGGCGTGCCATGTCGTGCCCGACGTCAGCTGCTTGCGCTCGAGCAGGACGATATCGGTCCAGCCGAGCTTGGCCAGATGATAGGCGACCGAGCAACCGGAGACGCCGCCACCGATGATGACCGCCCTCGCTTTGGGAGGAATGGCCTTGGTCGGAATGGTTTTGGTGGGCGAGGCGCTCATGCGGCCTCACGGCGATAGAAGGAGGCGAAGCGGCGCAGGCGTGTGGCAGCCTCCATCAGCACCGGCTCAGGCTGGCAGAGGCTGAAGCGGATGTGGCCGGCTGCAGCCTCGCCGAAGCTCGAGCCGGGCATGACGCCGACCTTCTCCTGGTCGAGGAAAGCCCAGGCGAATTTTTCGTCGTCCGGCTCGATCGCCGATATGTCGAGCATGACGTACATGCCGCCTTCGGAGCCGCGCACGGTGATGTTGTTCATACCGCGCATGGCATCGAGGACGACGGTGCGCCTCGCGGCGTAGCGCTCGGCGATCTCCTTGACGCCGTAACCATTTTTGAGCGCCTCAGCGCAGGCGAGGCTGATGAAGGCCGGCAGGCCGTAGGTCATCACCAGATTGAGGTCGGTCAGCAGCGAGACCATCTCCTCGGGCCCGGTCAGCCAGCCCATGCGCCAGCCGGTCATGCCGTGGCTCTTCGACATCGAATTGATGACCAGCGTGCGTTCCGCCATGCCGGGCAGCGAGCGTGGTGAGACGTGCTCGCCGCCGCCCAGCGTCCAGTAGACCTCGTCCGACAGCAGCCATAGGTCATGCTCGCGGCAGATCTGCGCCAGATCCTCCAGGCGCTCTCGCGAATAGACGGCGCCCGTGGGGTTGTTGGGCGTGTTGATCAGGATGGCGCGGGTGTTCGGCCGAAGGGCGGCGCGAATGTCGGCGGCGCGCGGCTGAAAGCCATCCTCGGCGGGGGTCTCGACGACGCTGAACTCGGCGCCCGCCGCACTGAAGGTGTTGGGATAGGTGGCGTAATAGGGCGCGACGACGATGGCATGGTCGCCCTGGTCGAGAACCGCTTGAATGGCCGCGTAAAGCGCGGCCTGCCCGCCCGGCGTGGCAATGACCTGGTCGGGATTTGTCGCAACGCCGGTGCACAGCGTCGAAGCCGCCGCCATCGCCTTGCGCAGGCGTGGAACGCCGGCAAGCGGCGTGTAGTGGTGATTGCTGGCGCGGACGGCCGTCACGCAGGCTTCGATCGTCTCGCTCGGCGTGTCGAAATCGTGGTCGCCGACCGACAGCATGATGATGTCCTCGCCGGCCTGCTTGCGCGCCCAGGCAGCGGAATGAACCTCCCAGCCATCCTTGCCCGAAGGCACGATGCCGGAAATGCGCGATGATGGCCTGGGCATTATGCTGCTCCCGAAATTTCATAACCGGCCTGTTCGAGCCGGTCGCGCAGCGCGGCGATGTGGGCCGGTCCGACTTCGCAGCAGCCGCCGACGATGCCGGCGCCGGCCTCGACCCAACCGACCGCCTGGCCGGCATAGGCATCCGGATCAAGGTCGTGGCGGGCGTGCAGCACTTCCACGGTTCCGCCATGCTTGAGCGCCTCAATCGAGGTGAAGCCGTTGGCATAAGCGCCGACCGGACCGCCGAGAGCGATCAGTTCGGGCAGCGCTGCAGCGATCGCTTCGGGCCGGCAGCAATTGATCAGCCGGGCCGCGACGGGCAGGCCGGCAAGAGCGTCCGACGCCGCCGCAATGGCTTCGCCGCTGCGCAGGCGCGGCGTGCCGTGGTCGGCAAGCGTCCACGAAATCCATACGGGCTTGCCGCTTTCCGACGCCGCGGTGACGGCGGCGCGCGCCTCTTCGGCCGACGCCATGGTTTCGCACAGAAACAGATCGACGCCGTCCGCCTGCTCGGCAACGATACGGCGATAGATGTCGAGCGTATCCTGGAAGGATATCGTCAGCGCCGGCGCATAGCTGCCGAACAGCGGCGACAGGCAGCCGGCGATCGCCGCGTCGCCGGCCTGGTCGCGGGCTTGCCTTGCCAGTTCGATGCCGCGCTTCTGCAGCGGCTTGAACAGCTCTTCCGCGCCTTCGCGTGCCAGCCGCTCCGGCGTGGCTGAATAGGTGTTGATGGTGATGACGCGGGCGCCGGCGCGGATGAATTCCGCATGCAGGTCGCGCACCAGATCCGGTTCGTCGATCAGCACCCTGGCCGACCACAGCGGCGTCGGCTCGGAACTGCTGCGGCGGACCAGCTCCTGGCCCATGCCGCCATCGGTTAGGATGACAGTCTTCATGCTCTGAGCCTTTCGTTCTTCGGATCCCATAACGGCTCATCCTTCTGCACGATCGCCCGAAAACGTTCGCCGAAGATCTCGACCTCGACCGCGGTTCCCGGCTCGGTGAGGTCGGCGCGCAGCATGCCGAGCGCGATCGACTTGTCGATGCGATGACCCCAGCCGCCGGATGTCGTCTCGCCGACGATGCGGCCGTCATGCCACAGCGTCGACATGTAGGGCGCATCGCAGTCGCGGGGGTTTTCGACGACCAGCGTGACGAAGCGCCTCTTGATGCCCTGCTGCTTCTCGTTCTGCAGCGCCGCCTTGCCGCGGAAGTCGGGCTTATCCCATCTGACGAAGCGCTCCAGCCCGCCCTGCAGGATCGAATAGTCGGTCGACAGGTCACCCTTCCAGGTGCGGTAACCTTTTTCGAGCCGCAGCGAATCCAGCGCGTACATGCCGAACGGTTTTAGTCTATGCCTCTTCCCGGCCGCCCAGACGGCGTCGAAGATGGCTGCGGTATCGTCGACCTTGCTGTGGATTTCCCAGCCGAGCTCGCCCGCGAAGGACACGCGCACCAGCTTTGCCCAACGTCCGGCGATACTGGTTTCCTGATGCGTCAGCCAGGGCAGGGTGAGGTCGGCTGCGCAGAGTTCGGCCAGGATTTTTCGCGAGTTGGGGCCGGCGAGGATCTGGGTGGAGTATTCCTCCGTCCGGTCGACCAGCTTGAATGTGGCGTCCTTCGGGATGCGCGATTTCAGCCATTCGAAATCATGCCACTGAGCCACAGCGGCGGTGATCAGCGTCATCAGGTCTTCGCCGTGACGGACAACCGACATTTCGGTGACGATGCGGCCCTTGTCGTCGGCAAAATAGACGAGGCCGATGCGGCCGGGTTTCGGCACCAGGCCTGTCACCTGGAGGCTCAGCCATTCGGCGGCACCCGGACCGTCGAGATTGAAACGGGAAAACCCCGGCAGGTCCAGAATGCCGGCGGCATCGCGGACGGCGAGGCATTCCTCGCGCACACGATGCTGCCACGGCCCGTCGCGGCGGAAAGTCAGCGTGGATTCTTCGGAGATGTCGTCGCCTGGCTTCGCATACCAGGTGGCGCGTTCCCAGCCATTATAGGCGTCGAACCGGGCGCCGAGTGCCTTGATGCGGTCGTGGAGCGGCGACAGCTTGCGGTCGCGCCCGGCCGGCCAGGCATGGCGCGGGAACTGGATGGCATATTCGTTGCCGTAGATCTCCATGCCCTTGGCGACGCAATAATCCGGGGCCGAGGCAAAGGCGGTGAAACGGCGCGGATCGCAGGACCACATATCCCATTCGGTCTGGCCCTCGGTCACCCATTCGGCCAGCACCTTGCCGGCGCCGCCGCCCTGGGCGATGCCGAAGGTAAAGATGCAGGCCTCGAAGGCGTTGGGCACGCCGGGCATCGGGCCGATCAGCGGGTTGCCGTCCGGCGCATAGGGGATCGGCCCGTTGATGACCTTGGACAGGCCGGCGGTGCCGAGGATCGGCACGCGGGCGACAGCATCGGCCAGGTATTGTTCCAGCCGGTCGAGATCGTCGGGAAACAGCTGGAACGAAAAGTCGTCGGGCATTGGGTCTTTGTGGCCGACCCAGTGGGCGCGGCAATTGCGCTCATAGGGGCCGAGGTTCATGCCGTTCTTTTCCTGGCGCAGATAATAGGACGTATCGACGTCGCGCAGCAGCGGCAGCTTCTTGCCCTGTTCCTTCGACCATGCGGCCAGTTCGGGGATTTCCTCAAACAATATGTATTGATGGCTCATCACCATCATCGGCACCTCGCGACCGAACATCCTGCCGACCTCGGCGGCGCGGTAGCCGGCGGCGTTGACGACGATCTCGCAGCGGATCTCGCCTTGCGCTGTCTCGACCACCCACTCGTCGTTGTCGCGGCGCACGCCGGTGACCGGACAGAAGCGGATGATCTTCGCGCCCATGTCACGCGCGCCCTTGGCCAGTGCCTGGGTCAATTGCGCTGGATCGATATCGCCATCATTCGGATCGTAGAGCGCGCCTTTCAGCTCATGCGTCTCGATGAAGGGGTAACGGCGCTTGATCTCGTCGAGCCCGACCACGTCGATATCCATGCCCTGGTAGCGGCCCATGCCCTTGGCGCGCTGGAATTCCAGCATGCGCTCCGCGCTATGGGCCAGCCTGAGCGAGCCGGTGACGTGGTAGTTCATGGGATAGCGGACCTCGTCGGCCAGCCGGCGATAGAGCTCGGTCGAATAACGCTGCATGTTCATCAGCGACCATGACGAGGAGAAAGTCGGCACGTTGCCGGCGGCATGCCAGGTCGAGCCGGAGGTCAGCTCGTTCTTCTCCAGAAGCACGCAGTCGGTCCAGCCCGCCTTGGCGAGATGGTAGAGCGAGGAGGCGCCGACGGCACCACCTCCGATGATCACAACGCGTGCCGTGGTCGGCAAACCGGCCATGTTCTTCTCCGACTATTTGTTTTGATGCATGTCGTTGTCCCAAAACCGCCACGCACTTTTGGGCGACATGCATTCGTTCAATAGACAGGCGGCGAAACCACCCAGATGACGACAGCCGGCTCGGCTCCAGGATTGCGCCAGCGGAACGGCTTGCCGTCGAAGCGGAAGGAGTCGCCTTCGCCAAGCCGGTGCCAGATGCCAGCAATTTCGATGTCGAAACTGCCCGAAGCGACGTAGCCGGCTTCCTCGGTCGGCCGGCGCGCCTCGGCCTTCATCTCGGCACCCGGAGCGAAGACCGAACGCAGCATCTCGAAGCTACCGCCGAGATCGGGCGACAGAAGCTCCTCCACCAGGCCGGAATCGCTTGTGCCAAGCGTGCGCCGGTTGCCGGCGCGCACGACCACGCCGCGCTCGGTCTCGACAGGCACGTCATGGCTGAAGAACAGGCTGACCGGCACGCCGAACAATTCGGCGAAGGCCCTGAGATCGCCGAGCGACGGGACCGACAGACCGCGCTCGACCTGGCTGACCCAGCCGACGGAACGGCCGAGCTTCAGTGCGATTTCAGCAAGCTTCAAGCCGCGCGCCTTGCGCAACGCGCGAATGTCGCCGGCCAGCAGCCGTTCGCCGCTGTCCTGTTCCGATCTGGCGGCGGTGGAGGGCAAAGTCATCCCTGTCTCGGTGAAAAATTCCCAGCAAATTTCATTTGATGGCGGGTTCATGAAAAAATCAAGAGGATTTTCACGCAACCACAAGATTTACTTGCGCCATTTTGACGGTTCGGGCAAAGGCTCGGCGCACGAGCGGCGAGTGGGGCGTCCGGTCGAGGCGGGTAGGCTATCGGGCGTTCAAAAAGACGCGCAAGGATGCTCCATCACTTCTAGTCGGCGCATGATCCTTCCGGAAAATCGGGTTCGGGATCATACGCAAAAGGACGGCCCATGCTGGAAAACAACTCCCGGATTGCGGCGGCGATCGTCGATGACGCGATCACCTCGCGGCGGTCGGTACGCGCCTTCTTGCCCGATATGGTCGACGACGAGACCATCCGCGATATTCTCGCCGTTGCCGCGCGCGCGCCCTCAGGCACCAATATGCAACCCTGGAAAGTCTATGTGACCAAGGGCGAGGTCAAGCAGCGCATCACCGACGCCATCCTCAGCTCGGGCATCCGCGCCGAAAAGGCCGAGTGGGACGAGTACCGCTACTATCCCGACCAGTTCTTCGAACCCTATCTGACGCGACGGCGGGCCAACGGCTTCGGCCTCTACGGCGTGCTCGGCATCGGCCGGCGCGAGGTCGACAGGATGCGTGCGCAGCACGACCGCAACTTCGTCTTCTTCGACGCGCCGGTCGGCATGATCTTCACCGTCGACCGGCGGCTGAACAAGGGGTCGTGGATCGACTACGGCATGTTCCTGCAAAACATCATGGTCGCCGCGCGGGGCAGGGGCCTGCACACCTGTCCGCAAGCTGCCTTCGCGCCCTATCACCGGCAGATCAGGCCGGTGCTCAACATTCCCGACGAGGAGATCGTCGTCTGCGGCATGGCGCTCGGCCATGAGGATACGTCCAAGCCCGAAAATGCCTTCCGCACCGACCGCGCGCCGCTGGAAGAGTGGGTGACGTTCGCGGAGTGACGTGAAGCGCCGTCCGGCTCTACTGCACTTCGTAGCCGACTTCCTCGCTCGCATGGCAGAGCGCTTTCCAGAACGAGCGGGCAAACGAACGGAACACATAGATGTCGAACTGATCGGCGCCGGTGCGCTGGATCTGCGCGAAGATGTCGTGATGCATGGTCGAGCGGCCGGCGCCGATCGGGAAGGCCGGCAGCGCGAAGTCGATGGCGAAGAATTTCGCCAGCACCCACTCGGCCTTCGGCCCGGCGATACGGATCGCGGTGCGGCCGTGCGAAAGGTCGGTCACCGTACCGATGGCCGAAGTGACGACATCGGCAAAGGCCGGCGCCAATCCCTCGGCTTCATCGACCACAGTGAACTTTCCCGGCGCAAAGCCGAACACCGACCTGGCGCCGTTCGTCACACCGCCACCGGCGCCGTCGGGCAAAGCCAGGCCGGTGACCGCATGGATGCCGGCCATCAACTTCTTCTCCTCGCCGGGCCAGGCGGCGAGCTGCAGGATCGAACCCGGCCTGGTTTCGGAGAGGATGATTTCGACACCATGCTCGAAATTGCCATGCGAGCCCGGATGCAGCACCGGCTCAAGCGGTGATTGGCGTTCAACCATGCATGCGGCTCCCGTCCGGATCGAAGAAATGGTTGGAGACGATCTCGACCGGCCCGAACCGGTTGCGCAACGGGTCGGAAACGTAGGCACGCGAGCCTCGCCGCGCCTTGCCGCCCTTGACCAGGGCAAGCGCGATATATTTGCCCAGCGCCGGCGAATAGCAGCAGGCGGTGATGTGGCCAAGCGAGCCGTGCGGATTGGCTTCGTCAAGCTCCTCGACGATGTGTGCGCCGCCATTGAGCGGCTGGTTGTCGAGCGAAACAATACCGACGAGTTCCAGGCGGTCGGGCGCGATCAGCCCCTCGCGGTCCATCATCGCCGAACCGATGAACGGCTTCTTCTTCGACAGCATCCAGTCGAGATGCAGGTCGCGTGCCGTGGTACGGCCGTCGATCTCGGCACCGGTGACGTGGCCTTTCTCGATGCGCATGGTGCCCAGCGCCTCCAGCCCGTAGGTCACCAGCCCGAACGGCTTGCCGGCTTCGATCAGCGCCTCCCAGACATGGGTGCCGTAGCCGGCGCCGGAGTAGACCTCGAAGGCCATTTCGCCGGAGAAGGACAGCCGGCAGATCATCACCGGCACGCCGGCGATTTCGCCGTGGACGATGCCCATGAAGGGCAGGGCGGCATTGTCGACGGCGGTGCCGCTGACGCAAGCAGCCAGTATCTGCCTTGCCTTCGGCCCGCCGATGGCGGCACCGGCCCATTGGTCGGTCACCGAGGTGACGTGGACCTTCAGCGCCGGCCAGATCACGTCGAGGAAATATTCCAGATGCTGCATCACCTTGCCGGCATTGGCGGTGGTGGTGGTCATCAGGAAATCCTGCTCGCCGAGGCGCCACGTGGTGCCGTCGTCAAAGGCGAGACCGTCCTCGCGCAGCATCAGCCCGTAGCGCGCCTTGCCGACGGCCAGCGTCGAAAACATGTTGGTGTATACGCGGTCGAGGAATTCCGCCGCGTCGGGGCCTTGCACCGCGATCTTGCCCAATGTCGAGACATCGACGATGCCGGCGCTCTCGCGCGTGGCTCTCGCTTCGCGCACATAGGCCTGCTCGATCGTCTCGCCGGGATGGCCGTAGATCATCGGCCGATACCACAGGCCGGCGGAATACATGGTGGCGCCGTTGGCGACGTGCCAGTCATGCATCGGCGTCAGCCGCTCGGGCTTCAGATCGCCGAAGCGTTCGGCGGCTAGCGAGCCGATCGACACCGCCGAAAAGGGCGGGCGAAAGCGCGTCGTACCGACCTCTGGGATCGGCTTGCCGAGCGCCTCGGCCATGATGGCCAGGCCGGGTATGTTGGAGCTCTTGCCCTGGTCGGTTGCCATGCCGAGCGTGGTGTAGCGCTTCAGATGCTCGACCGAGACGAAGCCTTCGCGATGCGCCAGCCGCACGTCATCCGCCGTCACGTCATGCTGGAAGTCGACGAAGCTCTTTCCTTCGGCCTTGATCTCGAACACCGGCGCCGGATCGGGATCGCCAGGTGCTGCCTCGACGGCAGGCAAGGCCGCCGGCGTGGCGGTTGCGCCCGCTGCGGAAAGACCGGCGGCGCGGCCTTCGGCGATCGCCTCGGCGGTGGAGAAACTGCCGGTGAAGGCGCCGGCGCCGATCCATTGCCGTGTCGTCGGCTTGGGCGGCAGGAACGCTTGCAATGCTTCGTTCCATTCCGCTTTGGCTCCGGCCTGGCTGGCCAGATGAATGGTCGGCGACCAGCCGCCCGACATCAATAGGCAATCGGCGTGGATGCTGCGCGCATCGCCGGAAAGCGCGCCGTTGACCATGTCGAAGCGCTGCACCTTGAAGCCGGAAAGCGCCTTGCCGCCCTCGGTGGCGATCACCGCGTGGCCAGAAAGGATCTCGGCCTCCGCTTCGCCGGCCAGCTTGCGCATTTCGCTCGAAAGTTCTGGGCGCACGTCGACGATGGCGACGACCACGGCGCCGGCCTTCTTCAGCGCAAGCGCGGAGCGGTAGGCGCTGTCATTGTTGGTGAACAGCGCGACCCTGTCGCCCGGCAGCACGCCATATTCAATGGCATAGCGCTCGGCAGCATGCGCCAGCATTACGCCTGGCCGATCGTTGCCCGGAAAGACCAGCGGACGCTCCAGGGAGCCGGTGGCCAGCACCACCGACTTGGCGCGGATCGTCCAATAGCGATGGCGCGATTCGCCCTTGCCGGGCGTTTCCTTGTGGTCGGTGACACGTTCGAGCGCGGCAAGCGTGTTGCCGTCATAATAGCCCCAGACGGTGGTGCGCGGCAGCAGGCGGACATTGTCACGGCCTTCGAGCTGGCCAGCGGCGCGCGCTGCCCAGTCGGCGGCCGGCATGCCATCGATCGTCTCGCCCGACCAATTGGCCGAGCCGCCGAAATGCGGCTCGAGCTCGGCCAGGATGACGCGTGCACCCTGATCGGCAGCCGCCCTGGCGGCCATCAGCCCCGCCGGGCCGGAGCCGACTACCAGCACATCGCAAAACGCGTTCATGCGTTCGTAGCGCGCCGTATCGGGAGCCGTGCCTGCCTTGCCCAGGCCGGCGGCACGGCGGATGAAATGCTCACAGAACATCCAGAAGCGAGTGCCCTTCAGCGGACCGATCACCGGTCCCATGAAGGTCTTGTAGTAGAAGCCGGCCGACAAAAGCTTGCCGCCGAGTTGGTTCACGGCACTGACGTCCCAGGCAAGCGAAGGGAAGCGGTTCTGGCTGATTGCGACCAGCCCGTCATAAATCTCGACCATTGTGGCGGGGATGTTCGGATCGCGAACCTCGCCCCTCAACACTGTGACCAGCGCGTTCGGTTCCTCGACGCTGGCGGTCAGCACGCCGCGCGGGCGGTGATATTTGAACGAACGCCCAAACAGGGTGACGCCGTTGGCCAGCAGCGCCGAAGCCAGCGTGTCGCCGGCATGGCCGGTATAAGGCGCGCCGTCGAAGGTGAAACGGATGGTCCGCAGCCGGTCGATGCGGCCCCCGGCCTCTGTACGGCGCGGGCTCATGGCTTGTCCTCGGCCCGGTGCCGCGCAACCGAGTTGTGGTCGCCGCGCGCGAACGCGGTGCTGGAGATCTCGTGCGTCAGCGTGTTGCGCACGACCCGGAGATGGGCGCGGCAGCCGCCGGAATGCTGCCAGATCTCATTGTGGTCGCCGGCTGGATTAAGCCGGTCGTAGACATAGGCGTTCCAGGCGTCGAGGTTCTGCGAGGCGGGCTGTGGGCGCTGGCGATTGCCGTCGCCCTGATAGGTGAATTCGATCACGTCGCGCGGGCCGCAATAGGGGCAGGTGATGAGCATGGATCTCTTAAACTTCTCGTTTGACCATGATCTTGTCCGAAAACCGGTTTCCACTTTTCGGGATCATGGCCTAATGCAGCCGGGGCGTGGCGCCCTGGCCCTTGTCGTCGATCACCAGGCCACGGTAGAAGCGGTCGAGCGTGAAGGCCGCGTTGAGACCGTGCGGCTCGTCCTTGGCAATGGTCCAGGCAAAGCACCAGCCGGAAGCCGGCGTCGCCTTGAAGCCGCCATAGCACCAGCCGCAGTTGAGATACATGCCCGGCAGCGGACCGGTGGTGATGATTGGCGAGCCGTCCATCGACATGTCGCAGACGCCGCCCCATGAGCGCAGCATGCGGACACGGGCCAGCCCAGGGAACAGCGCCAGCATCTCGCTCATCACCTCATCGACGATCGGCAGGCTGCCGCGTTGGGCGTAGCTGTTGTAGCCGTCGAGATCGCCGCCATAGACAAGGCCGCCCTTGTCCGATTGCGACATGTAGAAATGGCCCATGCCGAAGGTCAGGACCGTATCGATGAACGGTTTTAGCGATTCCGTGACGAAGGCCTGCAGCACGTGGCTCTCGATCGGCATCGTCTCGATGCCGGCAAGCCGCATGACCCGCCCGGTGCTGCCGGCAACCGCGACCGCTACCTTTTTTGCGCGGATTTCGCCGCGCGTTGTCGTGACGCCGGTGATGCGGTCGCCGTCGCGCAGGAAGCCGGTGACCTCGCAATTTTCGATGATGTCGACGCCGCGGCGATCTGCGCCGCGCGCATAGCCCCAGGCGACGGCGTCGTGGCGGGCGGTGCCGGCGCGCCGCTGCATCAGGCCACCGACGATCGGGAAACGCGCGGTGGCTGAGACGTCGAGCGCCGGCACCAGGCGCGCGATTTCGGCCGTGGTCATCAGTTCGGCGTCAACGCCGAGATGGCGCATGGCGTTTCCGCGCCGGGCATAGTCGTCGAGCTGAGCAGGTGTGTGGGCGAGGTTCAGGCAGCCGCGCTGCGAGAACATGACGTTGTAGTTGAGGTCATGGGCCAGGTTCTCCCACAGTTTCATCGAATGCTCGTAAAAGCGCGTGTTGGCCGGCAGGAGATAGTTGGAACGGACCGCCGTGGTGTTGCGGCCGACATTGCCGGAACCGAGCCAGCCCTTCTCCAGCACCGCGACATTGGTGATGCCGTGCTCCTTGGCTAGGTAGTAGGCGGTCGACAGGCCATGGCCGCCGCCGCCGATGACGATCACGTCGTAGGACGCCTTCGGGTCGGGCTTGCGCCAGGCCGGCCTCCAGTCCTTGTTTCCGGTCAGCGCGTTCTTGAGAAGCGAAAAGGCCGAATATTCCGCCATTCTTATTGTCATCCATTTCAGGCTTTGCGGCAGACTATAGAGCAGGCCGCCAACGCAAAGCCAAGATTGCGCCATCGCTTTTCGACTCCCCGACTTCGACTGGATTGGCCGACTTCGATTGGATTGGCCGACTTCGATTGGCGGACTTCGAAAACGAGCCGCCTGGCATGACTTGCCCCGTGATATGAGCGTCTTTATCAAGGACGTGCTTCAAAACTGCCGCTGCCGTCCGCGAGTCGCCAGAAAAATCATGTTCTTTCGCTTACTCCGCCTGGTCCTGATCGCTGCGCTTGTTGTCTTGGCGCCGCCGTCGTTCGACGCGATGGCGCAGGCGCTCGGGCAGGGTGCCGCCGGGCTGGTTACAGACCAGCAGAAGGTCATCCAGAGCCTGACGGCCAAAACCGACGGTCTCGAGAAGAAGATACAGCAGGACGGCCAAGACGATGCCACCCTCGTGGAAATCCGTCTGCAATTGGAGGATCTGTCGCGGGCGGCGCTCACCAGCGCACTGGCATTCCGCTCGCGTCTCGGCGATATCAACGATCGGATCGAGACGCTGGGACCTCCGCCGGCCGCGGGCCAGCCGGCCGAGCCCGACATCGTGACCGGCGAACGCCAGGCGCTGGCTTCCGAAAAAGCCGAGATTAACGCCGTCATTGCCAGCGCGCAGAACCTGTCGATCCGCATCAGCGGGCTGATCGAGAAGATCGGCAACATGCGCAGCGAGCTGTTCCGCAATCAGCTCACCAAGCGCTACGTGCTGTCCGATGCATTGAGCCCGGAGGTCTTTTCCGACGCCAATGACGAATTTACCAGTTTCTACAAGGCGGTATCGTCCTGGCTGAGCTTCGCCTTCAAGTTCAAGTTCCAGGCAATTCTTGCCGCGACGTTGATGGCGCTTGCGCTGGCCGCTGTGCTTTTTGTCGGCGGGCGGCGCCTGTTCGGCCGCGTCTTCGAAGCCGATTCTTCCGTCGAAGATCCATCCTATCTCAGCCGCCTGTCGGTGGCGTTCTGGTCGACATTGCTGCCGTCGCTGGCGGTTGGCGCCTTCCTTATCTCGACGGTCTTCTTCTTCAATTATTACAATGTCTTGCGCGGCGACATCGGCATCTTCCTGAATTCGCTGGTTGCCGTTATCGCGGTGGTGTTCTGCGTCAACCGGCTGACCAATGCGGCGCTGGAACCGCAATTGCCGAACTGGCGTCTGATCCCTGTCGAAACCGGCCCGGCGCGCTGGCTGGTGCGGCTGACGACTGCCATGGCCGTCGCCATCGGCATCAATTATTTCCTGTCGGTCGTCAACGACAAGATGGGCTCGCCGCTATCGCTGACCATCGCCAGAAGCTTTGTCGCCACCATCAGCGTCGGCGTCATCCTGATCCTGATGGGGCTGCTGAAGCCGTTCAAGGCTGCCGACGGGAGCTGGCGCCCGTGGCCGGCATGGCTGCGCTACACCGCCGTCGCGCTAGGGCTATTCACCATAGCGTCGGCGCTGCTCGGCTTTATCGGCCTTGCTATTTTCGTCTCGGTGCAGGTCGTGGTTACCGGCACTATCCTGGTCACCGCCTATATCGGCTTCCTGTCGGCGCGGGCGATCGGCATGGAAGGTGGTTTCGCCAACACTTCGATCGGGCGCTGGCTAGCGGCCAATTCAAGCTACGAAGAGACCGCGCTCGACCAGCTCGGGCTTGTAGTCAGCGCCGCCATAAACACCATGATCGTGCTGGTGTTCCTGCCGCTGATCCTGTTGATGTGGGGCTTCCAGCCCGGCGACATCCAGGCCTGGGCCTACAAATTGGCGACGGGCCTCACCATAGGCTCGGTGACGATCTCGGTCACCGGCATCCTCACCGGCGTCGTCGTCTTCATCATCGGCTATTTCCTGACGCGCTGGTTCCAGGGCTGGCTCGACGGTTCGGTGATGGCGCGCGGCCGGGTCGACACCGGTGTGCGCAATTCGATCCGGCTGGCGGTCGGCTATGCCGGCGTCGCGGTCGCGGCACTGGTCGGCATCTCGGCGGCCGGTATCGACCTCTCCAATCTCGCGTTGGTCGCAGGCGCCCTGTCTCTCGGCATCGGCTTTGGCCTGCAGAATGTCGTCTCCAACTTCGTCTCGGGCCTGATCCTTTTGGCCGAGCGGCCGTTCAAGGTCGGCGACTGGATCGTCGCCGGTGACATCAGCGGCACGGTCAAGAAGATCAGCGTGCGCGCCACCGAGATCGAAACGTTCCAGCGGCAGTCGGTGATCCTGCCCAATTCAAACCTGATCAACAATGCGGTCGGGAACTGGACGCACCGCAACAAGCTCGGCCGCATCGATATCAAGGTCGGCGTCGCCTATGGCAGCGACATCAAGCACGTGCATGGCGTCCTGTTGGAGATCGCGCGCAGTCATCCGCTGGTGCTGAAAAACCCCGAACCCTTCGTGCTGTTTTCCAATTTCGGCCCGGCCGCGCTCGAATTCGAGATCCGCGTATTCCTGGCAGACGTTCTTAGTGGCAATATCGTCCAGAACGACATCCGCTTTGCCATCTTCGATGTGTTCGCCGACCAGCATATCGAAATTCCGTCGACACCGCGCGCCGTCGTCGAGACCAAAAAGCACGAAGCGTGGCCGATCGACGACGACAAGATCGAAGTCGAATTCGCCGAGCGGGAACAAGCAAAAGCCCTAGCGGCGGTCGAGGCGAAACGTCTCGCCAAGTCGGGACGCAAGGTACGGAAGCCCGATCCTGACTAGCTGATTGGAGCTTGCCCTCAAGCCTTCGGAAACCAATTGCGGCATGAATGCGGCATTCAGTTGCCGTTCAGCTTGCATTGCATATAAGCTCACCTGCAAACGGCGAGAATGCCTTGCGAAATGCAACAGAGGCGGTGGCAACACCGATACTGCAAAATGTGGAAGTCTCTCGTCGCCGCCATCGCTTTTCTGGCCGTGGGCGGTTCGGCCCATGCCGCCAGCGCGGTCAACAAGGACGCCGAGACCCGCACGCTGATCGTGACGGAAGGCGGCGGCAAGACCGAGTTGGCGCTGGCCGCTGGCGAAACCGTGGAATTTTGCCCGAGCGGCTGTTTTGTTACCTTGCCGAATGGCGACCTCGAGGCGCTGACCGGTTCGGAGACGATTGAGATCTCGGGCGGCGTCGCGCGCATCAAGTAAAGTCGACGCCATGATTTTTGAAGGCCGGGCAAACGCCCGGCCTTTTATTTGCTTCCGGTAATCGGCGATGAAGGTATGCACTTTTCTTCGAAGCTGCGCAGGACGGGCTCTAGCAGCGCCTTCGTACCAAGCAGGGCGAAGGCGTAGGTCTAACTGCATTCGACGGGCTGGTGGCGCGGGCTTTTTTGGCGATGTCGCAAACAGGCTGCAAGCGCGGCGCCGCGCCGCCCTATAGTCTGCTCGCAATAGCATCTTGGAGTCGCGGGCAATGGCAGGGTTTCCGGAAAAGGCGAAGGTCGTCATCGTCGGGCTGGGCGGCATCGTCGGCGCATCGGTCGCCCATCACCTGATCGAGCGAGGATGGGACGATATTGTCGGCATCGACAAATCAGGCATCCCGACCGATATCGGCTCGACGGCACACGCTTCCGACTTCTGCTACACGACCAGCCATGATTTCCTGTCGTGCTGGACGACGCTCTATTCCATCGATTTCTACGAAAAGATGGGTCACTACGCGCGCATCGGCGGCCTCGAGGTCGCCCGCGTCGGCGACGACGCCCGCATGGCGGAGATCAAGCGCAAGATCGCCTCGGCGAAGGCCTTCGGCACACGCGCCCGCCTGATCGATCCCGCCGAGATCAAGGAAAAATTCCCGCTGATCGAAGAACAGATGGTACAGGGCGGCCTGTGGGATCCCGACGCCGGCCTCGTCATCCCGCGCTCGCAGACCGTCGCCGGCAAGCTTGTCGACCAGGCGGAAGCTTCCGGCAAACTCAGGGCGTTTGCCAATACGTCGGCCAGGTCGCTCGTCATCGAGAACGGCCGCATCAAGGGCGTGGTGACCGACCGCGGCACCATCGAGGCCGACTATGTTGTGGTCTGCACCGGCATCTGGGGACGGCTGATCGCGGAAATGGCGGGCGAGGACCTGCCGGTCATGCCGATTGACCATCCGCTTACCTTCTTCGGGCCGTACACTGAGTTCGCCGGCACCGGCAAGGAGATCGGCTGGCCGCTGCTGCGCGACCAGGGCAACTCGGCTTACATGCGCGATACCGGCGACCCCAAGACCGCCGAAGGCGGGCAGATCGAATGGGGTTATTACGAAGAGACCAATCCGCGCCTTTGCCATCCGCGCGATATTCTCGAGAAAAACGAGGCGCGGCTTTCGCCGTCGCAACGCGATCTCGACATGGAACAAATCCTGGCGCCGCTCGAGCGCGCCATGGAACTGACGCCGATCCTGGGCGAGCTGGGCTACAATGAGAGCCATTCCTTCAACGGCCTGCTGCAGGTGACGGCGGACGGCGGCCCCTCGATGGGCGAAAGCCAGAAGGTCAGGGGCCTATGGTATGCCGTTGCGATCTGGGTCAAGGACGGCCCCGGCATGGGCAAGCTCATCGCCGACTGGATGACGGACGGCCGCACGGCGATCGACCACCACGCCATCGACTATTCGCGCTTCTATCCGCACCAGACGAAAGAGCAGTTCATCTGGGACCGCTGCACCGAAACGGCGATGAAGGTCTACAACCCGGCTGTCCATCCGCGCGAACCCTTCTCCAAGGCCCGCAATGTCCGCCGCTCGCCCTTCTGGGAGCGCGAAAAGGAACTCGGCGGCTATTTCATGGAGCTCGGCGGCTGGGAGCGCGCCCACGGCTACGCCGCCAACGAGCATCTGCTCGAGAAATACGGCAACCGGGTGCCGGTGCGCCAAAACGAATGGGATAACCGCCACTTCTGGCGCGTCTCGAACGCCGAGCATCTCGCGATGAGCGAGGATTGCGGCATCGTCAACCTGTCGCATTTCGCCATGTACGACGTGGAAGGCCCGGACCATGTCGCGCTGATGGAATGGCTGTGCGCGGCAAAGATCGGCGGTGACGGCAATATCGGCAAGGGCATCTATACCCATTTCCTCGACGAGGAAGGCATGGTGCGCGCCGACCTGACCGTCATCCGCATGGCCGACCGCTGCCGCGTCATCGACGGCGCTGATGCCGGGCCGCGCGACTTCCAGTACATGCGCCGGACGGCAGAGGACAAAGGCTTCGACGTTACCGTCACCGATGTGACCGAGAGATATGTGACCGTCGGCATCTGGGGTCCGAACGCGCGGGCAACATTGGGCAAGGTCGTGGAAAACCCCGACGGACTGACGCCTGAGAATTTTCCCTTTGCCGCGATCAAGCCCGTCAGGATCGCCGGCAAGGACGTGACCGCCTTCCGCATCTCCTATGTCGGCGAGCAAGGCTGGGAACTGCATATGCGCTACGAGGACGGCCTGGCTGTCTGGGACGCGCTGCGGTCGACCGGCGTGATGGCCTTTGGCGTCGAGACCTATGCCAACAGCCGCCGCATGGAGAAGAGCCTGCGCCTGCAAAACGCGGACCTCTTGACCGAATACAATCTGCTGGAAGCCGACCTTGCCCGTCCGAAAGTCAAGGAGGCCGATTTCTGCGGCAAGGCAAAGCATCTGCAATATCGCGCCCGGGTGCATCAGCCGGCCATGCTTTGCACGCTTATCATGACGGACAATACAGATTCGAATGGTGTTCCCCGCTATCCGGTTGGCACGATGCCGGTGATGGACCCGCAAACCGGTGAGACGCTCGTCGACGAGCTCGGCCGCCGCTCCTTCACGACCTCGGTGGCCTATGGTCCGACCCTCGGCAAGAACATCGCGCTCGCCCACCTGCCCTGGGCGTATTGCCAGGAGGGCCGCAAGCTGAGCGTCGAATATTTCGGCGAGAAGTACCCGGTCGAAGTGGCCGCCGTCGGCTACAGGCCGCTCTACGACCCGGAGAACCTCAATCCGCGCAGCTAAGCGTTGCTTGCCTGCCGATTCTCCACACAGGCAAGCCGAGCAGTGCCAGCAGGACCTGAATGCAGAAGCCCGATTCATCGTCGGGCTTTTCGCTTTGTGGAGCGATGATTCTCGCTTACCGTCGCGCTGCGATTGGGGGGTGCCTTTGCGGCGGATCGGCTGGGACAGAAAAAACGATGCGCTTGTGTTTCAGCTGAACCGGAATATCCCGGTTCGCGTCAGCTGGACCTTCGCAATTCCCATTGTGCTGCCCTTCCTGAACGAGTGGGCGAGCCGACCCAAGGATGCACTGATCCATACCTCTATCTTTGCAGCGCTTCTGTTTGCGTCGATATTTCTGGACGAACTGGCACACGCCTGGATCGGACGCCGACAAGGCGTCGCCACTGACAGGATAGAATTAAATCTCTTCGGCGGGCTCACGCGTTTCAAACGCGCCGCAGCGCCATCGCCTGCCTAGGCGCGGATTGCGATAGCGGGTCCCCTGGCGAACGTCGCGCTCGCCGCGTTTTTCGATGCGGCCTATTATCTGGTTTTTGGAGAACTCATCCAGTTGCGCCCGAAAGGCCATTCGGGTGGCTGCCGTCAAGGTCGGCCGGTCCTCTGGAATGGACGCTTTGGATTGGCGCATTGTTGAACGTGTCACTTATCATTCTCAACATCCTGCCCGCCTACGATCTGGATGGCGGCGTGATTGCAAGACATTTGTTCCTGAGACGCTTCGGCGTCCGCCGGGCCGCGCAGATCGTCGGCATCTGCGGCATCGTACTTTCAATTCTGCGTTTTGCGATCATCTTGCCTGCCGCGGTTGCAGGTATTCTGTTGTGGCTTCCGCCGTCATTCAAGCCGAACTGGAGGGCAGCGCGCGGGGTCGGTGCTAGAAAACCGAAGCCGGACCCATCCTCCGAGACGGATGTCGAGAAGGCCGTGGAGTGGCGGGGACGGGGCGGGCACCGCATCCACCAATGAAATTCGTTTTCCGGCGGTTCGCAAAAATGTGACCGAATGAGCCCGGGTCTCCACCGGGCTTTTCTCTTTGTCGATCGGCGATTTTCGCTTACCGTGCGGCATGTCTGGTTTTGCCCGTGCAAGACATCTCGTCTCGGGTGCCGCCGCGCTGGCGTCGGTGCTATGGCTGACTGCAAACTCCCGCGCCGCCGAGCCGGTCGACGTCGAACTGGTGCTGGCAGTCGACGTTTCGCTGTCCATGTCGCCGGACGAGCTCGAAATCCAGCGTCATGGCTATGCGGCGGCGCTGACGCATGACGATGTCCTGCAGGCAATCGGCGAAGGCGCTCATGGCAAGATTGCCGTCACCTATGTCGAATGGGCTGGCGCGACCTGGCAGCAGGTCGTCGTGCCGTGGACGGTGATCGCCAATCGTGCCGACGCCGAGCGGCTGGCAGCGCAGCTTTCCGCTCATCCGCCGGCCAGTGCCAGGCGCACCTCGATCTCCGGCGCGCTGGAATTCGCCAGCGATCTCTTTGCTGAAAGCGGCTTCCAGGGCGTCAAGCGGGTGATCGACATTTCGGGTGACGGCCCCAACAACCAGGGCGCACCTGTCGATATCACCCGCGACGCCGTGATCAAGCAAGGCATCACCGTCAACGGCCTGCCGCTGATGACCAGGGGCGGGTTCAGCAGCGCTTACGATGTCAACAATCTCGACCGCTACTACAGCGACTGCGTCATCGGCGGGCCGGGCTCCTTCATGATCCCGGTCAATGACTGGACGCAGTTTCCGGAGGCCATCCGCCGCAAGCTGGTGCTGGAGCTTGCCGGTCCGGCCTCGCCGCAGCGAGCGGCGGA
Source organism: Mesorhizobium sp. M0019 (assembly GCF_040323975.1). Taxonomy (NCBI): domain Bacteria; kingdom Pseudomonadati; phylum Pseudomonadota; class Alphaproteobacteria; order Hyphomicrobiales; family Phyllobacteriaceae; genus Mesorhizobium; species Mesorhizobium sp. M0019. The sequence goes on along the minus strand of NZ_JAMYVK010000014.1, from coordinate 90,692 downwards.
AGAGGCGGCGCATCCGCCATTGGTGCTGGCACAGGACATCCCCGTCACCGACTGCCTGGTCGGCGAAAAAATGTGGCGCGACCGCAGCTGGATGTACGACAGCCGCTGATGGCGGAGTTTGCTGTCGATAGTGACATACCGCAGTGCAGCATCTGCTTCATTGACAAGCCTGCGGGCGTCTGTGACACAATTCCCCATCCGAACACATAAAAGGGGAACCGACATGAACAGGATCGGAATTCTTGCCGCAAGCTTGACGCTTGCCGTCGGATTGTCCGCGCCGGCGATGGCCGCCACATCGGTCAGCATCGGCATCAGTGGATGGACCGGCTTTGCGCCGCTGACGCTCGCCAAGCAGGCCGGCATCTTCGAAAAGCACGGCCTCGACGTCACCTTGAAGAAGGTGCCGCAAGCCAGCCGGCCGCTCGCCATCGCCAGCGGCGACCTGCAATGCGCCGCCACCACGGTCGAGACCTGGCTGGTCTGGAACGCCAATGGCGTGACGACCAAGCAGATATTCCAGCTCGACAAATCCTACGGCGCGGACGGCATCGTCGCCCGCAACGACATCAAGACCGTCGCCGATCTCAAAGGTAAGTCGGTCGCGTCTTCGGCGCCGGGCACCTCGCCCTATTTCATGCTGGCCTGGGTGCTCAACAAGAACGGCATGTCGACCAAGGACGTGACGGTCGTCAACCTGGAGCCGGATGCGGCGGCGCAGGCGTTTCTCGCCGGCCAGAACGATGCGGCGGTCACCTATGAGCCGTTCATCTCGGCGGTGCGCGAAAAGTCCGACCAGGGCCATATCCTTGTGACCACTCTCGACTATCCGATGGTGCTCGATACCGTCGGCTGCACGCCGGAGTTCCTCAAGGCCAATCCGGATGCGGGCAAGGCGCTTGCCGACAGCTATTTCGAGGCACTCGACCTGATCAAGAGCGATCCGGCGAAATCCTATGAGACGATGGGTGCCGACGTGAAGCAGTCGGCCAAGGAATTCGAAGAATCGGCCAAATACCTGAAATGGGCCGACAAGGCTGAAAACAAGCAGTTCTTCACCAAGGAATTCCAGGACTTTTCCAAGACCGCCGGCGAGCTTCTGCTGCAGATGGGTTTGATCAAGGAAGCGCCTGACGTCTCGACATTGGCCGACACCAGCGCCGTCGCCGACTAACCGGCAGGATTGTCGCCCGGCGGCGGCGCGTGCGCCGCCGCTTTTTCATTCAGATCAGAGGACGGTCGAAGATGCCGCGCCCCTTGCATCCGGTCTCGCCGGGCATTCGAACCGTGCTCGGCATTTCGTTCTTCGTGCTGTTCGTGGCGTTCTGGGCGTGGATCACGCTTGGCGGCCATGTCAATCGCATTTTCCTTGCCGATCCGCTGTCGATGGTGAGAGACGGTTGGCGGCTGCTGGTCGAGGACCGCTTCTGGCTCGACATCCTTATCACCATCTGGCGCGTCTTCGGCGGGTTCCTGATGGCGGCCATCGTTGCCGTGCCGCTCGGCATCGTGATGGGTGCCTGGAAGCCCGTGGAGGCGTTTCTGGAGCCGTTCGTCTCCTTCGCCCGCTATCTGCCGGCATCGGCCTTCATCCCGCTGCTCATCCTGTGGGCGGGCGTTGGCGAGCTCGAAAAACTGCTGGTGATCTTCGTCGGCTCGGTGTTCCAGATCATCCTGATCATCGCGGTCAAGGTCGGCGGCACACGGCGCGACCTGGTCGAGGCGGCCTACACGCTTGGCTCGTCCGACAACGGCATCGTGCGGCGCGTGATCATGCCGGCCAATGCGCCGGAGATTGCCGAGACCCTGCGGCTGGTGCTCGGCTGGGCCTGGACCTATGTCATCGTCGCCGAGCTGATCGGCTCGTCGTCGGGCATCGGCTACATGATCATCAACAGCCAGTCGCGGCTGGCGACAGGGCAGATCATCTTCGGCATCATCGTCATCGGCCTGATCGGGCTGTTGTCCGATTTCGCCTTCAAGGCGCTCAACCGTTGGCTGTTTCCATGGAGCCTGGCGTGAGCAAGCTGCTCATCGAAGGCGTCTCGCGCACCTTCGCCGGTGTCGGCGGTGGGCAGCCGGTCAAGGCGCTGATGCCGATCGATCTGGCGGTTGCCGCCAACGACTTCATCACCATCCTGGGGCCATCCGGCTGTGGAAAGTCGACGCTGCTCAGGATCGTCGCCGGCCTCGAAGCGCCGAGTGGGGGACGTGTTCTGCTCGACGGTAGGGTGGTGGACCGGCCCGGTCCAGACCGCGGCATGGTTTTCCAGTCCTATACGCTGTTTCCGTGGCTGACGGTCGCCGAGAACATCGCCTTCGGCCTGCGCGAACGTGGAATGGCCGAGCACGAGCGCAGCGAAATCGTCGCTTCTTACGTCGATCTCGTCGGGCTGAGAGGTTTTGAAAACCATTGGCCGAACCAGCTTTCCGGCGGCATGCAGCAGCGCACCGCGATTGCCCGGGCACTGGCCAACGATCCGGAGATCCTGCTGCTCGACGAGCCGTTCGGCGCGCTCGACAACCAGACCCGCGGGCTGATGCAGGAACTGCTTCTCGGCATCTGGGAGCGCCGGCAAAAAACGGTGCTGTTCGTCACCCACGACATCGAGGAGGCGATCTTCATGGCGTCGCGCGTGGTCGTGATGACGGCACGGCCGGGCCGCATCAAATCGGACGTTGCCGTCGACCTGCCGCATCCGCGCCACTACACGCTGAAGACCAGCCCGGAGTTTTCGGCACTGAAGGCGCGGCTGACGGAAGATATCCGCGTCGAGGCGATGCGCACGGCGCAGATATAGTCGGGTCAGCAAGGCGCCTGAACGGCTCAGAGACTTCGTAAGTCCTTGATAAGCACGTAAAGATGCAGCGGGTCCGTCGGCGATTGCGCGAATCCGTAGTGCTCGTAAAACGTGCGGGCGCCGTCGTTCTTGGCGTGGACGACGACCGCGCGGATACCTGCAATATCGGCCGCCTGCAAACTGCGCAGGACGGCATCGCGCAACAGTCCGCCGCCGACGCCTTTGCCTTGCCAGTCCAGACTGACCGCAAGACGCGCCAGCAGCATTACAGGCACCGGATGGCGTGCGAGACCTTTCGTCAATCGCTCGGGCGCACCCTCATATTTAACTTCACCAACGACCAGGGTATAAAAGCCGATTACATCTTCGCCAGAGAGACCAATGTAGGTCAGCGAAGCATTGGCTTGCTGGTTTTGGAATGCATAGCGTACGAGAAAGCGATTGAGCGGTTCTTCACCGCAGTCGAACATGTCCACCAAATGCTTGCGGGCCAGTTTCTCGATCTGGAATTCGCTCACGCTGGATCGCGACCGGAAAAGATGCTTGGTTCGTTCAATAGGCGCTTGAGGCGGGGGAGATCACGCGTTGGCGCGTCGAGCGCTGCCATGAACGCGACCCATTTTTCGGCATCGAGATGGAGGCTGCGCCGGTCGGCTAATGTTTCTTCGGCTCGCGCAAGCGCGCTTTCAAGCACGAAATCGCTGAGCGAACGGCGTTCAGTCGCGGCGGCGGTTGCGAGTGTACGCTTTGCCTGGGGGGTAAGGCGCAAGTCCAGTTTTTCCGATCTGGTGGTTCTGGTCGTCATTGGTACCTCTCGATTGAAGGATACCACATTTCGCCAGACAATGTCATGACAATTTCGGCCGCGCCCGCGAAACGTGCTGGATCAGGCCGCCAGAAGCTGCTTGCGGTCGACGCGTTCCTGTTGCGGCGAGCGGGCGTACAACTCGCGATAGCATTTGGAGAAATGCGAGGCGGAAACAAAGCCGCAGGCGACCGCGACTTCGACCACCGGCAACGACGACTGGATCAGCAGGTGCCGGGCGCGGTCGAGGCGGATCTCCAGATAGTAACGGGCAGGGGAGCGCCCCATCTCGGTGCGGAACAGGCGCTCAATCTGCCGGCGCGACAGGTCGACATGGTCAGCGACCTCGATCAGCGAGAGCGGCTCGGAGAGATTGGCTTCCATCAGCTCGATAATGGTCAGAACCTTGGAATTCTGCACGCCAAGGCGGGCGCGCAGCGGCAGGCGCTGGCGGTCGGTCGGGCTGCGCACACGATCAGTCAGCACCTGCTCGCAGACGCGGTTGACGAGGCTTTCGTCGAAATCGTCGCCGATCAGCTTCAGCATCATGTCGAGCGCCGCGGTGCCGCCGGCGCAGGTGTAGATGTTCTGGTCGATCTCGAAGAGGTCGGCGAACACGTTGGCCTTGGGGAACGCCTCGGAAAAGCCCGGCAGGTTCTCCCAATGGATGGCGCAGCGCTTGTTGGACAGCAGGCCTGCGGCGGCCAGGATATGCGCGCCGGTGCACAGGCCGCCGACGGCAACGCCCCGATTGTACTCCTCGCGCAACCAGGCGAAGGCCGATTTGTTCTGGTAGCGCTCGACATTGATGCCGCTGCAGACGATGGCCATGTTCGGCCGGTCCGGTCCGGACATTTTCTTGCGCTCTTCCTCTAGCGAGGTGTTGACGGCGCATTCGACGCCGTTCGAGGCGCGCACCGGCTTGCCGTCGATGCTGGCGAGCCGCCAGCGATAGGCTTCATAGCCGAGCATGCGGTTGGCCGAACGCAACGGGTCGAGCGCCGTCGCGAAGGCAATCATGGTGAAATCGGGGACCAGGAAGAATACGAACGATCGCCGGATCGGGTGCTTTACGACGTTCACGGGTAGATCCTCACGCTGCAATGGCGCGAACAGGATGTCGCGATTAGCATAGCGACATCAGGAAAGACGTTTCCTGTCAATTGGCTAGATGGCAGCGGAGCGACTTTATTTGCGACACGGGTCGCAAATGGGCAATCGCTATGCGGCGAAGGACGCGACATGCCGCCGGATCGAGCAAACGAGCCTACGCAGTCTGCGCACACGAAAACGCCGCCTCGGCAAAACCGAAGCGGCGCTGGATCGACTTCGAAGCAGCGCTAGGCTGCTTCCGCCGGGATTGCCGCGTCTCAGGCGACGAAGCCGAGGCGCGCGGCAGCCATGGCACCGGTCTGGCCAGGCATGGTGTTGGCCAGGCGCTGGCGCTCGAGCGCGGTCGTCAGGTTCATTTCGCGACGGGCAAAGAGGCGGGCAAAAAGCTTCATGATCATCTCCATTCGGTTGCTCAGACGGGTCGCCTTCGCTTGATGGAGTGGGGCAGCTCGTTTGTTGATGATGATATAGGCTTACGTGAGGGGAAACTAAATCGCAAAAGCGAAGCACTTGATATGAAAAGCGACACGGAATGCGACAAATTTGGGCATTCTGCCCCGGATTTTCGATTATTTACAATGTGTTGATTGCCAGTGCGGGCTGCTATGCGACTTGCTCATATGCGGCATGCGACGGCGACATGGCTCGGGAAAATCATTGGAGTACAAACAAAAAGGCCTGCCGGGCTGATCTGCGCGGCAGGCCTTCAGCTGTTGATACACACGGTTTACTTTGCTCCAGCCCAGGATCCCACACCATGGCGAGTGCCGGCCTTAGCATCGGCAGCTTCGGGCCAGCCGATATCCTTCTGCAGTTCAATCGGCAGCGCGCGGATGGCGCGTTCCGTCTGGTAGCGGGCACGGGCCTCGCTGAACTCGGTCGCGATCCGACCGATGGATGACAGGATAGACATCTCATTCTCCTTCGCGTTGGGCCAGGTTGTCCCGGCGCTTGCAGCGTCAGGCGGTACACCGGGTTTGTTTCAGCTTCATTTCGTGTCGATTGCAGGTCCGTGTCATGGTTGTTTCGGGACCACTTCGATGCGTCCTGCCTTCGATGGAGTTGACTATCCTCCCAAACTGATGTTCAATCAAACGAAATGGAATGATGGTTTGCATCAGAAAAATTGAAGGTCGCTTGCCATGAACGCCCCACTCAATCATCCGCTGCCGCTGCTCGATCTGGATGTTCTGCGCACTTTCGTCGCGATCGCCGAGACCGGCAGCTTCACCACTGCGGCCAATGCGGTTTTCCGCACGCCGTCGGCCGTCTCCATGCAGATCAAGAAGCTGGAGGACATTCTCGGCCGCTCGGTGTTCGCGCGCGACGCCCGTTCGGTGACGCTGACCACCGATGGCGAGATGCTGCTCGGCTATGCGCGCCGGCTGCTGTCGATCAATCGCGAGGTGGTGTCGAAGTTCATCATTCCAGACATTGTCGGGGTGGTGCGGCTCGGCTCGCCGGACGATTACGGCGAACGTGTGCTGCCGCATGTGCTGAAGCGGTTCGCACAGTCGCATCCATCGATCGCGGTCGACGTCACCATCGACCAGAGCGTCAATCTGCGCCGGCGCATGGACGACCGGGCGCTCGACATCACGCTGCTCACCAACTCCTACAAGACCAGCGCGATCGGCGCCGAAGTGCTGCTCACAGAGCCGATCGTCTGGGCCGGTGCCAAGGGCGGTTGCGCGCATCTGCGCGAGCCGCTGCCGGTCTCATTGTGGGAAGAGGGCTGTGCCTGGCGGGCAGGGGCATTGGAGGCGCTTGGCCGCGAGGGCCGCAACTACCGTATCGCCTATATGAGCGCGCACACGGCCGGCCAGCGCGCCGCGATCATGGCGGATCTTGCGGTGGCGCCGCTGCCGAAATCCTTCCTCGGCAGCGACATGGTCGAGCTGTGCCCGAAGGACGGCATGCCTGACATCGGCACCTACAACCTCGCCATGGTGGTGACGCCGGACGCCAGCGCGCCGGTGAAGGCAGTCGCCGACCATATCCGCGCGACGTTTGAGATGTTCAGGGAAACTGGGAAGTTCTGAGCCAAACTACGACCTGAGCGGCGCAACCAGATCGCGAGGGGTTCCGTCGCGGTCTGTCCTCTGCAGCCACAACTCTCCTGCCTTGGCATGATAACTGTCAGTTTCGTTGGTCAAGAAGGCCACTATGCTGTCCCGCGCGCGTCGCGCCTCCGGCATGTCGATCAACGGCCAGACATGGAACATGCCTTGCTCGTGGACGACCTCAATTTCGACGCCGGCCGCGCGTGCCTTTTCCGCGAAGATCAGATTGTCGGGGGTGAGCAGATCGCGTGAACCGGTCAGCAGCAGCGTTTTGGGCAGCACCGACAGGTCGCCGTAAACCGGGCTGATGCGCCAGTCGGTGGGATCTATGCCGGCGCTGTAAAGCCGGATCGCCTCGCGGCCGCCGGCAATGCCCAGCCACGGATCGTTGCGTTCGGCCTCATACATTTCTGGGTTGGCGAGCGACACGTCGAGACCGGGCGAAATCAGCACGTGGCGTGATGGCAAGGGCAAGCCATTTTGCGCAGCCATCATCGTCAGCACGACGGCCATGTTTCCGCCGGCGGAATCGCCCATGAAGATGATATCAGTCGCCCTGGTTTCGCCGAACATCTGGCAGTAGACGGCGCCGACCATGCCGAACATGGCGTGAAAGTCGTGTTCGGGAGCAATGGGATAGATCGGCACGGTGATACCGAACCCGAGGCGGTCGGCCATGTCGGCGATCAGCCGCCAATGATAGGGTGTGATTTCAAAGACATAAGCGCCGCCGTGCAGGTAGAGAATCCGCCTCCGCTCACCAGCCTGGGGAGCGATCTCGTAGACGGGAAAGCCGTTGATCGTGCGGGTTGTGATCTCCAGGCGCGACCGCAGCGACGCAGGCGGCTGATGGTTTTCCGTCTTGCGCGCATAGGCGATCCAGCGCTGCAGGTTCTCGGGGCTGGAAAACGCCTTCTTGCGGCTGTACCTGAGGACGAACGACACGACGTGGCTTTTGAGACTGGGCATGCAGATACACGGACTTCGGCTGAGCCGACTAAGAGAACCCCCGACTATTTCGAAGATTGTGTCGCCACCAAAAAAGTCAAGATTGATGCAATCTCAACACGGTCGTTTGATCCCAGCTGTCGACAAAGCATCCGGCCATGAAGTCTCTGGCCTACCGGCGCAGCTCAACGCCGCGGCAGCAACGCGGCGCGCAGCCAATTGCTGGGTGCAGCCGGAGCCGCATTGCGGCTCCGGCGAATACCGAACAGCTTGCATTTGTCGATGAATTTCATCCGCGCTGCGTGCCCCATCCGACCGACGGCTGCCCTTCGCTCGAACGCGGCGACACCGGCCAGCCAATGTCCTTTTGGATCTCAGGCGGCAAGCTGTTGAGGATGCGCAGCGACTTGCGCGCTTCGCGTGTTTTCTTGAAGGCCGCACCATAGCGGCCGAAGCTTTCGAACATCGACATCTTGATCTCCTTGGAGCGTTGCGGTGGCCGAAAACTGTTTCCGCCTGCCGTTCGATGCCGGTTAAATGCTCCGCCTATGTATCTGGCGGATTTCACGAAAACGCGATTTCGTTTCCAGATCGGCGCGATCTGGAAACATTTGCATACAAATGAAAATGGAAGGTCTGACGGCCTATCGGAGGCGAGTCATCCCCGCCCGCGCCGCGCGGCGTGGCCTTCGCGCGAACGCCGCCGCGGGGCAGCGTCGCCGGCAATGCCGTCTTCGCTCACCGTCTTGCGCGGCGGCAGTTTCACCGCCGCCGACAGCTTGGGAAACGGGTCGATCTTGTTCGGGAGCGCCATGGCATAAACGAAATGTTCCTGGAATTTCGGCTCCAGCGCCGTCTCGATCTTCTCGATCTTGCTAACGGTTTCCTCGATCTCGCGGCGATAGCCACGGTTCAACAGCGCCATGCGGGCACCGGCACCGGCCGCATTGCCAACGGCCGAGACCTTGTCGAGGTCGCAATCCGGAATCAGGCCCAGCACCATTGCGTATTTCGGGTCGATGAACGAGCCGAATGCGCCGGCGAAGTGGATGCGGTCGACATGATCGGTGTGCTGCTTTTCCATCAAAAGCTTGGTGCCGGCATAAAGGGCGGCCTTGGCAAGCTGGATAGCGCGCACATCAGTCTGGGTGATGGTGATCTTGGGCTCGCCTTCCTTCAGCACATAGGAGAAGGTGCGGCCATTGGCGACGACGCGAGGCGAGTGGCCGCTCAGCGATCCATCGACGACGCCGTCCTCGGAGATGATGCCGGCGAGATACATCTCGGCGACCACCTCGATGATGCCGGAGCCGCAAATACCGGTGACGCCGGTCGCCTGCACGCTGTCGAGGAAGCCCGGCTCGTCGGACCAGAGTTCCGAGCCGATGACGCGGTATTTCGGTTCCAGCGTTTCAGGATCGATGCGGACGCGCTCGATGGCACCCGGTGCGGCGCGCTGGCCACCGGAGATTTCCGCACCTTCGAAGGCCGGGCCAGTTGGCGATGAGGCCGCCACGACCCGGTGGCGATTGCCGAGCACGATCTCGGCATTGGTGCCGACATCGACGATCAGCATCATCTCGTCCTGGCGGTGCGGCCCTTCCGACAGCGTCACTGCGGCAGCGTCCGCGCCGACATGGCCGGCAATGCAAGGAAGCATATAGAGCCTGGCGCCCTGGTTGAGCTTCAAACCGATATCCGATGCCTTGATGTGCACGGCGCCGGAGACGGCTAGCGCGAAGGGGGCGCCGCCGAGCTCGGTCGGATCGATGCCGAGGAACAGATGGTGCATGATCGGATTGCCGACGAACACGGAATCCAGGATGTCGTTGCGTTGGACGTTGCCTTCGGTGCAGACCTTGTCCACAAGCCCCGAAATGGCCTCGCGCACGGCGACCGTCATGCCTTCGCGGCCGTCCGGGTTCATCATCACGTACGAGACACGGCTCATCAGATCCTCGCCGAAGCGGATCTGCGGATTGGATGTGCCCGACGAGGCGGCGACGCGGCCCGACAGCAACGACACCAGATGCATGGCGATCGTGGTCGAGCCGATATCGCAGGCAAGTCCGTACGCCTCGTTCTTGAGGCCGGGCCACAAAGCGATGACCCGTGCGGTCTCGCTGTCGGTGTCCTTGTGGATCGCGGCGGTCGCGGTCCAGTTGCCTTTGCGCAAAATGCCTTGCACCTGCGGCAACAGATGGAAATCGAATTCGAGGCTCTTGAGGCCCCAGTCCTTCATCAGCGCGATCTTCAGACGGTCGAGGTCGCCGAGCGGCTTGTGCATGTCGGGTTCTTCGATCTCGACATAGCACATCCGGATTGCCGCATCGCGGGCGATGACCCTGGTGTCGGCGTCCTTGCGGATGGTCTGCGCGTTGATGACGGTGTCCTGCGGCACGTCGACGACGAGATCGCCGAGAATCTGCGCCGAGCAGGACAGCCGGCGGCGCTCGGGCAGGCCGCGTACGCGCTCGTAGCGCTCTTCCTTGGCGCCCTTGGGCGAGAGGTGATCGTTGGAGGAAACGATCTTGTGCTTGGCGAAATTGCCTTCCTGCACCTCGATCTGGCAACGCCCGCAAGTGGCACGCCCGCCGCACACGCTCTCGACATAGACACCGAGCTGGCGCGCGGCATCCAGAACCGGCGTGCCGACCGGAAACCGCCCGCGCTTGCCCGACGGCATGAACAGCACGAGCGGATCGGTGATGTTGACGGGAGAGTTCATACGTTCCAGACTTTACTTTCTACGCAGCTCGGGTCTTGGCCACGGCAGCGATGCCGCTGTGTCTCGGTTCCTCCCCAGTCCTAGGCCCCATATCGTGTCGGCCAAGACCTGGCTCAACCCCGCGCCATGCGCGCTTCGCGGCCGCCGCGCCTGCGTCCGCCATTGCCATTGCCATCGCCCGGCGCGTTGACCTGCGTCCGGGCGGCAACGGCCTGGCCGCCTTCAGCAGGCTTGTAGTCCTTGTAGGTCCTGATCCAGTTGGTGCAGTTCTCGTCGGTGCCGTTCAGCACGTTGGCGCCACGCACCGCTTCCATTTCCTGCGGCCGCACCGGGTTCATGATCGCCGAGGTCATGCCGGCGCCGATCACCATCGGGATGAAGGCGGCGTTGATGCCATGACGGTGCGGCAGGCCGAACGAGATGTTGGAGAGGCCGCAGGTGGTGTTGACCTTGAGCTCCTCGCGCAGGCGGCGTAGCAGGGCAAATACCTGGCGGCCGGCATCGCCCAGCGCGCCGATCGGCATGACCAGCGGGTCGACGACCACATCATGCGCCGGAATGCCGAAGTCGGCACAGCGCTGAACGATCTTCTTGGCGACGGCAAAGCGCACATCGGGGTCCATCGAAATACCGGTCTCGTCGTTGGAAATGGCGACGACGGGAACGTTGTATTTCTTGATCAACGGCAGGATGGCTTCGAGCTTTTCCTCCTCGCCGGTGACGGAATTGACTAGCGGCCGGCCCTTGGCGACCTTCAGCGCCGCTTCGATTGCCGCAGTCACGGAGGAGTCGATCGACAACGGCAGGTCGACCAGGCCTTGCACGATCTCCAGCGTCTGCACCAGCAGCGCCGGCTCGGTGGCGTTGGGATCGACTGCAGTGACGCCGGCATTGACGTCGAGCATGGTCGCCCCACAGGCGGCCTGCTCCAGCGCATCCTTGATGACGGTCTCAAAATTGCCGGCGATCATTTCGGCGGCCAGTTTCTTACGGCCGGTCGGGTTGATGCGCTCGCCGATCACGCAGAAGGGCTGATCGAAGCCGATGATGATTTCTCGTGTCGCCGAGGCGACGATGGTCCGGGTCATGAAATCTCTCCATCGTGATATAAAGAGTTCTTTATATCGTTATCTGTTTCTGATCAAGCGAATGCTGACGATTCGCGCTGTCAATGCGCGGTCTTGACCATGTCGACCTGGGTTTCAGTGAGGTCGTCATGCAGTATGTGATCGAGCCGGTCGGCAACGAGCTGGTCGTCGCGGCGGATTTCGCGTTTCCACGGCCGGCGACCCTTCAGCACGCCGGATTCGTCGACGATCTCGGCGACGTATTCTTCCTGGCGGTAGGCCATCACATGGACGCCGGATACACCGGGAATTTCCTTCACCTCATTGATGATGTCGATGCAGAGCTGCTTGCCTTCCTTCTTCTGATCCTGGGCGCCTTCCAGGCGCTTGACGATCTGATCGGGAATGTGAATGCCCGGCACGTTGGAGCGGATCCATTTGGCCGTCTTGGCCGAGGCCAGCGGCCCGACGCCGCACAGGATGAAGCATTTCTCGGTATAGCCGAGGTCGCGGACCTTCTGCATGTAGGTACGGAACATCGGCACGTCGAAGCAGTACTGGCTCTGCACGAACTGCGCGCCGGCGGCGATCTTCTTGCCAAGCCGATAGGGCCGGAAATCGATCGGCGGCGCGAACGGGTTGATGGCCGCGCCAAGGAAAAGCTGCGGCGGCGTCGTGAGTTTTCGGCCGGACAGGAATTTGCCGTTATCGCGCATAACGCGGCAGGTTTCGAGCAGCGACATGCAGTCGAGATCGAACACCGGCTTGGCGCCGGGCTGGTCGCCGGCCTGCACGCCGTCGCCGGTCAGGCACAGCATGTTGGCGACGCCCATCGCAGCACCCCCAAGCACGTCGCCCTGGATGGCGATGCGGTTCCGGTCGCGGCAGGCGATCTGCATGATCGGGGCATAGCCCATGCGGGTCAGCAGCGCGCAGATGCCGACCGACGACATGTGGCAGTTGGCGCCGGAAGCGTCGACGGCATTGATGGCGTCGACCCAGCCGTCGAAAATCCTGGCGCGGTTGTAGACGTCTTCCGGATCGGCGCTGTCGGGCGGATTGAGCTCGGTCGTCACTGCGAACTCGCCGCGCCTGAGGACGCGTTCCAGCCGGCCACGCGAGGTGTGGCCGGGCAGGGGATCGAGCGGCAAATGGATGCCGGCCGGATTCTCGTCTGGCTGACGGCCGATCATGCCGACGCTCCGGTCTTCGTAGTATTCCGGGCCGCATTGCGGGCGGCCGCGGCCTGCGCGGTGACCCGCAGCCAGGCGGAGGTTTCGCGCAAGGACTGATCCACCGGCTTCTGCACTTCCAAAATCTTGTCGCCATGCACCATGTTCCGCGAGCCTTCCCAGGCTTTGACCCAGACGCAAGGCATGTCAGGCTCGACCTCGCAATTGCCGTTGGCGCGGACACCGCCGCAAGGGCCGTTGCGCAATTGCTTGGGGCAGTTCATTGGGCACGACATGCCGGTCGAGGAAAGGATGCACTGGCCGCACATGCGGCAGTCGAACATGAAGCCCTTGACGCGCTTTTCGACGAATTTCACAGGCCCTTCGACACGGCTGTAGCCGATGCCCTTCCACAGCGGATGGAGGAGCAGGAACATGTCGGCGAATTTGCCGTAGAACCATTCGAGCAGCCGCGAATGCCGCACAGACCAAAGGCGCACCGCGAAAGAGCGCTGCACACGCCGCTGCGGCGACACGTCGGCCGGCTTGTAGTCGGATTTCGGCGCCGCCTTCTTGACGATGGTCGCCTGGGTCACGCCGGCTTGAGCCGTCGTCGCCGGCATTGATTGGGGATCAGACATTTTCTTTGCCCCCCGCCTTGACCAGAGCGACCAGCCGCTCACGGTCGTATTTCGCATCAAGTTCCTGAAGAGCCTTCTCGGCCTCGGCTTCAAGATCGTCACTGACCGGGAGGGGTTCTGCCTTGCGCCATTCGGCAAGATAGTCGTCGGTGCCGCCAGCGCCGGTGCGCATGGCGCACATGTCGATCGCCTCGGTGAAGCGCAGCGGCAGTTCGCGCTTGGCGTTCTGCCGGCCCTTCTTGACGATGACCTGGGCGGGGATGTCGCGCCAGTAGACGACGATCAGATCGGCCATAATTTCCTGCTCCTGCAGAGCGCCGTGCGTCCAATCAGACGCACAAACGATGCTCTACCACTTAACTCCGCTGCATCGTGCTCTCCGAAGATCGATTCCGATCTTTTGGCCAATGCAGTGGTTTCGAGCATTGCCGGAAGCGCTGTTGGGCTGCTTGTTATGGGACGACGCGGGGGCCTTCAAAAGCGACGCAATCGACGGCCGCGGTTGAAAGCGGAGTTTCTTCCAGCACTGGTCAGCCGGCGCGGCCATCGTAGCTGCCGACCAGCCTCCTGTGGAAGCGCACGTAACCTCGTTCGGTCGTGCGTAAATGCTCCGCGACGATGTCATGGAAGCGCGGCAGGCGGTGGAAGGGAACGGCCGGATAGGAATGGTGCTCGGAATGGTACGGCATGTTCCAAGCCACGAAGCGCACCAGCCTTGTGGTGAAGGTGGTGCGGGTGTTCTCGAGCATGTTGGTGACATGCGGGCACAACGCGTGCTCGGCCAGCAGGTAGGCACGCAAAAACGGCTGTCCGACCAGCACCGGCACGATCCAGACCCACAACAGCAGCGCCGACTGCGCGGCGAGCGATGCGGCCAGCAATGCCGCATAGCCGATCAGGAACAGCCGTGCTTCGACAAGCACCTTCCGGCGACCCTTTTCCGGCACAAAGCCGTCGCGGTTGCGGCCAGCCGCATTGGTTGCGATCACACGGCCCATGGCGATCCAATAGGGACCGCCGGACAGATAGCGCAGATATTGGCTGATGGTCTCCGGCTTCGGCGCCATCAGTTCGGGGTCGTTGTCCGGATCGTGCGTGTGGCGGTGGTGGGCGAAATGGAAGTAGCTGAACCATGCCGGCGGCAACAGGATCAGGAAGCCGGCCACGGTGGCGATGGTGCGATTGAGCAACGCCGTTCTGAACGCCGCTTCATGGATGGTCTCATGCAACAGCGTGAAGAAGAAGACGATCAGGATTCCCTGCGGCAAGATGAGAAGCGGCCAGAACGGGATGCGGGCGGCGATCAGCGCGCCCAGCACGACAACCAGCCCGCCATGGACGGCCAGCCGGATAATGCCGGGTCCGTCCAGCCTGGTGGTGAGGTCGCGACGGTCCTCGACCGAAAGGCCGGCAATGATGGTGCGGTGGTCGATGTCGCTCATGATGCAATGTTAGTGGCGGGTGGCTGTCCGGTAAATCGGCGCGTCACCAGACGCCGTGCCTTATCCCCGTCCAGAGATAAAACCATACCGTCGGATGATACCATTGTTTCGAAGGCAGGCCGGGATCCACCGTGCCGACCTTGCCGGCCAGCGCATCCCTGACCGCTTCGACGCAGATGTCGCGCGAGAAGGCCGCCTGCCGCAACGCGTAGCTTGAAATTGTGTCGCCCGGCTGCGGTTTGCCACGCGTCTGCCGCAGCACGCCGCCAGTGTCGACGCCGGCGTCGACCAGATGCACGGTGGTGCCGAAGTTCTCCGCATCGCCTGAAGCCAGCGCCCAGTAGCCGCCGTTCATGCCACGATATTTCGGGGCGATGCCGGCATGGTAGTTGAGGACCGGGCAAGGGATTTTGGCCAGCGTCTGCCGCGACAGCAAGCGGCAGCCGGCGAGCAGCACCACACCCGGTTGGATTTCCGCGATCGCCTGCAGGCACTCCGGCGCGTTGGCCGACGAGACATAAATGATCTTTTGCCCAGGCTTCGGTTCGGTTTGCAGCTTCTGCCCGGCGGCAAGCCGGGCTGCGTGGCCGGCGAAGAAGCGCTTGCCGAGGCGCGTCAGCACCATCGTGCCGAGTTGACCGATGGCCGAGGTCCAGCCTTGCCGCCGCGCCCGCGCGAGAAGCAATTGCTTTTTGGATTCAGGAGCTTCGAGGATGACGCTGACCGGGCCGAGTTGATCGGCGACGGCGTTGACGATCGCCCAGATATGCGGGCCGCCTTCGGTGACGACGACGATCGGCCGTTGGTTTGTTTTCGACAGTGCCATGCTCTGCGACCCCCCGCAAAGAACCTGTTCTTTGCGCGCGAATGCTAGGCTGACCGGGTTAACCCCTGGTGATCGGGGCTCAGCGCTTGAATTCGAGGATATCGAGCTTCGATTCGTAATAGGGCGCCGGGAACTCGATGCGCCATTCACTGGCGCTGTTGCGGAAGGCATAGCCGACCTGATCGCTTTCCGGCCCGCTGCCGTAGGGCTTTGCCGGATCGTCGTTGACGTGGAAGGAACCGAGATAGATCGCGCGTTTCTCGCCATCGTCGAAGAAGCGGCCCTTGGTGCGCTGCGAGCCGGTGATCTTTTCCAGTCTCCAGCCGGAACCGTCGTCACTCACCTTGCATTTGAACCAGCCATAGATGACGAGCGGGCTCAATCCGCCGGCCTTGATGGTGCGGCATTGCCATTTGCCGGTCAGGTCCTTGTCAGAGAAGGGAACCAGCGGCTTTGCCAGCAAGGCGTCGAGCTGCTTGACCTCGGCGGGATCGCCGGCCTTCGCCTCGTCAAGCGCTGCCTTGCGCGTCTCGCCATATTTGTTGAGCCGCGCCTTGTCGGCAGCCGTTATCAGCTTCTGCACCTCGCCATCGGCGAACGCGGGCATGGTCAAGCAGAGGACAGTTGCTGCGGCAAACATGAGGCGAGCGATCATCGGTGGCGTTTCCCTGTTGATGGCTGGAGCAGGCTGTTTTCTTGTCTGGCGCATACCTTAATGTTTCGCCGCGTTCTGTCATCCGTGCCTGAGCATCGACAGCAGAAACGAGGTGGAAAGAATGCGGATCTTGCTGACGGGATCGTCCGGTTGGCTGGGCAGCGCCTTGGCGCCGCGGCTGCGGGCTCTTGGTCATGACGTCACCGGCCTCGATCCCGTCCCATCCTCGGAAACGCGAATCGTCGGCTCTGTCGCCGATCGCGACCTGGTCATGAGGGCGGTCGAGGAGAACCGCATCGAGGCCATCATCCATAGCGGCGCGCTGCACAAGCCTGACATCGAACGTCATCGCAACGAGGATTTCGTCGAGACGAATGTGCGCGGCACGCTCAACCTGCTCGATGCGGCAGCAGCTTTTGGCGTTCAGCGCTTCGTGTTTACGTCGACGACATCGCTGATGATTTCCGAGTCCATACGCACCGGCTTCACCGGCGGGGCGCGCAAGGCGGCATGGCTGACGGAAGACATGTCGCCTGAACCGCGCAACATCTACGGCGTCACCAAGCTTTCAGCCGAACAGCTCTGCCGGCTCTATCATTTGCAGTTCGGCCTGCCGGTGATCGTGTTGCGCACCGCCCGGTTTTTTCCCGAGGCGGACGACATGGCGCACGTGATCGAACAGTCGGATGCCAACACCAAGGCCAATGAGCTGTTGTTCCGCCGGCTGACGGTGGAGGACGCAGCCGATGCCCATATCGCCGCCTTGGAGAAAGCACCGCAATTGGGCTTCGACACTTTCATCATCTCGGCACCGACGCCTTTCCAGCCCGAAGATTGCGCGGCCTTGATCGCCGACGCGCCGTCGGTCGTCGCGCGCTATTTTCCGGATTATCCGGCACTCTACACGAAGAAAGGCTGGACGATGTTTTCGTCGATCGACCGGGTCTATGATGCGTCGCGGGCGAGGGACCGGCTGGGTTTCGTCTGCAAGACGAGCTTTGCCGATGTGCTCGCCGGGCTCGAAGCTGAAGAACGCTTTGCCTAGAAATATCGTCAAGCCAGGATTGCAGCGCTGGCCAGTTCCTTCGTCAGGTCGCCATAGCCGGTCGAGCGGCGCTCATAGGCGAGGCCGAGCATTTTCGCCGCCTTTTCGGCGACCTTGTCGAGTTCCGGGTCATCGGTCTGAGCGATATAGATCAGCTTCTCGTAGTTGCCGAAATAGTCCTTGATCAGCTCCGGGTGCTTGTCGAGGCCGAGCGGCTTCATGAAGAAGGCATCGAATTGCCGGCAGAGGAAATCGGTCATGTAGAACGACATCATGTCGTCATCGGCGACCTTCGCATAGGCATCCATGCCCTGGTAGAAAGCAAAGCAATGCGGCCCGGCCATGCGCTCGACGCCATGCTTCTCGCAGATCCGATCGAGCAGGCCACCCGTGCCGCAATCGGCATAGCCGACGAAGATGTGTCTGTAGCCGTCGGTCTTGGCCTTCTCGATAGCCTTGTCCATGGCCGGCGCGATGCGGTCCGGATAGAAATGGAACTCCGCCGGCAGGCAAGTCAGGTCGAGGTGGTCGAGCCCGAGCTGCTCCTTGACCGCCAAAACTTCGCGCGCAATCATTCCGCAGGCGATGACGAGCAGCCTGTCGCCTTGATCGGATTGTCGTTTTCGCGCGGTAGTCATGGAACCAGTCTAATCCATCTTCGTTGCTGTCCAGCGAATTTATATCCTGAGGGAGACACTATTCATGAAATTGTTCCGCGTCGCGCCAATCGCTATTCTCGCCTGCGCCTTGGCTGTTTCGGCCTGCGCCAACACGGTGCGCGGCGTCGGTAAGGATATCAAATCCACTGCGAAGGCTGTTGACGATACCGTCAAGAAACCCTGATCCGCACAGCTCTAAACATTTGGGAATAAAAAAGCCGCACTGCAAGGCGCGGCTTTTCTCGTCGGTGCCGGACTTATTGGCTCAGGCCGAAGCGCGAACGTTGTGCTTGCGCTTCATGAAGTCCTTGGCAGTCTCGACCGCCACCGCGGCGTCGCGGCAATAGGCGTCGGCACCGACGGCTTTGCCGAATTCCTCGTTGAGCGGCGCACCGCCGACCAGCACGACATAGTCGTCGCGAATGCCCTTTTCCTTCATCGTATCGATGACGACCTTCATGTAAGGCATGGTCGTCGTCAGTAGCGCCGACATGCCGATGATGTCGGGCTGGTGCTTTTCGATTGCATCGAGATATTTTTCGACTGCATTGTTGATGCCGAGGTCAATGACATCGAAGCCGGCGCCTTCCATCATCATGCCGACCAGATTCTTGCCGATGTCATGGATGTCGCCCTTGACGGTGCCGATCACCATCTTGCCCTGCTTCGGCGCGCCGGTGGCGACAAGCAGCGGACGCAGGATGAACATGCCGGCCTTCATCGCGTTGGCCGACAGCAGCACTTCGGGAACGAACAGGATGCCGTCGCGGAAGTCCTCGCCGACGATGCGCATGCCCTCGACCAGAGCCTCGGTTAGCACCTTGTAAGGCGCCCAGCCGCGCTCGAGAAGGATATTGGTGCCTTCCTCGATTTCTTCCTTCAACCCGTCATAAAGATCGTCGTGCATCTGCTGCACCAACTCGTCGTCGGAGAGTTCCGAAAGGATGATCTCGTCGTCGGCCATTTTTTCTCAGGCTCCTTGCCGGCTACAACTGTTGCGGCAGCTTAAAAATATCGCGTCAATACCTAACCCGCACGGGCCGGTTGTCCATAGCTGATTTGCGACTTCCCGCAAAACGAAAGCGACCGTAAATCTCTTGGAATTCTTGTCGATTTTGCGACAGGCGTTGGCGCTGGCGGGCCGTTTCGAATAGGGTGCATGGCTACGATCCGGCCAGAGACCGCAATATGCGGCCGCAAACGGATTTCAGGCCGGTGCAAGAGCCCGGCCGGAGTAAATCAGGCCAGAACGAAAGCCAGGGAAGAACGATTATGAGTGAGAACGCGCCGGTCGATCAGGAAGCGTCAAACGCACGGCGCGGGCGCGCTGCCAGCGGTGGCGCCGCAGCCCGACGGGCTGCACGTTCGGGCGGCGGCCCCGGCACACAGCTCACCTATATCAAGCGCAAGATCAACGTCTATGAAGTGCTGGACGAGGAAGGGCTGGCGCTGATCGAAAAGAACACCGACACGGTGCTGGAGGAGATCGGCATCATCTTCCGCGACGACGCCGAGGCGCTGCAGCTTTGGAAAGAGGCGGGCGCCGACGTCAAGGGCGAGCGGGTGCATTTCCCCAAGGGCCTCTGCCGCTCGCTGTTGAAGACCGCTCCGTCCGTCTATACCCAGCACGCCCGCAACGGCGAGCGCTCGGTGCAGATCGGCGGCAACGCGACAGTGTTCGCGCCGGTCTATGGACCGCCCTTCGTGCGCGATCTCGACGGCGTCAGGCGCTATGCGACGATCGAGGATTTCCGGAATTTCGTGAAACTCGCCTATATGGCGCCGTCGATCCATCATTCGGGCGGCACGGTTTGCGAGCCGGTCGACGTGCCGGTTAACAAACGGCATCTCGACATGGTCTACAGCCATATCAAATATTCGGACAAGCCGTTCATGGGCTCGGTGACCGCGCCCGAGCGCGCTGAAGATACGGTGGCGATGGCCAAGATCGTGTTTGGTGACGATTTCGTCGAGAACAACACGGTGCTGACCAGCCTGATCAATGCCAACTCGCCGATGGTCTTCGACGAGACCATGCTGGGAGCGCTGAAGGTCTATTCGCGCCACAATCAGGCCTGCATCGTCACGCCGTTCATCCTTGCCGGTGCGATGAGCCCGGTGACGGTCGCCGGCACGCTGACGCAGGTTTTAGCCGAGGTTCTGGCGGGGGCGTCGTTCACCCAGCTGATCCGGCCGGGTGCGCCGGTGCTGTTCGGCACCTTCGCCTCGTCGATCTCGATGCAGTCGGGCGCGCCGACCTTCGGCACGCCGGAGCCGTCGCTGGTCTCTTATGGCGCGGCGCAGCTCGCGCGCCGGCTCGGCCTGCCGTTCCGCACCGGCGGTTCGCTCTGTGCTTCAAAAATCCCCGATGCGCAGGCGGCCTATGAAAGCGCCAACACGCTGAACTCGACGATCCTCGCCGGCACCAATTTCGTGCTGCATTCGGCCGGCTGGCTCGAGGGCGGTCTCGCCTCCTGCTACGAAAAGTTCATGATGGATATCGACCAGCTCGGCATGACGCAGAAGTTCTCCGAGGGTGTCGACCTGTCGGAAAACGGCCAGGCGATGGACGCCATCCGCCAGGTCGGCCCGGGCAGCCACTATCTCGGCTGCGATCACACCCAGGCCAATTTCCAGACCGCGTTCTACCGTTCCAACATCGCCGATAACAATTCTTACGAGCAATGGCTGGCGGAAGGCGAAAAAACCGCGCCGCAGCGCGCCAACGAGCTCGCCCGCCGCTGGCTGGAAAGCTACGAGGCGCCGTATCTCGATCCGGGCATCGACGATGGGCTGAAGGACTTCATCGCCAGGAAGAAGGCGTCGATGGCCGACGCCTTCACCTGAAAGGAGCCCGAATCAGGCGGGGCTAAAGTCGCCAACATCATCCACAAGGAAGTCTGGCGGAGTGCCTTCTCCGACCCGGACAAGAAGGGATGATCCCGAGCGCGGCATGACTGAAACAATCGCGGCTGCGCTTTCCGCTCACGGCCTTATGCTTCGCGGCGGCTTCGATTTTGCGGGCGGTGAGGAAACACCTTCCGGTCTCTCCGGCGCTGCCGCCAGATCCGTTCTGCTGGTGGGGCAGGCGGGTGCCGCACCTTGGCCGCACTTCCTGCGCTGGTTGGAGAAACAGTCACAGCCGATCGACGATCCGCTCGACAGATGGTCGCGCGAAGTGATCGGCGCGGTGGCCGGAAAATTCGGGGCGCGCGCCGTGTCACCGTCCGACAGGCCTTATCTGCCGTTCCAGCAATGGGCGATACGTGCGGAGGGGCTGAAGCCGTCACCGCTCGGCATTCTCATGCATCCGCAATACGGGCTCTGGCATGCCTATCGCGGCGCGCTGCTGTTCGAAGACGAAATTGCGCTCCAAGAACCCCGCGACGTGATTCACCTTTGCGATACATGTCTGGAAAAACCTTGCCTGAAATCCTGTCCGGTAGAGGCTTATTCTGCGGATGGTTTTGCACATGAAACCTGTCTGGCCCATGTGCGCGGGCAAAACGGCGCGCCCTGTCGGACCGGCGGCTGCCTCGAACGCAACGCCTGTCCTTACGGTACCGATTATCGCTATCCGGCCGAGGTTCAGGCCTTTCACATGGCAGCATTCGCGCGTCTGTAGCGTCGCCGAATGCCGCACGAAATCTTGAAGCAGATCGCCTCATTACAGCTTGCCGCGACGGTCACCGCGGGTATCTATCGCACGTCAGATCAACGGAGCGGATGATGGCCACGCAAGCGATGCAAATCAAGACAAGCGACGGCATTGCCAAGGCCCGGCTGTTCCGTTCGGCGGCCCCAGCCAAGGCAGCGATCATCCTCTACATGGACGTTTTCGGTCCGCGACCGGCGCTTGATCAGATGGCGGAAAGGCTTACGGGCGAGGGCTATGCGGTGCTTGTGCCGGACCTTTTTTACCGCAATGCGCCCTACGGTCCGTTCGATCCCAAGACTGCGTTCGGCGACGAGAGGAGCAAGGCCGCCATCACAGGTCTCCTCGGCGGCACGACCCAGGAGATGACGATCCGCGACAGCGGCGCTTTCCTCGATGCACTTGCTGCGCAAGGCCTGGCCGGGCCGGTTGGCATTGTCGGCTACTGCATGGGCGGAGCGCGGGCGCTGAACGCGGCGGCCAGCTATCCCGATCGCATCGCCGCTGCGGCCAGTTTTCACGGCGGCAATCTGGCTGGTGACGCAGCCGACAGTCCGCATCGGAAGGCCGCCTCGGTCAAGGCAAGGGTCTATATCGGCACTGCCGGTGTGGACCGCAGCTTTCCGCCGGAGCAATCGGCGCGGCTGGCCGAAACACTGGGCGCCGCCGAGGTCGATCATGTCATAGAGAACTATGCCGGCATGGCGCATGGCTGGTGCATGCCGGACCATAGTGCCTTCGATGCAGCCGGCGCCGAACGCCACTGGAAGCGGCTGACGACGCTGTTTGCGGAGACGCTCGGCCAAGGCACGCCAACCATTACGACGTGACCGCCCGCCAAAAAATTCTTTCCATCGCCCCAAGGAACCGCCATTAGCCTTCGTCCAACAGGCAAATGATGGCGATGATGCTGGACGAAAGCGAAGCCTCCGACGCCGAACTGATCGGGCGGGCGAGGGGCGGAGACCGGGGTGCTTTCGGCAAGTTGCTCGAAAGGCACTATGGTTTCGTCTATCGCGCCGCCTATCGTTGGTGCGGGAAAAAGGCCGACGCCGAGGACATCGCCCAGGAAGTCTGCGTCCGGCTCGGGCGGGCGATCCGCGACTATCACGGCAGCGGTGCCTTCACGACGTGGCTCTACACCATGACGCTGAATGCGGCGCGCGACATGATGCGCAAGACCGCCCGCGAGACGGTCAAGACCGAGGCCTATGGCGCCTATGCGCTGATTTCGGGGGAAATCTCGGCTGAGCCGGAAGACCCGGCCGAGGCGCTCTGGGCAGCGGTGCGCAAGCTGCCGGACAAGCAGCGCGATGCGGTGCTGCTGGTTTATGGCGAAGGGCTGAGCCACGCCGCCGCCGCCGAGGCGATGGCGATCTCGGAGACGACGGTTTCCTGGCACATCCATGAAGCGAAGAAACGGCTGAAGACGCTGATGCGTTCAGCCGGGGAAGTGTGACCATGGTCGACGACAATCAACTGAACAGGCTGCGCGATATCGCTGCACCGGCGCCCGATGCGGATGCAAAGGCGCGTGCCCTGCAGGCCGCGCTGCGCGCCTATGACATGGAAGAAAAAACTTTGCCGGGCGCCCAAGGATCGGTGAGCGGGCTTCGTCTCACAGAGCGAGCACAAAGGCTCTGGAGCGAAATCATGCAAAAGAAACTCTTCGCCACGCCGGCCATTGCCGGGCTCGTTGCCCTGCCGATCGCCGGATACGCTACCATTTATATGCTGGGGGAATCCAAATTCGGCGGGGGTAAGATCACCGAAACGCTGGCTGACAAACCGGCGACCGTCAAACCGCCGGTCGTTGCCGAAGCGGACAAGCAGAAGAAGGCGGACGCCGACAGTGAAAGCCGCGACACCGGCGAGGCGCTTGTGGCGCCGACATCGCCGCCGAAGGCGGAATCGACCGCGGTCGGCGGGCTGACGCAGCAGGATGTGCTCAGCCGCAATGCACCTGAACCGGCGCAGAGCGGCGAGTTCGCGCTGGATGGGGGTGCAAGCTCCGCGGCTCCGGCAGTCGATGGCGGCGCGCGGGTCGGACGCATGCCTGGCACGGTTGCCGAGCCCAAGCTGATGGCACAGCAGCCCGCCGCTGCGCCGGCCGACCAGATGCTGCCGCAAGAGGAAAACCGCGACCGTGTCGAGAATTTCAAGACCAACCCCGTGCATGCCGCACTTGAAGACCCGGTCTCGACCTTCTCGATCGATGTCGACACCGCTTCCTATTCCTTCGTCCGGCGCTCGCTGAAGGAAGGCTTTATCCCGCAGGCCGACACGGTTCGCGTCGAGGAGATGGTCAACTACTTCCCCTATGACTGGAAAGGCCCGGACTCCGCCTCGACGCCGTTCAACTCGACCGTCAGCGTCATGCCGACGCCGTGGAACGAGCACACCAGGCTGATGCATGTCGCCATCAAGGGTTTCGACGTGAAGCCGGCCGAGCAGCCCAGGGCCAATCTGGTCTTCCTGATCGATGTGTCGGGCTCGATGAACGAGCAGGACAAGCTGCCGCTCCTGCAGTCGGCCTTCCGGCTGCTGGTCAACAAGCTGAGACCTGACGACACCGTCTCGATCGTCACCTATGCGGGCGATGCCGGTACCGTGCTGGAGCCCACCAAGGCTTCGGAAAAGGACAAGATCCTCGCTGCCATCGACAATCTGACATCCGGCGGCTCGACGGCAGGCGAGGCCGGCATCAAGGAAGCCTACAGGCTGGCGCAGAAATCCTTCGTCAAGGACGGCATCAATCGGGTGATGCTCGCCACCGATGGCGACTTCAATGTCGGCCAGACCGACGACGACGACCTGAAGCGGCTGATCGAAAAGGAGCGCAAGACAGGCGTATTCCTGTCGGTGTTCGGCTTCGGCCGCGACAATCTGAACGACCAGATGATGCAGACCATCGCCCAGAACGGCAATGGCACTGCTGCCTACATCGATACGTTGGCGGAGGCCGAGAAGGTGCTGGTCGAGGATGCCTCCTCGACACTGTTCACCATCGCCAAGGACGTGAAGATCCAGGTCGAGTTCAACCCGAACAAGGTCTCGGAGTACCGGCTGATTGGCTACGAAACCCGCGCCTTGAACCGAGAGGATTTCAACAATGACCGGGTCGATGCCGGCGAGATCGGCTCAGGTCATTCAGTCACCGCGATCTACGAGATCACGCCTAAGGGCAGCGGCGGCGAACAGATCGACCAGCTGCGCTACGGCCAGGCCTCGGTGAACAATGGCGGTGTCGCCAATGCCGACGAATATGCTTTCGTCAAGATCCGCTACAAGCTGCCGAACGAGGACACCTCGAAGCTGATCACCACGCCGGTAACGTCAGCCAACGAGGTGGCGTCGTTCGACCAGGCCAGCACCGACCAGCGTTTCTCCGTTGCCGTTGCTGCCTTCGGCCAGAAGCTGCGCGACGAGGATGCGACCGCGAAGTTCGGCTACGACAAGATCATGGAGATTGCCACCGCCGCCAGAGGAGCCGACCCGTTTGGATACCGGTCCGAGTTCCTCTCGCTTGTGCGCCTTGCCTCGGCGCTCGGCGGTAACCGGTAGTGGCAATGACGGCCGGTTTCTTTCAGATGGGATCGTTCTGATAGGGGGAGCCGGCCTACGGGCGGGTGAGGCAGGCCGGCGAGGGAAACCTTGCCGGCCTTTTTTCGCGGCCGCACTGCTTCGCGCGGACCATGTCGCAGACGAAAGCGTCAGGCGCGTCCGCGGCGCCGCTCGCGGCGGGCTTCGCTGGTCTCGGCGACGTTGACCGTAGCCTGCTTGTTGCGCATCGGGCCGATGCGTTCGACGATCTGCTCGACGGTCGGGCGATCCGACTTGGTGTGCGCATCGAGCGCCTTGCGCATGGCGGCGAGGTGCTGGAACGAGGTGCCGCAGCAGCCGCCGACGATTTTGGCGCCGGCATCGACGGCGAGGCGCACATAGTCGGCCATCAGCTCGGGTGTGCCGGAATAGTAGATCTCGGCACCGCGAAATTCGGGAATGCCGCAATTGCCCTTGACGATCACCGTTGCTTCCGGCTTCGCCTCGGTCATGTCGAGCAGCGACGCGAGAATGTCGGAGGCGCCGACACCGCAATTGGCGCCGACACCGAGCGGTGTCTGCGACAGGCCATCGACGACGCCGTGGATGTCCTTCGGCAGCAGTCCCATCATGGTGCGGCCGGCGGTGTCGAAGGAGCCGGTATAGGTATAGGGCAGGCCGACGCGGATGGCGGCTTCGGCGGCGGCGCGGATTTCGTCAGGCGCCGACATGGTTTCGATCCAGGCGACTTCGGCGCCGCCGGCCTTCAGCCCCTCAATCTGCTCGGCAAAGGCTTCGACCGCCTCGTCATAGGTCATGGCGCCGAGCGGCACCAGCAGCTCGCCGGTCGGGCCGACGGAGCCGGCCACGATCACCTTGCGGCCAGCGTTGCCGGCGACGGCGCTTGCGATCTCGGCCGCGCGCTTGTTCAGCGCATAGACGCGGTCCTGCGCGTGGTGCAGCTTGAGCCGATGGCGGGTGCCGCCAAAAGAGTTGGTCAGGATGATGTCGGCGCCGGCATCGACAAAGTTCTGGTGCAGGCTGGTGATGGTGTCGGGCGCGGTCTCGTTCAAGAGCTCGGGAGCCTCTCCGGCCTCAAGGCCCATGGCGAACAGATTGGTGCCGGTGGCGCCATCGGCGAGCAGGACGCCCTTTTCGGCAAGCAGAGCGTCGATCGGATTGGTCATGTGAAATACGCCTTCGCGGAAGAATAACTGAGATAAGGATATAAAGAATTCTTTATGTGCCGTCAATGTCGGCGCGTAGAGCAACCGGTCAAAATCGCATCTCCGCCAGCTTTCGTGTGAAGCTGGCCGCTTCATGCGCGTTGACGTCCGCGGCACGGATCAGATTGTCGAAATGGCTGGTCAGGATGCGGATCGGCTGCGTGGCGTTCAGCACCAGATACATGTCGCCGACGTAAATGGCGGCGCGATAGGGTCCAAAGATGGTGTATGGGATCGAATAGCGCATCCGCCCGTCATAGAGAAACAGGCGGAAGGTGGGATAGAGGTCGTCGAGCAGCGTCGCCATATGGAGGAGCTGCTGGTGGCGGTCGGCCTCCGGAAAGCGGTCCCACACGCCCAGCCCACGCGAGAAGATCTCCAGCGTGTGGCGCGGCATACAGACTTCCATGTCGGTTTCGGGCCGGCGGTTATAGTCGATGCGGTACTGCGTTTCGCCGGCCTGTGCCTCGCGGCTCTTGTTGGCGATGACGGCTTCGTAGTCGACAAGCGCCTCGGTGCGCAGAAGGTCGGGAATGCCGGCCGGCACGTAGCGGATTTTCGTTCCCGCCGCCTCGGCATGCCAGCGAGCCAGCAGCGTGCGGTCGAAGCCGTCCGGCGCCTCCTCGATCTCAAGGCTCTCGCGGATTTCACCGGTGACGCCCTCATCGTGGCTGAGGCCGAGCAGCCAGTCGAGCGAGACTTTGAATTCGGCGGCGATGTTGAGCAGCGTTTCAGCACGGGGAAGGCGGGTCGAGGCGCCGGAGAGCAGCTGCGACAGTGCCGAACGGTCGATGCCAACCGCGGCGGCGAAGGCCGACTGGTTCAAATCGGACCTTGTCAAGAGCATTTTCAGGCGCTCGCGAAAGATCGTCGACAGGTCGCGCTTGTCCAAATCCCTACTCTCCCTGACGTAGCAAAATTTTGCGCCGAAGCGGTCTACATGGCGTTTCGAGCGCAAATGAATCTACGAGCTTGTTTACAATACATAACATATGCAGCTGAAAATGCGCAATCGCAACAGTTTGTGCGCTTTATCGCGTTGCGCCGACGCAACGCTCCTGACACAATGTTGTCAGGAATCAAACGGGTTCCGGCGACTGGAAGGCAGTGGTCGATAGCATGACGAGCATGGGCAACAAGCGACACGGCGCAGCGACCATCGAATGGCCGACCGTATTTCTCGCACTTCTCTGCTACGGCGGCTGGCTCGCTACCGGCTTCCTGCTCTGGCCCTCTTACCCGCTGCTGGCACTCGCCTTTCTGACCCTGATTGCGGCGCTGCAATCCTCGCTGATGCACGAGGTCCTGCACGGCCACCCAACCCGGAATGCGCGGCTCAACGAAGCCTTTGTGTTCCTGCCGATTGGCCTTGTCTGGCCGTTTCGCCGGTTCAAGACCATTCATCTGCGCCACCATGCAGACGAGCGCCTGACCGATCCGCTCGATGATCCCGAAAGCTATTACAAGGCTCTCTGGCAGCACGAGGAGCTGCCGTCGGCGATGAAATTCCTGCTGAAGGTCAACAACACGATGATCGGGCGTTTGGTGCTAGGCCCGTGGCTTTCCTGCATCGGCTTTTTCATCGACGACGCCAGGCAGGTTGCTGCGGGCGACAATTCCATCCGCAAGGCATGGCTGCTGCATGCGATCGGCCTCGTCGTGGTGCTGCCTGTCGTGCAGTTCGGCTTCGGCATGCCGTTATGGCTCTACATACTGGTGCCGGTGTGGCTTGGGCAGTCGCTGATTTCGATCCGCACCTACGCCGAGCACCAATGGTCTGAACATCCGGAAGGCCGCACGATCATCGTCGAGCGCTCGCCGCTGTCCTTCCTGTTCCTCAACAACAATCTGCATTTCGTCCATCACAAGAGCCCGACGGTGGCCTGGTACAGGCTGCCGAAGGTGTTTCGCGACCGCCGCGATGAATGGCTGCGGATGAACAATGGCTACGCCTATCCGAACTATTTCGCGCTGCTCAAGGCCTATGCCTTCAAGGCGAAGGAGCCGGTCGTCCATCCCGTGCTGCGGCGCATGCCGGAACCGGGACGCGCGTTCAAGCCGCGTGTCAGGGCACGCAGCCTCAATGGGCTTGGCAGTGCGCCGGTACCCGCCGAGCCGCCGAAAGAATGATTCTTGCGTTGTTGCAGGCGGTGCCGCGCGGACGACGCTTTCCTGACCTTGTCAATTTCCCCGCATAACGGTCAAATCCCGGCATGAGCGAATTCATTGCGGCTTTGCCGATGTACGACTGGCCGGAAGCGCGGGACGATGTCGACGCGCAATGGGCGCGGCTGCGCGATGCTTTCAGACAAAAAGGCATCGATGCGCCGGAGACGATCATCCGCCGCACCGGCGATTTGCCCCCCGTGCCTGGCGGTATTCGCGATGATCAGGGAAAACCCATCGCGCCCGATCCGGCGACATTGCCGCCGGACGAACTGGATTTTCACCAGCTCTGGCTGCATCCGGCGCTGCTCTTTGCGCAAACCTGCTGGGGACCGATGGAACTCGGCCTGTCGCAGCGTGTCCAGCTCGTCGGCCAGCCGCGTTACGACGCCTTCGAGGGTGGACAGGGCGAACTCTATTCGAGCGCCATCGTCATGAGGGCGGGCGAGGCACCGCCGGCAAGGGCGCCGGCCGACGGCGGTGCCGTCATTCCGCTCGATCAGCTTCGCAGCAAGCGCTTCACCTTCAACAGCCTCGATTCCATGTCGGGCATCATCGCGCCAGCCCGCGACCTGCAAGCATTGGGCGAGAGTTTGGATATCTTTTCCGCGCTGAGCGAAAGCTGTGGGCACCGTGCTTCGATCGTTGCCGTTGCCGAGGGCAGGGCGGACGTCGCGGCGATCGATTGCGAGAGCTGGGCGCTGGCGCAGAGTTTCGAGCCGGCGGCGCAGAAGGTGACGGTCGTCGGCTGGACAAGGCGGCGCAAAGGCTTGCCGTTCATCACGGCCAGGACAACGCCGGAAACGATCGTCGCTGCGATGCGCGAGGCGATCGCCGCGCTCGCATAGAGCGCGTCGCGTTCGGTCGGCCTCATGCGACGCGCTTTAGATTCTTGTTTTATGCATGTCGTTATCGCAAAGCCGCTGCACACTTTTGCGCGACATGCATTAGCGTCGCTCAGCCGCCAAGCAGCCGATTGTCGAGCGGGTAGGTCGAAAGCTTCTCGTTGCCGGTTTCAGTGATCAGGATCTGTTCTTCGATCTTGACGCCTTCGTAGCCGCCAAGCCGACCGATATAGCTCTCGACGCACAGCACCATGCCAGGTTCGAGCACTCCGTCCGGTGTGTCGTCGGTCCAGTCGCTAGCATGCGGCAAAGTCGGGTATTCGTCGGCAAGGCCGACGCCGTGATAGAGCACCCCGTAACGGGCCGGGAAGCAGTCTCCCGGTGGCACTGACGAGCCCTCGACGAGGTCGCGGAACGATACGCCCGGCCGCATCAGCTCGGTGTTGTGGGCGATCTGGTCGGCGGCGATGCGGAACAGGTCGCGCTGCTCCTGCGACGGCGGCGCGTCACCGCAAAGCCAGGTGCGCGAAAGGTCGGCGCAGAAGCCGTAAGGACCGATCAGGTCGGTGTCGAAAGCGACGAGCTCGCCGGCCTCGATCGTCCGCGACGAACACTCCTGGAACCATGGATTGGTGCGCGGACCCGACGACAGGAGCCGGGTTTCGATCCATTCGCCGCCGCGCGCGATGTTGCCGCGATGGAGTTCGGCCCACAATTCGTTCTCGGAGATGCCAGGCCTCAGCGCCTTCTCCATCTCGCCCATTGCCGCCTCGCAAGCGGCGATCGCCCGGCGCATGGCAAGGATTTCGTCGGGCGATTTGATCAGCCGCGCATTTTCCATCACCGCCTCGCCATTGCCGGTCGAGATGCCGAGGCGGGCGAGCTCTTCGATGCCCTCGGGATTGATGTGGTCGACTGCGATGCGGCGATTGCCGCCGCCATGTTCCAATACCAGGTCGGCGATGCCGGCTGCCCAGCGGCGGACTTTTTGACCGGTCAGCTCGCCGCTGTACAGATAAGCCCACGACACCGCCGGCCGCACCTCGTCGACGACGCCGGAATGATCGGAAAGGTGCTCGCAGGAGAAATAGTCGAACAGCACCACCGGGCCATCGGTGGCAACGAAACAATGCCTGGTCCGATTGTGTGCGACCCAGAGCTGCATGTTGGTTGCGTCGGTGGCATAGCGGATATTGACCGGATCGTAGAGCAGGGCTCCCGCATAGTCGCGGCGCTTCAGCTCGGCGCGGATGCGCTCGAGCCGGTATCGGCGCATGGCGGGCAGGTCAGGAGCAGCAATGCCCGCCGCCTGCCATTCGGCTTCCGCCAGCGCTCCATAGCCCAGCGCATGCTGGTTGAGTTCAGTGGCCTTCAGCTGCGATTTTTTGCGCAGCACATCATTCGAGCCGTCGGGCTCGAACGGCATGATCTTGCGGTGATGACGGGGCCGGTCAGTCGGGTTCCTGTCCACCCTCGGCTCCTCCGCTAACGCCTTCCTTGGGCGCCGTGGCTTCTCCCACCGCCATTCTCTTCAATCTTACATAGGCGCCGGCCCGGGCGGACTTGCCGGTGCCGCGCAACAGCGGAACCATCATTTGCCGTGGTTGGCCGTCCGGCTCATAGCCGGCCGCTTTGAGCTGCTCCAAAATGACCGGACGCGGATCGTCTCGGTCAAGCCAGACGAGTACGGCCGGCTCCTGCATCAGCGTTTCGAAATTAGGCACTTCCTGGTCAAGTGCGACCAGTTTTTCGTCGACCAACCGCAGGTTTCCGACCCATGCACCATCAGATATTGCGGTTTTGACCGGTCCGTCCGCAGTCAGTTGGCGATAGAGGGCGGGGTAATCCACGCGGATCATCCGCGAGAGGCCACTGGTCCCGTTTACCTGGACGTACCAGGTGGCGGGCGCGAGCAGCACGGCGATGATCGCTCCAGCCGCGATCACCAGGAGCTGCGCATTCCTGCCGCGCGGCGCCAGCCGTTCCATGGTGGCGACGATGGCCAGCGGCAACATGAACAGGACCGGCAGCAGCCAGCGGTCCTTGACCACCGTCACGCCGGTGGCAAGTACAAGTATTGCCAGCATGGCCAAGCCGAGCGCCAAGGTACGCCACAACAGAATTTCCCGGGCCGGACCTTCCGGATGCCGCTCCGAGAAACGGAACTTCGCCAGCCAGAAAGCCAGGGCGGAAACGAGCACGGGCAAGACCGCGAAATTGAAGGTGCCCATGATAAACTTGCCGGCGCCGACAAAGGCCGCCGCCACGCGCCCTTGTTGCGCGTCTATTCCGAACTTTTCGCCTCTCGACAATAAATCGGCGGGATGCATGAGGCTCCAATAGGTGGTTGGCGCCAGCACCAATATCGCGACCGCTATGCTGATGGCGAACTTCGGATCGAGGATCGCGCTGCGCCATTCGCGCAGCGACAGCACGGCCGCAACAAGGGCCACCACGAGGAAGACATCATTATATTTGGCAAGAATTGCCGCCGCGGTGGCCAAGCCAAACGCCGCATAGGCGATCATGCTTCGCCGCTCGAGAAGATAGGCCATGGCCAGCAGGAGCAGCGAGCAGAAGCCGACGACGGCGACGGAATGCGACAAGGCGCGCTGCGATTCCCAGACGATCTGCGGGATCGTAAACAGGCCGAACATGGCCGCCGCCGCTGTCGCTTTGGTGTAGCCGAACCGCCGCATGGCGGCGAACACGCTGCAGGCGGCAAGGAACAGCACGGAGTATTTGACGAGCTTCAGCGTGAAGATACTGGTGCCGAAAACATGCGCGGCCAGCCAGTTGATCCAGGTGTACAGGGGTGGTTGCGAGCCGCCATATCCAGCCCAGAGATACGGAACATAGATCAGCTGCTCCGCATCATCGATGCCGACGCCGGTTCCCGCCCAAGAGCTCAACAGGGACAGTATGATGGTCTGCAAGGCAAAGTAAGCCGCGACCATGACGATCGCCGCCGGGAACGGGCCGATCCGTCCCTCGGCCAGCCACTCGGCCCATCTCAGATTGTACTTCAATGAAATCTCATCGCCCTTGCCAGCAGAGTGTTGCCGGCTGCGCTAGCATGAAGAGTATGCTCCGCACAATGCGACCGGCTGGCTGCGCCTACGTCCTCATCTTTTCGCCGCTCGGGTCGAAGGGCGGCTCGACATTGATGCGTGCCGGCCGCCGTTGCCCGAGGATTTCGATCTCGAACAGCCCGGCGCTCTCGTTCTCGGCAAGCGCTGCCGGTACATAGCCTTGCGCCATCGACTTCTCGACATAATGCGCATAGCCGCCGGAGGTGACCCAGCCGACCACGCGCCAGTCGCCGTCGACGATGCCGCGCACGGCAGACGCGCCTTCGGCGGCGTTCGAGCCGCGCACTTCCTTGCCGCCCGCGTCGAAGCGCGGCGCGCCATAGCCATGCGGCTTTTCCACGGTGCCGTAATCCTTGCCGCCGACCTTGGCCCAGATCGGCTCGTCGCCCATGACGTCTGCATCCGCGGCATCGACGATGAAGGAGACACGGCGCAGTTTCGGCCCTTCTGCCTGTTCCTTGGCCGCTGCTTCCCGGCCGATGAAGTCGTTCTTCTCCAGCTTGATGAAGCGGTCCATCGAGCCTTCGAACGGTCCGTAGATCGGACGTAGCTCGCGGAACCAGGTCGGGAAGTTCTTCTCAAGGCGCATAGAGAGCAAAGCCCGCATGCCGAAATCGACAAGCCCAAACTCTTCGCCAGCCTCCTTGATCGCCTTGTAGACCAGGCGCTGGTAGGCAGGCGCCATCCATATCTCGTAGCCGAGGTCGCCGGTGTAGGTGATGCGATTGACCATGCAAGGCGCGCCGCCGACCGCCATTTCGCGGAAATCCATAAAGCGGAAGGCCTTGGTCGAGATGTCGACATCGACCAGTTTCTGCAGCAGGTCGCGGGATTTCGGCCCGGCGATGGAGAGACCGACCAGCGTCTGGTCGAAGCGGTGGATGCGGATGCTTCCATCCTTCGGCAGATGCTTCTCGAACCAGCGCATGTGGTATTTTTGCGCTGCCGAAGAACCCCAGATCATGAAGCGTTCTTCCCCACCCCTTGGGCCCGCCTTGGCGATGGTGAAGTCCCCGATCAGCCGGCCGAACTCGTTCAGCATGGGCGTCAGCACGATGCGGCCGGTGTTCGGCATGCGATTGGTCATCAGACGGTTGAGGAAGTCCTCGGCCCCGGGCCCGGAGACTTCGTATTTGGCGAAGTTGGCGATCTCGGTGACGCCGACCCTCTCGCGGGTGGCGCGCACCTCCTCGCCGATCGGGCGGAAATCATTGGAGCGGTGGAAGGACACGACGTCCTTCGGCTCCGAGCCTCTCGGCGCGAACCAGAGCGGGGTTTCGAGACCCCAGCTGTCGCCCATGACGGCGTTGTTGGCGAGCATGGTGTCGTAAAGCGGGGTCGTCTGCGCTGGTCTTGCCGCCGGTAATTCCTCGTTGGGAAAGCGGATGGAGAAGCGGCGTGAATAATTTTCGCGGACCTTTGCGTTGGTATAGCGCAGCGTTGCCCATTCGCCGAAGCGCGCAACGTCCATGCCCCAGACGTCGAAGCCGGGGTCGCCTTGGACCATCCAGTTCGACAGCGCCAGGCCGACGCCGCCGCCCTGGCTGAAGCCGGCCATGACGGCGCAGGCGCACCAGAAATTGGTCAGGCCCTGCACCGGGCCGACCAGCGGGTTGCCGTCCAGCGCGAAGGTGAAGGGGCCGTTGATGATCTGCTTGATGCCGGCCTTTTCGATGCCGGGGAAATGCTTGAAGCCGATCTCGAGCGACGGCGCGATGCGGTCGATGTCGGGCTGCAGCAGCTCGTGGCCGAAATCCCACGGCGTGTTGACCGGCGACCACGGCTTGCAGGCCTTTTCATAGGTGCCGAGCAGGATGCCGTTGCGTTCCTGGCGGGTATAGATCTCGCCCTTGAAATCGAGCACGCCAATCATCTCGCGGCCGGTCGACTTGTTGAATTCCTCGACCTCCGGCATCGGCTCGGTCAGGAGATACATGTGCTCCATGGCCAGCACCGGCAGTTCGACGCCGACCATGCGACCGATCTCGCGCGCCCACAGGCCGCCGCAGTTGACCACATGCTCGGCTTTGACTGTGCCTTGCTCAGTGACGACGTTCCAGGTGCCGTCGACCTCCTGCGTCAGTTCCACGACGCGGTTGCGCAGTACGATCTCGGCGCCTAGCTTCCTGGCGGCCTTGGCATAGGCATGGGTGGTGCCGGAAGGGTCGAGATGGCCCTCGACTGGATCCCACATGGCGCCGACGAAATTCGTCTCGTCCATCAGCGGGAACATCGCCTTGGCTTCGGACGGCGTGATCAGTTCGGTGTCCATACCGAGATAGCGGCCCTTGGCGTGGGCGAGCCGCAAGAAGTCCATGCGCTCGGGCGTGTCGGCCATCATCACGCCGCCGGTCAGGTGCAGCGAGCAGGATTGGCCGGAAATCTCCTCGATCTCTTTGTAGAGCTGCACCGTATAGGCCTGCAGCTTGGCGACGTTGGGATCGCCGTTCAGCGTATGGAAGCCGCCCGCCGCATGCCAGGACGAGCCGGAAGTGAGCTCCGAACGCTCGATCAGCATGATGTCGGTCCAGCCAGCCTTGGCCAGATGATAGAGCACCGAGCAGCCAACGACCCCGCCGCCGATGACAACCGCTTTTGCATGAGATTTCATGAAGATAGATCCGTTTTTGAAGAGATTGAATCGAGTGAGCGGGGCGCGAAAACAAAGCGGAGATCGGATACAGCGATGTTTCCGGCCAGCCTGCCATCAAGCGCGGCAAGAATGGTTTCACAGACGGAAGTACGATGTTTCAGGACGTCATGGTTCCAAAGACGCAGGATCGAGTAGCCTTGGGCGCGCATGAAATCATCGCGGCGGCGGTCATATGAACTGCCGGCGTGCTGTTGTCCGTCGATTTCAACAACAAGCCATTTTTCGCCGCAGACGAAGTCTGCAAAAAAGGCGCCGATGGAGAACTGACGCGTAAAGCGATAGCCGCCAAGCTTGTGCGCCTTTAGTTCAAGCCAAAGCAGTGCTTCCGCCTGGTTGCCTGCTTGCCTGAGTTTTCGTGATCGCTGCGTTGTACCTATTTTGCGGCGACTGCGCGTTTCATGAACGGCTTCCCCCACTCCGTCGCTGCTTCGCAGCGCCACCTCTCCCACCTCCGCCACCTCTCCCACCTCCAGAGGGAGAGGAAGGGGGCTGGCTGGAATAAGGTCGCGCCCTTCCTCTACCCCGTCGATCAGGGGAGAGGTGTCGAGCGAAGCTCGACGGAGTGGGGGTCGACTACTCATCAGATGATCAGAAATCGGTCGGCGCGCCGCCTTCGGCCCGGCGCTTGTCGACGAAGGCGTTGAGCTCCTCCCGGATTGCCGGATCCATGTAGGGCTCTTCATAGGACGCCAGCCGTTCCTTCCAGACGCGATTGGCCTTTTCGAGTGCCGTCGGCGACCCGGCCTCCGCCCAAGTCTCGAAATTGCGCCAGTCCGAGATAATAGGCGCATAGAACGCGGTCTTGTAGCGGTCCTGCGTGTGCTGGGTGCCGAAGAAATGGCCGCCGGGGCCGACCGACTGTATGGCGTCGAAACCGAGTGCTTCCTCGGAAAGATCGAGCGGCGTCAGGAACTCGGCGACCATCTGCAACAGGTCTATATCGAGGATGGTCTTCTCATAGGAGCAGCGCAGGCCGCCTTCGAGCCAGCCGGCGGCATGCATCATCAGATTGCCGCCGCCCTGGATGGCGCCCCACAGCGAGAACACGCTTTCATAGGCGGCCTGCGCATCGACCGTGTTGGCTGCGCAGGTGTTGGAGGTGCGGTAGGGGATGTTGTAGCGGCGGGCGAGCTGCCCGCCGACCAGCTGCGCCTTCATATATTCCGGCGTGCCGAAGGCCGGCGCGCCGGACTTCATGTCGACATTCGAGGTGAAGCCGCCGTAGCCGACAGGCGCGCCCTTGCGCACCATCTGCGCGAAGGCGATGCCGGACAGCGCCTCGGCATTCTGTTGCACCAGCGCGCCGGCAATCGTCACCGGCGCCATGGCGCCGGACAGGGTGAAGGGCGTCACGATGACCACCTGACCCTTGCTCGACATCTGGATGATGCCTTCCATCATCGGCACGTCGAGCTTGAGCGGCGAATTGGTGTTGATGATGGTGAATACCGACGGCTCTGCAAGCAACTGCTCATGGCTGATGCCACGTGCGATCCTGGTGATCTCGATGCCGTCGACGTTGCGCTCCTTGCCGAGCGAATAGATGTGGAACATCTTGTCGGTCAGCGTGGCGAGGTCACGGATGCATTCAAGGTGGCGGACGGACGGATGGATGTCGATCGGCTCGACCGGATAGCCGCCCGTGCAGTTCAATATGTTGTGCATCTGCGCAAGCTTGAGGAAGTTGCGGTAGTCCTGCTGGTTGCCCGGCCGGCGGCCGCGGTCGACGTCGGAGCAATTGGGCGCCGACGCCATCATCGAGATGATCAGATTATCGCCGCCGAAGCGCACGTTGTGCGCCGGGTTGCGGGCGTGGATGGTGAATTCCGGCGGGCAGTGCGCAACCAGTTCCAGGATCATGTCGCTGTCGAAGCGCACCCGCTCGCTGCCTTCGCGGACATCGGCGCCATGCGCCTTCATAATGCGCCGGGCTTCGTCATGCAGCACGTCGACGCCGATTTCCCGCAGCACGCGCAGAGAGGCGAGGTGGATAGATTCCAGCTCGTCGTCGGAAACCAGCCGGGTCGGCGCCAGCGGGTTCTTCAACTGCCGAAACGGAGGCTGCTCGAACGCCGCCGATCCGCCGGCACGCTTTCCCGCGCGGCCGCCGCGACGGGCGCGGTCGTTTGCCAATGCAGGTTCGGCGGGCTGAAGGGCGGCGGTCATGATAGTCCTCGTACGCTGCGGCAATGCGGCGGCATAATGGACTGCCGGTCGGCCAGCCATTGCGGAGGCGGCGACCACTAGGACGAGGGAAGCGACATGCCTGAAGGGCAGCCGGAGGGATCGTCAGGCTCTTATCTCTTCCGGCTGGCGCAAGCGGTTTTCGTTGCCGGTGCTTACCGCGATGAAAGCGAAACGCTAGTCCTGCATCATGGACCGGGCCGAACAGGACAGCGGCGAGACAGTGCAATTGGCGGCGATCACCGGCGTGATCGCCACCGTTTCGGTGTTCGCCATCGCGCAAGGGCTGAGCTATCCGCTGTTGAGCTTCATCCTGCAGCGCCAGGGCGTCTCGCCGGCCATGATCGGCCTGTCGGCGGCAATGACGCCGATCGGCTTCATCGTCTCGTCGCCGCTGGTTCCGGCGCTGGCACGGCGTTTCGGGGCAGGGCGCACCGCGCTTACTTGCGCGGCACTTTCCGCGCTGGTGCTGGCGCTGATCGGCTGGACGCAAAATGTCTATCTGTGGTTTCCTCTGCGCTTTTTGATCGGCGCCGTCACCAACCCGCTCTACGTGCTGAGCGAAGTCTGGGTGATCGCACTGGCGCCGCCGGCACGCCGCGGCCGCGTCATGGGCATCTATTCGACCATCATTTCGGCGGGCTTTGCGGCGGGGCCGCTGTGCCTGCTTGCGGTCGGCACCGAGGGATGGCCGCCGTTTCTCGTCGGCATCGCCGCATTCCTGTTTTGCGGCGCCTGCCTCGCCTCGGTGCTGGCACGGCTGCCCAAGGTCGACGAGAGCGGCCACCGCGTTTCGGTGCTGGGGTTCGTGCCGCAGGCGTGGCTGCTGTTATCGGCGGTGATCGTGGCCGCCGGTTTCGAACAGGCGGTGCTCGCCTTGCTGCCGGTCTATGGAACGCATTACGGCATTGCGGAAGCGCGCATGTCGGCGCTGCTGTCGGTGATGATCGCCGGCAACATCGCTATGCAGGTGCCGCTCGGCCTGCTGGCGGAACGACTGACGGCGCGGCTGGTGCGGTTCATCTGTGTTTCGATGACGGTGCTCGGATGCGTTCTGTTGCCGGTTCTCATCGAGACGCCGCTGATCTGGCCGTGCGTCTTCATCTGGGGCGCGGTTTCCTACGGCATTTACACGATGTCGATCATTGAACTCGGCGAGCGGTTCACCGGCTCGGCACTGGTCGCCGGCAACGCCGCCTTCTCGCTGATGTGGGGCGTCGGCGGCATCGCCGTGCCGCCGCTGGCGGGCAGCGCCATGGATGTTGTTGGCGCCGGCGGCCTGCCAATGACGCTCGGTGCCATTTGCCTGGCGCTGGCAGTTGTAACGGTCATTCGAAGACGGATGGTGTGAATGCCAGAAAGCCGCCGTTTCTGACGAATGACTTGAATGTAAGCGGCCCCATGTCGATCTTGGCTATGTCGCCACCCGACTCAACCGGAGACCTCATGACCAAATCGAATACCAAGGGCCAGCCGGGTTCGGCGGCCGAAGACCCGTTTCTCTGGCTTGAGGACAGGAGGGGCAAGCAGGCGCTCGACTGGGTGCATCACCAAAATGCAGTTACGGTCGGGGAGCTGCAGGGTGATCCGTCCTATCAGACGTCGTTCGAGACGGCGCTCGACCTGATGACAGCCGAGGATAACATCGCCGTCGGGGCCGCTATCAACGGCTATGTCTATAATTTCTGGCAGGACCGGACGAACGTACTCGGCCTCTGGCGGCGCACCACCGTCGCCTCCTACAAGACCGACAAGCCGGAATGGCAGACGATCATCGACTTCGACAGTCTGGCGGCGAAAGAGGGGGTGAAATGGGTGTTCAGCGGCGCCAGCCGGCTCTACCCCGACTTCAGCCGCTGCCTGCTCAACCTGTCGCCGGATGGCGGCGATGCCAGCGAGATGCGCGAATTCGATATCGAAAGCAGATCGTTCGTCGATGGCGGCTTTCGCGCTCCTGCCTCGAAATCGAGGTTTAGCTGGCTGGACGAGGACACGGTTATCGTTTCCGCCGCCTTCGAGGAGGACGACAAGACCCAGTCCGGTTATCCGCGCGTGGTCAAGCTTTGGCGGCGCGGCACGCCACTGGAAGCGGCGATGCCGATCTTCGATGCGCTGAAGCAGGATCTTGCCGCCGGCGGGTCCGTCGAATTCGACGGCGACAAGCGTCATGTTTTCCTCGCCCGGACCATCGACTTCTTCGCCTCGCACAGTTTCCTGCGGCTGCCTTCCGGCGAGAACAGGCGCATCCCGTTGCCGGACGACGTCACCGATACAGCGCTGTTCAAGGGCCAGCTCGTCTTCGGCGTGCGTACCCCGTGGACTGCGCCGGACGGCACGCTGTGTAAGCCCGACGGACTCTATTCACTCGATTTCGAGCGCTGGATCGAAACCGGGCTATTCAGATCCCTCGATACCGTGCTCGAGCCGGCGCACCGTGTCTCGATCGCCGGTATTGCCCGCACGCAGGACCGGCTGTTCATCAATTTGATGGACAATGTGCGCGGCAAGGTCGTCGCCGGCAAGCGCAGCGACAGCTGCTGGGAGTTCAAGCCCGTGGCGTTGCCCGAAAACGGCAATGTCGGCATCAGCCATGCCGAGCATTTCGGTTCCAGCGTCTCCTTCTCCTTCACCGATTTCCTGACGCCGAGCTCGATCATCTGGTCGGACGACAACGCCGCGGGGCTGGCAACGGTGAAGTCGCAACCGGCGCGTTTCGATGCGTCGTCCCTGGTCTCCGAACAGTTCGAGGCGCGCTCGAAGGACGGCACGATGATCCCGTACTTCGTCGTCAGGAGGCGCGACTTGCATGGACCCGTGCCGACATTGCTTTACGGCTATGGCGGCTTCGAAGTGCCGCTGCTGCCCGGCTATGCCGGCGTGCGCGGCAGGCTGTGGCTGGAGAAGGGCAATGCCTATGTGCAGGCCAACATCCGCGGCGGCGGCGAGTTCGGCCCGAACTGGCATCAGGCGGCGCTCAAGGCCAATCGCCAGAATGCCTTCGACGATTTCGCCGCGGTCGCGCAAGATCTGGTCAAACGCGGCATCGCCACGCCCGCCACGCTGGGCATCCAGGGCGGATCGAATGGTGGCTTGCTGACCGGCGTCTCGCTGACCCAGCACCCGGAATTGTTCGGTGCAGTGATCATCGACGTGCCGCTGCTCGATATGCTGCGCTACACCGAACTGCCGCCCGGCGCGTCATGGATGGCCGAGTATGGCGATCCGGCGAAGCCGGAAGAGGCAGCCTGGCTCGCCGCCTATTCGCCCTACCAGCATGTAGACACGGATGCAGCCTATCCGCCGGTGTTGCTGACGACCTCGACCGCCGACGATCGCGTCCATCCCGGGCATGCGCGCAAAATGGCGGCACGGCTGCAGGCGGCCGGCCACGGCAAGACGCTGTTCTTTGAGGAGACCGAGGGCGGCCATGGCGGACGCGGCGATCGGCGGCCGCAGGCCGCACAGGCGGCGATGAAGTACGTCTTCCTGCAGCGGGCCCTGACTGGCACCAATTGACCGCTTGACCGGCACGGCTTGAACTGAGGGCTCGAGGCAGCCTAAGGTGCATGCATGGCTCGGCTGGCGAAATCGGGTTGCGCATTTGGGGTGGCGGTGACGCCGTCGTCGCGCACGCTACGCGCCGAGCTGTTGCGGCTCTGCGCTCGCATCGGCTATTCGCCGCCCGTTGTCCTCTGACGAATCCGCCCCGGCGCGAAAGCTGCCGGATTGGTTCAAGAGGAAAGACCAGACATGACCTACCAGAATTATTCGCTGAAGCAGCTTCAGCAGATCGATGCCGCGCATCACCTTCATCCGTTCACCGACCACAAAGAGATGCGCGAGATCGGCTCGCGCATCATCACCCACGCCAACGGGCCGTTCATCTATGATGCCGAAGGGACGGAAATCCTCGACGGCATGGCTGGGCTGTGGTGCGTCAATGTCGGCTATGGCCGCGACGAGCTTGCCGACGCCGCCTACGCCCAGATGAAGGAATTGCCCTACTACAACTCTTTCTTCAAATGCTCGACGCCGACGCCGGTTCTGCTGTCGAAAAAGCTGGCGGAGATCGCGCCAAGGCACATCAACCAGGTGTTCTACGGCTCGTCCGGTTCGGAGGCCAACGACACGGCGCTGCGCCTGGTCCGTCACTATTGGGTGCTGGAAGGCAGGCCCGAGAAGAACCGCATCATCTCACGCAAGATGGGCTACCACGGCTCGACCATCGCCGGCGCCTCGCTCGGCGGCATGGATTTGATGCACAAGCAGCTCGGCGGCGCCGTGCCCAACATCGTCCATGTGATGATGCCCTATGCCTATGAGCTCGCACTGCCCGGCGAAAGCGACCATGATTTCGGCCTGCGCGCGGCAAAAGCGGTCGAGGACGCGATCCTCGAAGCCGGCGCCGACAAGGTGGCCGCCTTCATCGGCGAGCCGGTGATGGGGGCAGGCGGGGTGAAGATCCCACCGATGAGCTATTGGCCGGAGGTGCAGCGCATCTGCCGCAAATACGATGTCCTGCTGATGCTGGACGAGGTCATCACCGGATATGGCCGCACAGGCGAGTGGTTCGCCGCACAAGCCTTCGATGTCGAGCCCGACACCATCACCACGGCCAAGGCGCTGACCTCTGGCTATCAGCCGCTGTCGGCGCTGCTGGTCGGCGACCGCATCGCGGCGACGCTGGTCGAAAAGGGCGGCGAATTCTATCACGGCTACACCTATGCCGGGCATCCGGTGGCCTGCGCGGTGGCGCTGAAGAACCTCGAGATCATCGAGCGGGAAGGCTTGGTCGAGCGCGTGAGGAACGACACCGGGCCTTACTTCGCCAGGGCGCTGCAGGAACGCCTCGGCGGCCACGATCTGGTCGGCGAGGTGCGCTCGTTCGGGCTGATGGGGGCGATCGAGATCGTCAAGGACAAGGTGACCAAGGAGCGCTTCCTGCCGGCCGGCAGCGCGGCGGTGATGGTTCGCGACCACGCGATTGTCCAGGGCATGATGCTGCGCGCTACCGGCGACACGATGATCCTGTCGCCGCCGCTGATCTGGACGCGTGAGACGATCGACATGGCCTGCGACCGCATCGCCACGGCGCTCGACCTGGCGCAAGCAGATTTGCGCAAGCATTAGGGAGGCGATCGCCGGGCGCTCCATGTCGGGCGCCCGGCGTTTGAATGGGCGCTCGCCAGGCGAGGATGCGAAAACGCAAAAACCGCGCTCCATCGGAACGCGGCTTTGCCAGATACGCATGGCGCTTCGCCAACAATACACTTGCGAAACTAACGGCGGAACTTACGGGCTCCGGTACGCGAGACCTGATCCGGAGCGCCGGGCGGATGTCCGCCTCGCAATCCGTTTTAAACGCATATCGTTACTGCAGGGTTAGCAAGAGCTTAAGCAAACCTAAATTTGCCGGCTTTCCGCTTTGGGCAGATCGAAACCTGTGAACTTGGAGCTTACGCGGGGTCACCACGGAGGAAATTAATGATGCCGGAAAAATCCGCGCCGGCATTCCCTTGTGCGTTGAACAGCGCATAGAGCTGGGCTGCCTCGGCGCCGAGCGGCGTTGCTGCACCGACGCTCTGTGCGGCCTCCTGTGACAGTTTGAGGTCCTTCAGCATCAGTGCCGCGGCAAACCCCGGCTTGTAGCCTGTGTTGGCGGGCGATGTCGGCACCGGGCCGGGCACCGGGCAATAGGTGGTCAGCGACCAGCACTGGCCGGACGAGGTCGAGGCGACGTCGAACAGCGCCTGGTGCGACAGGCCGAGCTTTTCCGCCAGCACGAAGGCCTCGGCAACGCCGATCATCGAAATGCCCAAAATCATGTTGTTGCAGATCTTCGCCGCCTGTCCGGCGCCGTCGTCGCCGCAATGAACGATGCGGCCGGCCATCGGCTTGAGGATTGGTTCGGCCTTGGCGAAGGCATCCTTCGAACCGCCGGCCATGAAGGTCAGCGTGCCGGCCGCCGCACCGCCCGTGCCGCCGGAGACCGGCGCGTCGATCGACAGCAACCCGTGCTTGGCGGCGATGGCATGGGCCTTTCGAGCCGACTCGACATCGATGGTCGAGGAATCGATGAACAGCGCGCCTTTTTTCGCCTTGGCCGCGATGTCTGCGTAAACCGACAGAACATGCTTGCCGGCCGGCAACATGGTGATGACCACATCGGCATCCTTCACCGCCGCAACGGCATTGGCCATGACGACGACGCCGTGCTCCCTGGCAATGACGAGGTTCTCCGGCACCAGGTCGAAGCCGTGCACGGCATACCCGGCCTTGACCAGGTTGGAGGCCATCGGATTGCCCATATTGCCGAGGCCGATGAAGGCGATGGTGGTCATAATGGCGCTCCGTGAGTGGAATAGTGAATAGTGAATAGTTAGTAGTCAGTAGTCAGTAGTCAGTAGTCAGTAGGGATCATGTATTACTCATGGTCTATATGATAGCCTCACCATTCACCATTCACTGTTCACTATTCACTAAATTCTCTATCGTCCGATCAGGGCGCGAGCGACGATGACGCGCATGATCTCGTTGGTGCCTTCGAGGATCTGGTGGACACGCAGGTCGCGCACCAGCTTCTCGATGCCGTAATCGTGCAGATAACCATAGCCGCCGTGCAGCTGCAGGGCGTCGTTGGCGACATTGAAGCCGGTGTCGGTGACGAAGCGCTTCGCCATCGCCGACCATTTTGAGGCATCCGGCGCGTTGCGGTCGAGCTTCGAGGCGGCGGTGTAAAGGAAAACGCGCGCTGCCTGCAGTTCGGTCTCCATGTCGGCAAGCTTGAACTGCAGCGCCTGGAACTGGTTGATCTTCGAGCCGAAAGCCTTGCGCTCGGCGGTGTAGGCGAGCGCCTTGTCGAGTGCCGATTGCGCGCCGCCGAGCGAGCAGGCAGCGATGTTCAACCGGCCGCCATCGAGCCCGGC
The DNA here is from genome assembly GCF_040323975.1 of Mesorhizobium sp. M0019. Classification (NCBI taxonomy): domain Bacteria; kingdom Pseudomonadati; phylum Pseudomonadota; class Alphaproteobacteria; order Hyphomicrobiales; family Phyllobacteriaceae; genus Mesorhizobium; species Mesorhizobium sp. M0019. Next base: position 46,437 of record NZ_JAMYVK010000014.1, on the reverse strand, counting down.
CATGGCGATGCCGAAGCCGGCGCCTTCTGCCGACAGAAGGTTTTCCGCCGGCACCTTGCAGTCCTCGAAGACGACCTGGCGGGTCGACTGCATGTGCCAGCCCATCTTGTGCTCGTTGGCGCCGAAGGAAAGGCCGGGCGCATCGTTCGGCACGACGAAGGTGGAAATGCCTTTCGGCCCGTCGGCGCCGGTGCGCGCCATGACGACATAGAGGTCGCTGTCGCCGGCACCGGAGATAAACTGCTTGGCGCCGTTCAGCACATAATCGCCGCCGCTCTTTGTCGCGCGCGTCTTCAGCGCAGCCGCATCTGATCCCGAGCCCGGCTCGGTCAGGCAGTAGCTGGCCAGCCATTCCATCGAGGTCAGTTTCGGCAGGAAGCGCCGGCGCTGTTCGTCGCTGCCGAAGCGGTCGATCATCGATGCCGCCATGTTGTGGATCGAGATGAAGGCGGAAAACGCCGGATCGGCACGCGAAAGCGCCTCGAAGATCAGCACGGCGTCGAGCCGGCCGAGCCCCGAGCCGCCGACGTCGTCGCGGACATAGATGCCGCCAAGGCCGAGCGGACCTGTCTCGCGGATCACATCGGCGGGGAAATACTTGTTGCGATCCCAGTCGAGTGCATTCGGCGCCACACGGTCGGCGGCGAAGGCTTGCGCCATCTCCTGGATGGCGCGCTGGTCTTCGTTGAGTTCGAACTGGCTGGTGCCCGCATCGACAGCGGCGTCCATGGCGTGCTCCCTGATGTTTCCGGCCTGCTGGCCTGTCGTTTTTGGCTTTGCGCGCCGTCCAATCTAGACCAATGATGCCGCCGCGCAACCCGATCCGTCTAGATCCAACTATCTGCGCAGCCGCTGTGCGCGAATGCGCTTTGGAGCAAAGTGTGACGACAAATTTCGACGAACTGCTTGGATGCTTCCATGCCTATCTCCAGACGTTCGATGATGCGCTGGTGCGCGACGCCGTGGCCCGAATCGGCTGGGACATGCCAGGCCGGCCGCTCGAACCGCATGCACTGCCTTGTCTCCTTCAGCTCGACCGTATCGTCGAACTCGCTCCCGCTGCGGCCAAGCCGCTGGCGCGGCTGGTTGCGGAGCGTCGCGGCGATCTGCGCTGGGGGCAAACCTATGGCGAGGCGGATTTCGGCAAGGTTTTCATCGACAATTACGGCTGGCTGGAGGTGTTCGGTACACGCGGGCATTTCGTCAATGAAGAGGTTGCGGCCGGCCTGCTGATCCTTGGACCCGACATCGTCTACCCCGATCATCACCATGTCGCGGAGGAGATCTACATCCCGCTGACCGGCGGCACCGAATGGCGCATGGGCGACGGCGGTTTTCGCCTTCGAGCGGCGGGCGAGGTGATCCATCATGCCTCTGACATCAACCACGCCATGCGCACCGGCAAGGAGCCGCTGCTGGCGCTCTATCTCTGGCGCGGCGGGCCGCTGGCGGCCAAGTCGACGATCACCGGAACCGTTGCGCAGGGCAGGGACTGATATGGCCAAGGCGATCATGCTGCAGGGCACGGGTTCGGATGTCGGCAAGACGGTGCTCGTCGCCGGTCTGTGCCGCGCGGCGAAGAAGCGCGGCTTGAAAGTGCGGCCGTTCAAGCCGCAGAACATGTCGAACAACGCCGCTGTCGCCGATATTCCAGGCGATTCAGGCGGCGGCGAGATCGGCCGCGCGCAATGGCTTCAGGCGATCGCCTGTGGCGTGGCACCGACCGTCCACATGAATCCGGTGCTGCTCAAGCCGCAGACCGATGTCGGCGCTCAAGTCGTCGTGCAGGGCAAGGTGTACGGCGAGGCGCGGGCGCGCGACTACCAGGCGCTGAAGGGCCGGCTGATGGATGCGGTGCTGGACTCCTGGGCGACGGTCGGCGAGGACGCGGACCTGGTCATTGTCGAGGGCGCGGGATCGCCGGCCGAGATCAATCTCAGGAGCCGCGACATTGCCAATATGGGCTTTGCGACGCGCGCCGGCGTGCCGGTGATCCTGGTCGGCGATATCGATCGCGGCGGCGTCATCGCCTCGGTCGCCGGCACCCATCTGATCCTGCCGGACAAGGACCGGCGCATGATCGTCGGCTACCTCATCAACAAGTTCCGTGGCGACGTCTCGCTGTTCGAAGACGGCATCAAGGCGATCGAAAAATTCACCGGCTGGCGCTGTTTTGGCGTCGTGCCGTGGCTGAAGGCGGCGGCGCGGCTGCCGTCGGAAGATTCCGTCGTGCTCGAACGACTGGCGTCCGGCGAGAAGCGCGCGCTGAAGGTTGCCGTGCCGATGCTCTCGCGCATCGCCAATTTCGACGATCTCGACCCGCTCAAGGCCGAACCGCAGGTCGAGGTGGTGTTCGTGCCGCCTGGTGAGCGCTTGCCCGAAGATGCGGGTCTGGTGATCATTCCCGGCTCGAAGTCGACGATCGGCGATCTCCTGAAATTGCGCGAGAACGGCTGGGACCGCGACCTTGCCGCGCACAGGAAACGCGGTGGCCACATCGTCGGCATTTGCGGTGGCTTCCAGATGCTCGGCCGTAGCGTGCGCGATCCCGACGGCATCGAGGGCAGCGTTACCGAGACACAAGGGCTTGGCCTGCTCAACGTCGAAACAGTGATGGAGCCGGAAAAGACGGTGCGCAATATCAGCGCGCGCTCGGTGCCGTTCGATCTGCCGCTCGAGGGCTACGAAATCCATCTCGGCCGCACCACCGGTCCGGATACGCTGCGGCCGTCCGCCGTTATCAACGGCGTCGATGACGGCGCCATCTCGGCCGACGGCAAGGTATCGGGCACCTATATGCACGGGCTGTTTTCCGCCGACGCCTTCCGGGCGAAATTCCTCGAAAGCCTCGGCGTCAAAGGCGGCGGCATCGACTACCGCGCCGAGGTCGAACGGGCACTGGACGAGATCGCAGCCGAGCTGGAAACCCACCTCGACTGCGACGCGATTTTTGGGCTGGCGCGTTAGATACTTTGCTTGAGCATGATCTTGTCCGAAAACCGGTCTCCACTTTTCGGGATCATGCTTTCTCGTCAGCCTTCGGCCAGTAGGTGCCGAACGACCAGACATTGCCTTCCGGATCGCGGCAGATGAATTCGCGGCTGCCATAGTCGCGGTCGGTGAGTTCTTCCAGAATCTCGGCGCCGGCGGTCTTTGCCCGCGCGTATGCCGCGTCTGCGTCAGCGACCGCAACGTAGATCGACTTGCCGCCGCCCGAACCCGGCGCGCCGACCATCTTGCCATAGGCGTCGTCGCGCGCCGTGCCGAGCATGATGATCGAGGACCCGAACGCGAGTTCGGCGTGGTGCACCACGTCGCCTTCGCCATGGCGGGCGCGAACGCTGAAGCCGAAGGCCTCGCACAGCCAGTCGATCATCTTGCCGGCATTCCTGTAGCGCAGCGCCGGATAAAGCCGAGGTGGTTCAGTGGTGTTCGGCATGGCTGATCTCCTTCAGCGGGTTGGTCGATCAACCCAGTCTGCGCGAAGGCCGGTTGCGCGTCTTGAAGAAATGTTACCTCACGGCGACAGTGGTCGGGGTGACGCCTGCGAGGTCGCGAAACTCGCGCACCAGATGCGCCTGGTCGGCATAGCCGCAGTCTGCGGCGATGTCGGCCCAAGCGCTGTTGGCTTGTCTCGACAGGCCAAGCGCATGGTTGAAGCGGACAATTCGCGACAGCGTCTTGGGTCCAACGCCGATCGCATCCGAAAATTTTCCGGCGAGATGCTTGCGGCTCCAGCCAAGCTTTTCGGCCAGCGTCGAGATGCGGGTCCGCCCACGCGTCGAGACGATCGTCTCATAGGCCCAGACTATGTCGGCTTGAGTGCGGTCTGCGGTTGCCAACCGATCGGCGACGAAGGCCTCGGCGATGGCAAAGCGTGAGCTCCAATCCGGCGCATTGCCAAGCCTTTCGCGAAGCGCGATGCCTTCGACGCCGAGCACGTCATCCAGGCCGACCATGCGGTCGGTCAGTTCGCTCATCGGCCGTCCGAAGAAGCGACGAGCGCCGAGCGGGCTGAAATTGATCTGCACACAGCAGGCGCCGCCGAAGGATTCGATCACTACCGGCCCGGCATAAAGGCCGGCGGCAAAACTGGCGAAGCGGTCATTGTCGCCCGGGTCATGGCCGAGCCTGATGGCAAAGGGTTCGGCAAAGCTGATGACCAGCGGCACGGTCAGCGAGGCATATTCGATGGCGCGGAAATGGCCTGGCATGGTTTCGCGAAAGCCGCATATGTCGGTGACGGCGCCCTGAAGCCGATGGCTCGGCGCGCGCCGCACCATCTCGAACCGATCGAGGCCTGGGCTTTCGTGGCGGCTGCCGTCTTCGCTGTCGGGCATGCGCTTTCCTTCCGCCACGCGACTTTAACAAAGCATCCGTCGGAATCAAAAGCGGCCCGCTTTTTGCCGGGCGCTCCGCGGTGGCTGTGGGTGGTAATTGTCTGGACGTGTTTAGGCGCCGCGCATCAGGCAGCCGGCGGCCAGCACGATGTAAGCGATGACGACAATCCACACAGCAGCCAAAGGGATGAACGCAAGGACGCCAAGCGCGGCGAGAACGCCGATAATGGCGATAACAAGGGATATAATGAAAATAAGCTGGGTAGGCGCACTGAGATTCATGTTCGGTCCCTCCTCAACATGATTCGTACAACGGCATAGTATCAGGCGCGCGGTCACACACCAATGAGCGCACGCAGGCGGCTTTTCCACCATCGCACCCCGTTTGCGCCAAGCCGATTCCGCGCTACCTTCCCGACGAATCGGAAGGGGCTGATGGCGATGGGATTGCTGGACCAGATACGCTCGATCTTCGACGGCGACCCCGGCGTGCGCAAGGTCGCGGACGATCCGGTGCTGTCGGCGGAATTGCTGATGCTGTTCCGTATGATCCTGGCCGACGGATCGGTCAGCGAAAGCGAAATGACCGTCTTCAGGCGTATTTGCCGGGACGCCTTCGGCATTCCGGAAACCAGCATCGACAGCGTCATCGAATATCTCAACGAATTCGGCTACGAGACCAACGGCTCGCAGGCCGTCGCGCAGTTCCGCGACCTCGACGTCGAACGGCGCAAGCTGCTCGCCCGCCACATGGCCGAAATCGCCAAGGCCGATTCGCAACTCGCCGGGAGCGAAATGCAGCTGTTGCGCCGCACGCTCGACCTGCTCGACATCAGCCCGGCCGACGTGGTCAAGCCGCAAGGCTGAGGCATCGGCTGACTGTTGACGTTCTGAACGTCACTTTGTCTGTCATAGGCCAATCCTCCAAGGATGGCCTGTCACAGAAATTACCGTGTCTCACTTACGGGGTGCAGTCCAGCACTGTCACCGTAGTTCCCGTTTTCTGGCGAAAAAAATCTTGAGGCATCTAATTGCTCTATTTACCTTTGCGTATCCATCGCAAACTTTTTAAACTCTTCGACAATCTTCAACAAGTTCCTTGCCCCTCCAAATCCCTTGAAAGTACCGTCCTTTACTGTTACAAAAGACCAATCTATTTCGTCGCCATACTGAAAGCTTACGTCTGTAAACTTTCTTCCATAGAGCTGCGTCCCGTGCAAATCTATTGAAACTTCCCATCCAGGGTTGTCGATCGTATCAATTTTTATGCCGTATTGGTGTTCCCAATCGCCGTTGCACTGCCCTTGGTACCACTCCTTTAACCACTCGAGCATTGATAGGTCGACCATTAGCCCCTCCTGTTAGTCGTTTGGAACAGAGGGAGATTTATCGCCTCCTTTGTTGGGGGACTAGGCGAAGGCGACAAAGTGCACCCGTCACCCCATCCCCTAATTCGTCACCGCAATTTAGAAAAGTTCGCCGGCAAAGTCCCGTCGCGCAATCAGATGTCGTTCAGGCCGAAAGCTGGCGTCCTGTAGCCTTGGGAGAAGGACAATGCCCTCGAAGTAGTCACGTATGCCACGTCTCACAGTCGAAGCCGCTACAATCTCCATGATCTGACTTCATTTACTTATTGAATTATCCACTATTATTATGTTATCCTCGCCGTGATAGACAAAGCTCTCCGGAGAAATCCCGCGCTCAATTACTCGCGATATGCGAATCTCAGATCTGTCAGAGAATATAATGGAAACCCGTCCGGAGTCGGTGACAACGTCAATAATATTGATAGACTGCATGTATGCCAGGATAGAGCATGAAATTTTGGTATTTACTGCGATGGAACCTCTCTCAAGTACGATCATGATACTGCCGTTTTCGTACTTAATTGATCGAAATTCTTTTCCAATGAGATTTTCCTTTAGGTAGTCCATATGACGTTTACCCTCTCGCGTTCAGTTTGGAATGTGTGCGAATTGACGTTCCCTTGAACTCGCCCCCCCGGAAGGTACCAAAAGTGGGCCCCGGTGTAAGGGTTCAGAGATTGTCTGGCAGGACTTGAACTGCCGCACTCGGGTTTGTCGCGTTCATCATTCTCAGATTCGTCGTTTCCTTGGTCCGGCAGCTTTGCTCCGCTCCGCGTCAAGCCCTTCACTTCGTGCGGCATTCATGCAAGCCCGAACGCCAGGACCAGGAAGCCCATCGCTCCGAACCCGGCGTGGATAACCATCCCGGCCCATGTGCTGCGACGCCGCTGGACGACATAGGGCAGCAGCAACGTGATCGGCACAAGGGTCAACAGGACTTGCCAGGGGAAGGCAGCGTGGAACAGCAACCACGGGATCCCATTGACCAGCCAAGCCCGCCTGCCGAAGGCAATCTCTTGCCGCGGCAGCGCGAAACCCCGCCAGACAAACTCTTCCCCAACGATGTTCAGCACAAAAAACGGAAGCCACGCGCCGAGAATCCAGTATCGGCCGGGACCGAGCGGCTCGAAAGCCATGAACGAGGGATTAAAATTCTTCCCGTCTTGCAGCATCCGGAGCGCGGCGCCAATGCCGCCGGTCAGCACGCCGACGGCCGCCAGCCCTCCAACAGCCCAGAGCCAGTCGCCGCCATTCATCGGGCGAAGCCATAGTCGCGCGCCCAACGACCCCGGCCTTCCTGAACGCCGTTCCCGATACAACAGCAGGGCAGCCGTGAGAAGCAGGGGGCCGAAAAGGACGATGCTTGCGGCCAGGAACCACATCACCACAGGCTCTGCCCCGGTGGCGGAGACGAACGCCGGGACGGCTACCCGCGTTGTCAGGAACAGCAGCAGAGCACCCGCGCCGAACAGAGCAGCGGAGCCGCCCAGGCCCAGCGGAGGAACCCGATCAGGCCCCGGCCCGTCGCGCCTTTCATAACCGTTTGCTGTCAATGGCCATTCTCCCGCCCGTGCGCCGAACGAATAAGGTTAAGCCGTGCCACGAAGCGACACAGCCGGGTCCCCGCTGCTCCGCAGCGTCCCGGCGTTCGCTGGCCTTTCATCGTGCCACCGGCACGATGAACTCGCTTTGCGAACCGGCTGCTCACCCCTGTTCCTGCAGCCGTTTTGCAATCGCCCGGTGCAGGTCTGGAGCAGCAGTGACCAGCGCCTTGGCCGCTTCGGATTGCGGGTGGTCGAGCACTTCGCTCGTCCTGCCGCGCTCGACGATCTTGCCGTCATGCATGACCATCACTTCGTCGGTGATGGCGCGGGCGACGGTCAGATCATGGGTGATGAACAGATAGGCGATGCCGAGTTTTTGGTTGAGCTCGGCGAACAAATCGAGGATCTGCGCGCGGATCGAGACGTCGAGCGCCGAGACCGGCTCGTCGGCGACGACCAGTTTCGGCCGCGTGATGATGGCGCGGGCGATCGAAAGGCGCTGGCGCTGGCCGCCCGAAAACTCATGCGGGTATTTGTCCATGTCGCCTGGTGAGAGGCCGACCTCGTGCAGCGCATACGCCACCATCTCGCGCCGCGCGGCGGGCGCCGGCTTCTTCTCCAGCACATGCAGCGGCTCGGCCACCAATCTCTCGACCTTCTGGCGTGGGTCGAACGAGCCATACGGGTCCTGGAACACGACCTGCATGTCGCGCCGTGCCGGCTTCAGCTCCGCCTCGCTCTTGCCGGTGAGGGTATCGCCGCGGAAGCGGATCGTACCTGATGTCGGCTTGTCCAGTGCCAGAACCATGCGGGCAAGCGTCGACTTGCCACAGCCGGAACGGCCGACCAGCGCCACCGACTGACCGGGCGCCATGGAGAAGGAGACATCGTCGACGGCGCGGATGGGAGCCCCTCGCTTGAGCAGCGATGTGCGCCGTGCCGGATAGTCGCGCGTCACGCTGTCTACCTCAACCAGAGGTTTTCCTTGGCCGACGCTGTGCCTAGCCCGCGCGGGCACATGCATCGAGGCCTGCGCCAGCTGGCGCGTATAGGGATGAAGCTGTCCGGACAGAATGCGCGCCGTGTCGCCGGCCTCCATCACCTCGCCATGGCGCAAGATGGTGATGCGATCCGCCATCTCGGTCACCACGGCGAGGTCATGCGAGATAAGCAGCAGCCCCATGCGGTTTTCCGCAACGAGGTCGCGCAGCAGGTCGAGGATCTGCGCCTGCAGCACCACGTCGAGCGCAGTCGTCGGCTCGTCCGCAACCAGCAGCTTGGGCTTCAGCGCACAGGCGATGGCGATGACGACGCGCTGGCGCTGGCCTCCGGACAACTCGTGCGGATAACGCGACAGCGGGAACTGCGCCGCCGGCAGGCCGACCCGGTCGAGCATTTTTCGCGCCCGTTCCTCGGCGTCGGCGCGGCTCGCCCTGGTGTGCCAGCGAATACCCTCGGCAACCTGCTCGCCGATGGTCTTGACCGGGTTGAGCGCCGTCATCGGCTCCTGGAACACCATGCCGATGTCGTCGCCGCGCAGTGCGCACATCTGGTCCTCGCTCGCCGCCAGGATGTCGATGCCGTCGAAGGTAACGCGTCCGGTTGCGCGTGCCGCCCACGGCAGGAGCTGCATCACGGTGAGCGCCGTCATCGACTTGCCGGAGCCGGATTCGCCGACCAGCCCCATGACTTCGCCGGGCGCGACGGACAGCTCGATGTCCCTGAGGATGGGCGTGCCGCCGATGGTCAGCGACAGCTTCTCGATTTCGAGCAGGCTCATCGCTGCCGCCGCGATTTCGGATCGAGAATGTCGGCAATGCCGTCGCCAAGCAGGTTCAGGCCAAGCACGGTGATGACGATCGCCATGCCCGGAAAGATCGCCATCCACGGCGCCACCACCATGCGGGTCTGGGCATCGAACAGCATGCGGCCCCAACTCGGCATCGGCGGCTGCGTGCCCAGCCCGACATAGGAAAGCCCGGCTTCGGCCAGTATGCCCAGCGCGAACTGGATGGTGCCTTGCACCAGCAGCAGCGTGGCGATGTTGGGCAGCACATGTTCGATGCTGATCAGCGTCCTGCTCTTGCCGGCGGCGCGGGCGGCGAGGATGAATTCGCGCGGCCAGATCGCCAGGGCGCCGGCGCGGGCGACGCGCGCGAACACCGGGATGTTGAAGATGCCGATGGCAATGATGGCGTTGAACGCGCTGGGCCCGAAGATGGCGGTGATCATGATTGCCGAAAGCAGCGCCGGAAAGGCGAAGACCAGATCGTTCAGCCGCATCAGCACGTCGTCGGCGATGCCGCCGCGCGCCGCGGCAAAGGCGCCGAGCGGCACGCCGACGCCCATGCCGATGCCGACCGCCACCAGCGCCACGGCAATCGAGTTGCGGGCGCCGACCATGATCATCGACAGGATGTCGCGACCGAAATGGTCGGTGCCGAACCAGTGCGCCAACGATGGCGCCTGGGTCTTGTCGGAAATCACCAGCCTGGTGACGTCGTAAGGCGTCCACAAGAAGGAGAGGATCGCGACCGCGGCCACCAGTGCGGTGACGACGAAGCCGGCGAGGAACGAACGGTTTCGAAACGCCTTGGCCAGGATGCTGGCAAGGTTCTCGTCGGGGATGTCGATGTGCAGCGTCATTGCCTGCCTCTCAGGCGCGGATCGACCACCGCATAGGAGAGATCGACAATGAAATTGACGATGATGACGGCTGCAACCAGCAGCATGACGACGCTCTCGACCACGATCAGGTCACGCTGGTTGATTGCCTGGAACACCAGCCGGCCGAGGCCGGGCAAATAGAAGACGTTCTCGATGATGATGGTGCCGGCAAGCAGGAAGGCGAATTGCAGGCCTAGAATGGTGACCACCGGGATCATGGCGTTGCGCAGCGCATGCCGCCACAAGACAAGACGATAGGGCAGGCCCTTGGCGCGGGCGGTGCGGATGTAGTCCTCGTTCAGCACTTCAATCAGCGCCGAGCGGGTGACCCGGGCGAGGATCGCCGCCTGCGGCAGAGCAAGTGCGACCGCCGGCAGGAGCAGCGATTTCAGTGCCGGCCAGACGCCGGCGCCCCAGCCGGGAAACCCGCCGCCCGGCACCAGCCGCAGCCAGACGGCGAACAGATAGATCAGCATCAGCGCAAACCAGAAATTGGGCACGGCGACGCCAAACTGGGCGGCACCCATCGCGATCGTGTCGCCGGGGCGGCCCGGCCGGCTGGCGGAAAACAACCCGACCGGGATGGCAATAACGGTGGACAGCGCCAGCGCCATCAGTGCCAGCGGCAGCGAGACGACGAGGCGCTCACGGACCAGATCGATGACCGGCACCGAATAGGTATAGGAACGGCCGAAATCGAGGCTCAGCAAGCCGCCGGCCCAATGCAGGTAGCGCAGCACGACGGGAGCGTTGAGACCCATCTGGTTGCGCAGCAATTCGATCTGGTCGGCGCTGGCGTTCAGGCCAAGCATCAGCCGCGCCGGGTCGCCGGGAATGATCTCCAGCACGGCAAAGACCACGATCGAGGCCAGAACCAGCGTGACGATGGCGATGGCGAGGCGCTTTAGGAGGTAGGCGGTCATGAGGAGACCGGTGCAAGCACCGGGCGAAGCTTGCGTTCCCGCCCACCCCCCTCTGTCCTGCCGGACATCTCCCCCTCTAGGGGGGAGATTGGCAGTTTCCACGCTGGCACTGTCCTTGCAACGCTAGTGGTTAGCGAAAGCGGCGATGAGGGCTCAATCTCCGCCCCTGAGGGGGAGATGTCCGGCAGGACAGAGGGGGGTGTGACGGAGTGCAACTTTCGCCTTTCTGTCAGCGATCAATCCGTCCACTTCACCTTGGTCAGGTCGTTGGCCTGGATCGGGGCGTTTTCCCACAGGCCCTGCAGTTTGGCGTCCCAGACGCCGACCTTCGGCAGTTCGTAGAGGAAGCCGACCACGGCGTCATCGGCCAGGACCTTCTGCGCCTCGCCGAGCAGCGTCGTGCGCTTGGCCTCGTCGGAGGTAAGGTTCAGCTCGTCGATGATCTTGTCGAAGGCCGGGTTGTCGTAGTTGAAGTAATAGTCCTTGCGCGAATAGATATCGATGTCGTTAGGCTCGGTGTGGGAAACGATGGTCAGGTCGTAATCCTTCTTGGTGAAGACCTGGTCCAGCCACTGCGCCCATTCGACCGGTATGATCTCGAGATCGATGCCGATTTCGCGAAGCTCGGAGGCGATGATCTCGCCACCAAGCCGCGCATAGGAGGGCGGCGGCAGCTTCAGCGTCGCCATGAAGCCATTCTCCAGGCCGGCTTCCTTCAGCAACTCCTTGGCTTTCTCCACATTGTGCGGGTAGAGGCCGGTGAGGTCGACATAGGCCTTGCTGGCGGGCGACATGTGCGAGCCGATCGGCACGCCGAGGCCGGCCGAGGCGCCGTCGATGATCGCCTTGCGATCGAGTGCAAAGGAAATAGCCTGCCTGACCTGCAGCTTGTCGAAGGGCGGCTTCTTGTTGTTGATCGACAGGATGGTTTCACCCTCGGTCGAGCCGATTACCACCTTGAAGCGCGGGTCGTCCTTGACCTGGGCGACACTGTCAGGATCGAAGAACGGAAAGGCCTGGACGTCGCCGGAAAGCAGCGCCGGAACGGCGGCGGCGGCATCTGGAATGATGCGGAATTCGGCCTTGTCGAGGAACACCGGGGCGCCCCAGTAATTGTCCGACTTGACCAGCGTGATCGACGAGCCCTTGGCCCAGTTCTGGAACTTGAACGGGCCGGTGCCGATCGGTTTTTCCTTGTTGGTGTCGGCTGTCTCAGGCGCGACGATCACCGCGTCGCCCCAGCCCATATTGTAGAGGAACGAGCCTTGCGGGTTCTTCAGCGTGACATTCACCGTCGTGGGATCGACGACCTCGACCTTGTCGATGGCGGCGAACAGGCTCTTTTGCGCGTTGACGGAATTGTCGGCGCCGGCACGATCGAGCGAGAATTTCACGTCGTCGGCGTTGAAGTCGCTGCCGTCATGGAATTTCACGCCTGTATGCAGCTTGAAAGTGTAGACCTTGCCGTCGTCGGAAATGCTCCAGCTTTCGGCGAGATCGGGCAGCACCTCGCCGTTCGGACCGATGCGGGTCAGGCCCTCGAAGACATTGGCATAGAGTACCTCGTCGATTGCCGCGGCGGCACCCGCGGTCGGGTCGAGATGCGGGGGTTCGAGCGTAATGCCGATGACCAGGTCGGTGCGCGCGGCCATCGCCGAGGTTCCGGCGGCCAACGCCAGCGCCGCGGCGGCCAGAATGGTTTTCCACAATTTCATCGTGCAACTCCCCATATGCTAAAACACGTGCTCAAAACCCGGCGGATAGAAGCGTGAATTCGCCGCCGAGTAAATTGCGTTTCGTACCGTCCGCCAACGCCGGGAGGAATGTTTTTCCGCCCATGGCCGGATCATAGCGGGCCGGCGCCCCTCAGCAGAACGCCGAGGCCGATGGCCATCACCTTCGCCGAGTCCAGCATGTCGGCAATGCCGACCCATTCATCGGGCCGGTGGGCGAGATCGAGGATGCCCGGGCCATAGGCGATGCAGTCATAGATGTGGCCGATGCGGGCGATGTGCTTCTGGTCGTAGGTGCCGGGCGAAATCACATAATCCGGCTCGCGGTCGAATATCTCCATGATGCCTTGCGCGACCGCCTTCACCACCGGTGCGTCGCGCTCGGTCATCAGCGGCAGCACCTCCATCAGATCGCGGATCTCGTAATCGAACTTTTTGCGCTCGCGCTTCAGCCGTTCCAGGATATCGGTCACCTCGCTCTTGACCGTAGCGAGATCCTCTTCGAGCAGGAAGCGGCGGTCGATTGTCAGCCGGCAGGAATCAGGCACATTGGGCGAGGGCAGGCCGGGCCGGAAATCCTCCGTCTGGCCGCCATGGATCGAGTTGATGTTCATGGTCGAGCGTTTTGCGCCTTCGGGCACGACCGGCATGCGCGTCATCTTGCGGTCGAGCGCCGGAAACAGCTCATCCTCGAAGGCCCGCAGCACGGCGCCCATATGGCGCACTGCGTTGTCGCCGAGGAACGGCATCGAGCCGTGCGCGATCTCGCCCTTGGTCTCGATCTCCGCCCACCAGACGCCGCGATGGCCAAGGCAGATGCGATCCTTGTTGAGCGGCTCGGGAATGATGACGTGGTCGACCTTCGGTCTGGAGAAATAGCCGAGCTTCGCCAGATGGGCGACGCCGCCAAAGCCGCCGGACTCCTCGTCGACCGTGCCTGAAATCTCGATGGCGCCGGGAAAATCGGGAAAGACCTCCATGAAGGCTTCAGCGGCAATGATCGAGGCGGCAAGCCCGCCTTTCATGTCACAAGCGCCGCGGCCATAGACCTTGCCATCCCTGACGATGCCGGCGAACGGATCGAGGCTCCAGCCGTCGCCGGGCTCGACGACGTCGATATGCGAATTGAAGTGCACGCAAGCACCCGGCGCCCGGCCATCGAAACGGGCGACGACGTTGACGCGCGGATAACGGTCAGTGTCGCCGTGCGTGCCTTCGGCACGGATGAATTCGATCTCAAAACCACGCTTCTTCAGCCGCGCGCCGATATATTCGGCACATGGCCGATAGGCTTCGCCGGGCGGATTGATGGTCGGAAAGCGGATCAGATCCGCAGTCAGTGCAACCAGATCATCGGCTCGGTCATCGATAGCCTTGAGGAGCCGTTCGTTCGGTTCGTTCATTCGGCGAATTGAGCAGCGGATGAGGGGGTTTTGCAAGCCCGATGGCGAATTGCGAGGCGATTGCGTGTCGTTACAGCAACTATTGCGGGAAATCGTTCAAATTCGCTGCTTTGGATTGGTGAAATCGTCAGGGAGTGGGTGTTAGCTCGCTGGCTTGCCATCAAAACGCTGGAGAACAGCGCGAGGGCAGGCAGGCAAGGGGCATCAAAGGGGTTTGATTGCATGAAAAACAGTGTTCTCATGGCAGCGGCATTGATGGCGATGCTGTTCGGTTCGTCGTTCGAGAGCCGGGCGGCCAGCCTGGTCGCGAACATCGATATTTCCTCACAGACGATGACGGTAAGATACGGGCTTTCGTATTACCGGTGGAGCGTTTCCACCGCCCGCAAAGGCTACATCACGCCGCGCGGCAGCTATCGCCCACAGCGGACGGCCCGGATGTGGTATTCGCGCAAATACGACATGTCGCCGATGCCCTATTCGGTGTTCTTCCGCGGCGGCTATGCTATCCACGGCACCGGCGCGATCCGGCAATTGGGACGCCCGGCATCGCATGGCTGTGTGCGCCTCCACCCCAGCAACGCCGCCGCATTCTATTCGATGGTGCGCAAAGCCGGCTTCGGTAATACGCGGATTCTCGTGACGAATTAGGGCCTGCTCCTCGGCCCGCAATAAAAAACCCGCCGGAGCGGCGGGTTCGTCGGGGCCAAATAGCACCATACCGAAATTAATAGCATAGCTGCCGGCACAAATCAAGAACAAAATAGGGCCTGTGCCCAAAAAGATCGTTCCGCTCAGGCGACTTTGTCGCGCACTGTCGCCGGTCGACGCTTTTTGCGGCCGCTGATCTCCCAGCGCTTGTGGAACCACATCCACTGGCCGGGGTCTTCTCGCACCCAGCGCTCGACCACCTCGTTGAGAAGCTGGGTGGTGGCGCGGACGTCGACACTGCCGCCGGCGGTGCGCGGCAAGGTGAGCTTGTCCTCGATCTCGAGCCGGAAACGGTTGTTCGGCAGGCGCACGCAGCGCGCCGGGTAGACATCGCAATCGTAGTGCCGCGCCAGGGTGCCGAGAACCCGGTTGCTCTCGCAGGGGCGGCCGAAGAATGTCGTCTCGAGCCCGCCCGTGAATTTCTGGTCGACCAGCACGCCGATATTGCCGCCTTTCTCGAGGATGGCCGCAAGTGCGAACGAGGCACCGGTCGAAGACGGCAGCAGCGATCCCATGCTCGAGCGGCGGGTCGAGAGGATGTAGTCGGCGAGGTAAGGGTTGTTGGGCGGGCGAAAGAGCGCCGTGATGTTCATGCCGAAGGTCGCCGCCGCCACTGGCAGCAGCTCGAAATTGCCGAGATGCCCGGTGAAGACGATATGCGGCTTGTCCTCGCCGGCAATGCGCACGAAATGCTCCACGCCCTTGACCTCGACACGGCCCGGCTTCGTCGCAGCGGGATCGTAGTCGAACAAAGCATCGAGAAAGATGTATTCGGCGGCCAGGCGGGCCATGTTGCCCCACATGTCGGAAGCGATCGCCTCGATCTCGGCATCGCTCTTTTCCGGATAGGCCTTGCGCAGATTGTCGACAGCAACCTGATGGCGCGCTACCCAAGGGCCGATGCGGCGGGCGGCGCGGTCGGCGAAATTGAGCGCCCGGTCGGGCGGCAGCAGCCGCAGCGCGGAGATGATGATCATCGCAACCCGCGCGACCAGCCAGTAGTTGAACTGGCGAAGCCGCCTGCCATAGCGGAATCCCACGTCCCTGCGGATCTTCCTGAAGGCGTTGCCGATCATTTCAGCCGACGCGCAGGATGATCTTGCCGAAGACGTCGCGGCCTTCCATGCGCTTCAGCGCCGCATCGATGCCGTCGAAGCCGACCTCGGTGTCGATCACCGGCGCGACAAGACCCGCCGCCATCTTCTGCATGGCGTCGGCCATGTTTTCCATGCGGCAGCCGAACGAGCCTAGCAGCTTCAGCTGCTGCTGGAACAACTGCATCAAATTGATCTGCGTCGACACGCCGGAGGTCGAGCCGCAGGTGACCAGCCGACCGCCGCGTTTGAGGCACAGCATCGAGGCGGCAAAGGTGTCGGCGCCGACATGCTCGAACACCACGTCGACGCCCTTCTTCTTGGTCAGCTTGCGCACGACGCCTTCGAAGCGGTCGTCGCGGTAATTGATGACGTGGTCGGCGCCGAGTGCCTTGGCCTTGTCGATCTTGTCGTTCGAGCCGACGGTGGTGATAACCGTGCAGCCCATCTTCTTGGCCAGCTGAATCGCGGCGGAGCCGATGCCGGAGCCGCCGGCATGGACCAGTATCGTCTCGCCGGGCTGCAGCCGGGCATTGTCGAACAGCATGTGCTCGACTGTGCCGAAGGTGACAGGCGCCACCGCCGCGCCGATTTCGCTCACGCCGGGCGGGGCGGGGACCAGAAGGCGCGCCGGCAGGTTGATCTTTTCCTGCGCAAAGCCGTCGAGATGGAAGCCGTGCACGCCCGAAACATGCTCGCAGAGATTGTCGCGGCCTTCGCGGCAGGCGCGGCAAAGACCGCAGGTGCGGGCGCCATAGATCGACACCAATTGCCCGGTCACAAGGCTGGAAACGCCTGGGCCGACCGCCTCGACCTCGCCCGACGCCTCGGCGCCGACGACCAGCGGCAGCTTGCGCTTGGCGAAGGCCATGCCGCGCCAGCCCCAGACGTCGATGTGGTTCAGCGCCACGGCCTTGATGCGCAGCGTCACCTCGCCGAGCGAAGGCGGCGGCGGTGGCGGCAGGTCCACCGTTTCAAGCCGGCGATCCTCGATAAGTTGCAATGCGCGCATGCCAGATCCCAGGTTGCGCATGACCGAGAACCGTTTCGGAAGGGATCATGCGCACGACAACAGTGCTAGAGCGGAACGGTCGCTTAGACCGGTTCCCGCGCCATGACAAGGCAGGTGTTCTGGCCGCCAAAGCCGAAGGAGTTCGACAGGACGGTGCCGACCTCGGCATTGCGCTTGGTGTTCGGCACCACGTCGAGGACGATCGCCGGGTCGGGATTGTCGTAGTTGATGGTCGGCGGAATGACGCTTTCGCGCATGGTCATCAGCGAAAATGCAGCCTCGACGGCACCGGCTGCCGATAGGGTATGGCCGATCATCGACTTGTTCGACGAGACCGGCATTGCCGAGATCCGCTCGCCGAACACCGTCGACAGCGACAAATGCTCCATCTTGTCGTTTTCGGGCGTCGAGGTGCCATGGGCGTTGACATAATCGATCCCGTCCTCGCTCAAGCCGGCATCGGCAAGAGCGGCGCGCACCGCCGCGATCGCCGGCGAACCGTCCGGCTTGGAGCGGGTGCGATGGAAGTCGTCGGCCTTTTCGCCGCAGCCGCGCAATATGCCGAGAACGGTGGCGCCGCGGGCAAGTGCTGCCTCCAGCGATTCCAGCACAAGGGCGCCCGAGCCTTCGGCGAGCACGAAGCCGTCGCGATCCTTGGAGAAGGGTTTTGAAGCCTTTTCAGGGATGTCGTTATGGGTGGAGAGCGCGGACAGAAGCGAGAAGCGGATCAGCGCCTCGGCGGTCGCCGAGCCGTCGGCGCCGATCGACAGCGCCCTGTCGCATTCGCCGCGGCGGATCGCCTCGACGCCGAGCTGGATCGCCGTGGCGCCCGAAGCGCAGGCGGTCGACAGCGTGATCGGCAGGCCGCGCGTGCCGAAACGGTCGGCAAGCCGGTCGGCAATCGAGCCGAACTGGGTGGTCTCGAAGATGTCGAGTTCTCTGAGGCCGCGCGCTACCCGCAGCAGCCTCTCGGCGCCGGAATCGTGCCTGTCTGAATTATTGGGCTTGTCGGAATTGTAGAGCGAAAAGCGCTCGCTCCAGTCGAGCTCGACCGGCGGCGAAGCGAGGAAAAGCGGTCCGCCGAAATCGCCGGCATCGAGGGCTGCCTCCGACATCGCTTCCTGGGCGGCGGTTTCGGCAAGCTCATAGGTGAGGAGACTGGCGCCCTTGGAACTCGACGGCAGGAAATCGACCATGCCGGAGATGCGGGTGTTGAGATGATCGACCGGGAAGCGGGTGATCGGATGGATGCCGGATTTGCCGGATGTCAGCGCCGCCCAATTATCGGCTTTGCCGACACCGAGCGAGGTCACCACGCCGATGCCGGTGACGGCGACGATCGGCCTGCCCATATGGTCGTTCAGATTGGCCATTTGTTGTCCAAAAACCTGTTTCTCTTGGAGCGTCGGATCGCCCGAAAACCACGCCACACGTTTCGGTCCGATGCTCTAGGCGGCTTTGATCAGCGCCATGCCCTCGAATTGGTGATAGCCGATCGCCGTTGCAAGGACGGTCTTCGGGACGCCGGCAAACGGTTTTTCGACTGTGGCGTCGAAGACAGGATAGGCGGCCTTGCGGTCGACAGCCAGTGCCGCCAGCGCAACGGCAAAGGGGAACTGCGCTTCCTTCATGTGGCCGGTCAGCGTCGAAAAGCCGCGTGCGGCGATCGCCGGATTGGCGTCGAGCGCCAATTTCTCGGCGGCGGTCGCGGCATGGGCGCCCGAAGCGCCGGAGATCGCCAGCAGTTCGCCGTCCGGCAATACCGCTTGCTTCAGCAGCGCGGCGATCTCACCGTCGAGTTCGCCCCGCCGGCGCCTGGCACGGCCGGACAGGATCGGGCCGAGTTCCGCATAGATCTTCCGGCCACGGCTTTCCGCGTGCTCGCGCTGCTCCAGGACGAGAAACGCGCCGCCGGATCCGGTCACCACGCCGCCGCCCTCGGCACCTTGCCTTTGCCAGACCGGCGTCCACGGACCGCGATGCAGGTAGCCGGCCAGTTCATAGCCGAGCAGCATGTCGGAGTGTTCGGTCTGGAAAGCGCCGCCGACCAATATATGCGTCGACTGGCCGGAGCGGATGCGCGCGGCCGCCGTCTCGACAGCGGCAACGCCGGCACCTTCCTCGCCCATGAAGGTGCGCGACGATCCCGTCACCTTGTGGACGATCGAGATGTTGCCGGCGAGCAGGTTGGAGAGCTGTGCCAGAAACAGCGTCGGGCGCAATTCCGTGGTCAGCTTCTCGTTGAGCAGCACGTCGCGGTCATTGCGGCTTTCCGATGCCGCGAGAATGGCCGCGTCGACCGCCTCGTCGCGCTCGCCGCCGCCGGCGGCCACCACCATGTCCATGGTCGCGCAGAGTTCGTCATTGCCCTTGATGCCGGCATCGTCGAGCGCAAGGCCGGCCGCATAGGTGCCGAGCCTCTGCCAGGTCTCCATCTGCCGCTGGTCGCCACGCTTGGCGATCTGCAGGTTCCAGTCGATCTCCGGCAGCGGGTGGACCGTATAGGGCGAGAAGCGCGAGGCCTCCAGAACCGGTTCAAGGCGCGGCTGGACGAGCTTTTGCCAATGCGCATCCGGACCCTCGCCCAACGACGAGACAAGGCCGATGCCTGATATGACGACGTCGCGGGGGTTCATGGGCGGCTGTTGTGGGTGAGGGCGCGTCAAGCGCTGTGCTTAGATGGCGTTCTTGGCGGCGACGAGCGCGTCGATCTTGGCGCACAGGTTCTTCATGACGAAATAGTCGTCGGTCGAGGCCTTGCCGTCATTGACCTCCTGCGTCCACTTTTCCAACGGCACCTTGATGCCGAATTCCTTGTCGATGGCAAAGACGATGTCGAGGAAGTCGAGGCTGTCTATGCCGAGATCGTCGATGGTGTGGCTTTCGGGCGTGATCGTCTCGATGTCGATCTCGCTGGTGTCGGCGATGATCTTGGCGACTTTGTCGAACGTGGTGGACAAGAGCTTTTCCTTCGATTGCGGGCGGAATCTGTCCGCATGTGTTTTGGGCTGTCTAATCGGTTTTTCCGGGCAGGAAAAGGCCTGATGCGCCGGGCGCAGATGGGATTGCTGCCCAGGCAGAGCAAGATGAGATCGGAATCCAATCACGGCTTCTCGTGGCAGTGGCATTTCGGCAACACCTATCTCGCTCGACGCGAGGAGCGACCGGCCCGGTCAGAAGGTAACGCGGCCGAGCACGCGCAGTCCGTCGCCTTGCGGCTCGACGACCACGGCTTCGCCTTCGCGCGGCGAGATGCCGGTCAATTCCTTGATGTCTTCGAGATGCGTGACCATGACCAGATTGTCGGAGCCGGAATAGCCGCGGATCTCTGCCAGGATCGCCGCGATCTGAGCGGCCTTCTCTTTTTCGTCGGTCTTCAGCAGGTCAAGCGGTGCGAACGGCTCCGGTTCGCTTTCGAAAGCTATGCGCGCGGTTTCGAGGCAGCGGCAATAGCGGCTGGACAGCACGCGCTCGACCGGTGCCGCGCGGGCGCCAAACAGCGCGCCGATCTTGCGCGCCTGTTGCTTGCCGCGCTCAGAGAGATTGACCTGGGTGGCGCATTTGCCGAGGTCGAAATTGGCCGCATCGGTGGTGCCGGTGACCATGGCATGGCGAAGCAGGACCACATGCCCGCCGTCGCGCAGCAGCGCCCAGCCGGCTTCCGTCGCATGGGCTGTGGCGGAAACGGCAAGCAACAGCAGCGCCAGCACAAATCGAAGCATCAGACATCCTTTTCGGGTGACCGGCAGGCAGGTCCCCGGTGACCGGCATATAGGGACGGCAAAGCCGGCTGAAAGACAAGCCGAGTGCAACCTGCGGCCGAAAAGCCTATTTCCTCGCTATCTGCTTCTTCACCAGATCAATCTTGCGGTCGGTCAGCGGGATCGGGAGTGTGTAGCCGGCTTCGGTAAAGCCCTGCTTGGCGTTCTCGAAGAATTCGATCGCCTTTTGGAATTCGGCATTGCCACCGCCATAGCTGCCGCGGTTCCAGTGGACGTCGCCGAGATTGTTCTGCTCGAAGGCCCATTGCATCGGCTGGCTTTCGCGGGTGAAGACCTTGAGCGTTGCCTCGAAGGCGGCTTCGGCTTCGTCCAGATATTTGCCGGTGCGTTCGAGATTGCCTAGATTGATCAGGCTCATGCCGATGCCGTTCTGCGCGTTCGCCCAGTCGACGGGCGAGGTCTCGAAGGTCAGTACCTCCAGCGCCGCCCGGCGCGCGGCGATCGATGCGGCCAGTTTGCGGGGATCGGCCTCGCTCATGCTTAGCCATTGCAGCGCCGAGCCTAGACCGGCCTGCGCCAGTGCCCATTGCCGCGGCGTCGTCTCGCGCTTGTATTCGCGCAGCGCATCGTGATAGGCCTCGATCGCCTCCTCGTAATGCACCGGCTTGTCGGTCACGCCGCCGAGCAGTTGCAGCGTGTTGCCGAGATTGTAGTGGGTCATCGCCCAGTCGAGCGGAAACTCCTTTTTGGTATAGACGCGCCGTGCCGCCCGGTATGCAGCAGCCGATTGCTCAAGCCTGGCAGGATCGCGCGTGCGCTGGCCGAGCGTCTGGTAGATCGAGCCGAGATTGTTCTCCGCCGAAGCCCAATCCGTCGGAAAGCGCTGGCGGGTGAAGATGGTCAGCGCATCGCCATAGGCGGCAGCCGCCTCTTCGAGCAGGCCGGTGCCGAAATCGAAACGGGCAGCACTGCTCAGCGCGTTACCGAGATTGAGACGGCTGCTCGCCCAGGAGAGCGGGAAGGTGTCGCGGGTGCGGATTTCGAGCGCGGCGCGGAACGCCGCGGCTGCCTCGGTGATTTTCGTCTTGTCGTTGCGTTGCGTGCCGAGAGACACCAGCGTGTTGCCGAGATTGTTCTGGACCATCGCCCACTGAACGGGGGCTTTTTCGCGCGTGTATTCTTCAAGCGCCAGCCGGTAGGCGGCCTCGGCCTCGGTCAGGCGCTCGCCGTCCGGTTCGCGCTCCGAAAGCGCGTAAAGCGCAAGGCCAAGGTTGCTTTGCGAGGCGGCCCAATCCAGCGGGACTTTGTCACGCGGCCGCTTCTCCAGCGTGGCGCGCATCGCCACCACCGCCTCGTTCAGGCGTTTCGGGTCGCTCTCGCGTTCGCCGATCTTCAACAGCACATTGGCCAGGTTGTTCTGGGCCGCGGCCCAGTTGATGTCGTCCTTCTCGCGCTCGAACACGGCAAGCGAATCGCGAAAGATTTTCGCTGCCTCTTCCAGCCGGTCGGTTTCGCGCTCGCGCTCGCCGATGGTCTGCAGCACCACCGCCATGTTGTTGCGGGTGATCGCCCAGTCGCGGTTCTGCTCGCCATTGGGGATGAAGTTCAGGATGACGCGGTAGGCGTCGATGGCGCGCTGCAGCGCTTGCCTGTCGCCGGTGGCGCTGCCATGCGCGTTGAGCGCTTCCGCCTCCTGGTTCTTGTAGTTCCAGCGCAGCCTGTCGTCCCATCTCTCGACCAGCGAGAAGGCCTTGCCGTAATCGTTGGCGGCCGACAGATAGTCGAAGACCAGCGCCGAGGCGTCGGCACGCCTGGCATAGATCGCCGCGTCGGCAAGACGCTTCTGCCTGACCAGATCCTCTGCCCGATCGACCACGCCGCTGGCCTGCTCGACCCGGCCCACCGCCTGGTCGAGGAAGTTGCGCGCGGTGACGATGGCGCCCTGGCCGATCGCCTTGTCGGCCGAGGCGACGAGGCGGCTGATCTCGGGGTCGTCGGTGCGCAGCGCGTCGCGCTCGGAGATCATCTTCTTCAGGCGCTCGGCCTGGGCGTCGAGCAGCTTTTGCAGGTCGGTGGGGTCCTCCGGCATCTTTTCGGTGCCGAGCGCCTTCAACACGCCATAAAGCGCGTCGAGCGGCACGCCGTCCTGCAGCGAGGCCAGTTCCACCTGTGCCCGCTTGGGGTCAGGCAACTCGGCGATCGTCAGCAGCAATTGCCGCCGCTCGCCGGTGATCAGGCCGTCGTCGCCGGTCGGTTCCTGCGGTGCTACGCCGAAGTAGAGCAGCCGGCGCAGGCTTTCATTGACCCATGGCCGCTGCTTGGCCTTGGTGTCGAGATAGACCTCCTCGGTCACCATGCGCATGACCGAGCCGAACTCGGTGCCCTTCATCGCCGCGAGGTGGCGCAGAAGTGCCGCTGCGTAGGGGCTGTTTTCGCCGACGATGCCATCGAGTGCCGGCCGCCCCGGCTCGGCGGCAAAGCCGATCACCGTTCCCAGATTTTCCGTCGCGGTCGCGTTTGCCAGTGCCCTGGCACCGCGCACCGGCTCCAATCCGCCGGCGCTGATCGGCGAGGCCGAGGCCGTCGGCGCCCGGCGCAGCACCGCATCCGCCGGAAACGGGTTGGTGCGGCAGGCATCGAGCAGCATGATCGTTACCGGCACGGTCGTCTTCAATTCGTCCATGACGGCGGAGATCGGCACCAGGGCCTGATCGGCGTCCTTCAATGAAGAAACGTCGGCGTCGACCGGCACCAGATAGTTTTCGCCGCCGGCCTCGATGCCGTGGCCGGAATAGTAGATCAAGGCGACGTCGGCGTCCTCTGCATCCTCGGCGAAACGCTCGAGGTCGCGCTTCAGCTTTGCCGTGTCGCGGTCGGTGACGCTGCGCGCGTCGAAGCCGAGATCGGTCAGCATCTTGGCGATGTCGCGGGCGTCGTTGGCGGGGTTGGGAAGAGCCGCTATGTGCTGGTATTTCGACTGGCCGACAATCAGCGCCACGCCCTTGAGGCTCGCCGGCTCCGCGGCATGAGCCGAGGTCACCACGAGGCAAAGCATGGCGCCGACGAAAGCCGTCAGCCACGCCTGCTTGAAGAAGTGCTGATTTCCGACAAGGCCCATTCGCCGCGTGTCCCCCGACAACCCTGTATAGCGCTGGCATCCAACCATGAGCAAATTCGGGCAAGATCCGAGCGGCCGGATTGTTGGCCGGTACATTCGCGAGGGAAGGGCGATTGCGCCGCCGCCGGGGCTCGCCTATCACGGGAAAAATGTCTCCGCTTACCGAAACCGTCCTCTTCGTCTTCAGTCTCGTCGGGCTCGGCTATCTTGCCGGGTTGACCGGCTATTTGAAGCCGGCGAGCGGCGAGGGCGTATCCGAATTCGCCATCAACGTGGCAATGCCGCTTTTGCTGTTCCAGACCATGGTAAAGGCCGATTTCCACGGCGTGGCGCCGTGGTCGCTATGGGGCGCTTATTTCGCGGCGGTCGCGCTCACCTGGGCCACCGGCCATCTGGTTATTACGCGCATCTTCGGACGAGACGCCCGCGCCGGCGTCGTCGGCGGCGTATCGTCGTCCTACTCCAACGTTGTCCTGCTCGGCGCGCCCTTCATCATCGGCGTGTTCGGGCCGGCGGGGTTCGAAGTGCTGTCACTGCTCGTCTCCATTCACCTGCCGGTGATGATGATGGCCTCGATCATCCTTTTTGAGATGTTCGGCCGCGGCGGCAGCGAACCTGTGCATCCGCTCCGCGTCGTCAGGAGCTTTCTCAGGAGGGTATTCATCAATCCGCTGATCATCGGCATACTGGCCGGGCTGGCGTGGCGCTTCACCGGTGCGCCGCTGCCGGTGCTTGCGACGCGGCTGAGCGACGCGCTGGCAGGCACGGCCGCCCCGGTGGCGCTGTTCGCCATGGGGCTCAGCCTGCGCCGTTTCGGCATTTCCGGCAATGTAAGGCCGGCGCTGGCGCTGTCGGCGCTGAAACTGTTCCTAATGCCGGCGCTGGTTCTCGGCCTGGTCTGGCTGATCGGCCTGCCGCCATTGACGGCCAAGGTGGCGGTCATGGTTGCGGCGTTGCCGTCCGGCATCAACTCCTATCTCATCGCCGTGCAGTTCAACACCGGCCAGGCGCTGGCATCGAACCAGATGACCATCGCCACCGCCTGTGCGGTCGTGACCACTGCGTTTTGGCTGACAGTGGTCGTCCATGTTTTTGGATAAGAGCCCGGGTTTTTGGATAAGAACCCGGGTTTTTGGATAAGAACCCGGCTGCATCGCTCTCGCTTTGGCTGGCCCAAACCCTATATGCCATCTTGTGATTGCTTGCGGGGCTTGCCCTGGGCTAAGAGCAGTGGCTCTAGCGATGCTATCGCGCACGTCCATTCACGAAATCAGCGACCGGCCCGCCAGGTGCCGAACGGAGGCGAGATCATGCTTCAGAAAACCAGCCATTTCATGCGGCAGGCCAATCTCATCAATGGCGAATGGGTGCAGGCCGATTCAGGCCAGACGGTCGACGTCAACAATCCTGCCACCGGCCTCAAGATCGGCACCGTGCCGAAGTCGGGCAAGGCCGAGACCCGCCGCGCCATCGAGGCCGCCGACGCTGCCTTCAAGACATGGCGCAAGACCACCGCGCTCGAACGCTCGAAGCTGTTGCGCAAGCTGCACGACGCGATGATGGACAATCAGGACGTGCTGGCCGAACTACTAACCATCGAGCAGGGCAAGTCGCTGTTCGAATCGAAGGGCGAGATCGGCTCGGCCGCGTCCTACATATTGTGGTTCGCCGAGGAAGGCCGCCGCACCTATGGCGACGTCGTGCCGTCGCCCTGGGCTGACCGCCGTATCCTGGTGACCAAGGAACCGGTCGGCGTCGTCGCCGCCATCACGCCGTGGAATTTCCCATCCTCGATGCTGGCCCGCAAGCTTGGCCCGGCGCTTGCCGCCGGCTGTACCGCCGTGGTCAAGCCGGCGTCGCAGACGCCTTATTCCGGCCTTGCCTGGGGCGCGCTTGCCGAGGAAGTCGGCTTCCCCAAAGGCGTAATCAATATCCTGACCGGCGCTGCCGGTGAGATCGGCGACGAGATCTGTGCCAACCCGCTGGTCAAGAAGATCACCTTCACCGGCTCGACCGAGGTCGGCAAGATCCTGATCCAGAAGTCGTCGGTGACCGTCAAGAAAGTGTCGATGGAGCTCGGCGGCAATGCGCCGTTCATCGTCTTCGACGACGCCGACATCGAGCGGGCCGTCGCCGGCGCCATCACCGCCAAGTACCGCAATTCCGGCCAGACCTGCGTCTGCACCAACCGCTTCCTGGTGCAGGCCGGCATCTACGACCGGTTCGTCGAAAAATTGGCTGCTGCGAGCAACGGACTGAAGGTCGGTTCCGGCCTCGAAGACGGCGTCCAGCAGGGGCCGCTGATCGACGAAAAGGCGGTGGAGAAGGTCGAGGAGCTGATTGCCGACGCTACCGCCAAGGGCGGCAAGGTCGTCGCCGGCGGCAAGCGCCACGCGCTCGGCGGCTCGTTCTTCCAGCCGACGGTGATCGCCAATGCGACGCCGAAGATGCGCTTCATGAAGGAAGAAATCTTCGGCCCGGTGGCGCCGGTGTTCAAGTTCGAGACCGAGGAAGAGGCCGTGGCACTCGCCAACGACACCGAGTTCGGCCTGGCCTGCTACTTCTACACCGGCGATCTCGGCCGCGCCTTCCGGGTCATGGAAGGACTCAAATACGGCATGGTCGGCGTCAATGAAGGGCTCATCACCACACCTGAGGCGCCGTTCGGCGGCGTCAAGGAATCGGGCCTCGGCAAGGAAGGCGGCCATCAGGGCATCGAGGACTATCTCGACACCAAATATGTCTGCATCGGCGGACTTGGTCTCTAGAAGCCTCATGCGGCAATACCGAAAAAGACCCTGAGCCGCTTCGGAAAAGGCCAGGCTGGCATCGATCAATGAACTTGCGGGCATGGCGATGAAGGACGGCGAGGTTTTCGGCACGACGCAGGCGGGCGAGGAAGTCCGCCGTTTCACCATTCGTGGCGGCGGCCTTACCGCCAACATCATCGGCCTGGGTGCGATCATCCAGGATCTGCACCTGGCCGGGCACGAGGCGCCATTGGTGCTCGGCTATGATCGTTTCGAGCACTATGAGACGGACACCGCCTTCTTCGGCACTGTCGTCGGGCGCTATGCCAACCGTATCCGCGACGGCCGCTTCACGCTTGCCGGCAAACGCTACCAGACCGAGCGCAATTTCCTCGAAAAGCACACGCTGCATGGCGGTTCGCAAGGTTTTTCGCGCCGTGCCTGGGCGGTTTCGCTGCATGGCAGGGATTTTGTCACGCTGACCCTGCACGACCCCGACGGCATGATGGGCTTTCCCGGCGCGCTCGACGTGACCTGCACCTACCGGCTCAAGATCCCCGGCACGCTCAGCGTCGAACTGACCGCCACCTGCGAGGAGCCGACGCTCTGCAACCTCACGCAGCATTCCTATTTCAACCTGGATGACGGCGGCACCGGCGACATTCTCGACCACCGGCTGATGCTGAATGCCGGCGCCTATCTGCCGGTCGACGCGGATCTGATCCCGACAGGCACGGTCAAGCCGGTCGACGGCACCCCCTTCGATTTTCGCCAGGCGCGGCCGCTGCGCATGGAGACCGAGGGCGAGCAACTCCCCTACGACCAGAATTTCTGCCTCGCTTCGACGCGCGGGCCGCTGAAGCAGGCATCATGGGCGCAAGGCGCGAATTCCGGCGTCGAGATGGAGCTCTGGACGACCGAGCCGGGCGTCCAGCTCTATACCGGCCAGTATCTGGCACCGTCCTCGCCTGGACTGGGCGGACGCCAGTACAAGGCGTTTTCAGGCTTCTGCCTGGAGCCGCAAATCTGGCCGGATGCGCCGAACCGGCCGTATTTCCCGCAAGCCACGCTGTGGCCGGGCCAGATCTATCATCACGTGACCGAATACCGGTTCAGGCTGCCTTAGGGCATGACCCCCGGAAACCGGCATGGTTTTGCTGCGCTGACCTCCGGTTCGGAAAGGATCATGCAAAATTCAAAGTGTTATAGCGTCCTTTGCGCGTCCAATGACGCGCGGCGCTCTGGAGTCAAAACGCAATCACTCTGAACGACCGACTTCGAACCCTCTCGGACCTTTGACGCCGAGAGCCCTGACGACGCAAGTTGACCCGTTGAAGACGTTCATCCGCACCCGGTCGAAAGTCAGGAACGGCTGACGAGCGGTCATTCACCGCGCGGCCAACGGCGCGTTCTGGCTCCGACGCTTCCATGGGTGTAGGGTTGTGCCATAAAGAGGCGCATATGGCGGTTCCCCCTCTCAATCGGAAGCTGCTGGCGATCCTGGCGGCCGATATGGTTGGCTACTCGAAGGCGATGGAGGCCGATGAGGCCGGAACCATTGAGCGATTGAAAACCGTTCGTTCCGAGGTGTTCGACCCCGCCATCTCCCAGCACCATGGCCGCGTCGTCAAGTTGATGGGCGATGGCGCGCTTGTCGCCTTCGAAAGCGTGGTCGACGCAGTCGCCTGCGCAGCGGAAATCCAAAGCGCGGCGGCCGCGCGCAATGAAGGTCTGCCAGAGCCTGAGCGCATCGTGTTCCGCATCGGGGTCAATCTGGGCGACGTTGCGCTGGTTGACGGCGATGTCTATGGCGACGGCGTCAATGTCGCCGCGCGGTTGCAGCAACTCGCTGAGCCGGGCGGCGTGATCGTATCGGGCACGGCCTTTGACCATCTGCAGGGCAAGCTTGATTTGCCCCTCGATTTCGCCGGCGGGCAGCAGGTCAAGAACATCAGCCGCCCCGTGCGGATGTACCGACTGAGGCTCGATGGCAAGCGGGTGCGTTGGACCTTACGCAAGGCGATGCCGCGCTGGACCAGGACGACTGCAGCGGCCATCGTCGTGCTGGCTCTGGCGGGTGGAGGGACCTGGTGGTTCTTTCAGCCCGCGCCGCTGGGGGCCAAGCCATCGGTCGCGGTGCTGCCCTTCAATAATTATGGCGGCGACGAGGCCACCGGGCGTTTGGCCGATGGCTTGACTGAGGATATCATAACCGACCTCGCGCGGTTTCCCGAACTTGAGGTCGTGGCCCGGAATTCGACGGAAGTTTACAAAGGCAAGCCGGTGGATGCCCGCCAGGTAGCAAGTGCGCTCCATGTCGGCTTCGTACTAGAAGGCTCTATCCAGCGGCAAAATGGGCGGGTGCGGGTCACCGCGCAGTTGATCGATGCACAAACCGGCAACCATCTTTGGTCGGATCGTTGGGACCGGCCTGCTGAGGACGTTTTCGCCGTCCAGACCGAGATCGCAGAGCAAGTCACCAACCGTCTGGGCGGCGGCGTAGGGTTGATTCAGGCGGCCGGGCGGGCCGCGGCCAAACGTAAACGACCTGAAAACCTGAATGCTTATGATTATTATCTGCTCGGGACCGAGAAGATTGAAAAGATCGCCATAGCGGATGAGGAGGAGGCCATCGCGCTTCTCAACCGCGCCGTTGAGCTGGACCCCGGGCTGGCCCGGGCCTGGGTAGAACTTTATCATGCTCATGGTATATTGGCTGGCTTCGGTATCAATCCCGAGAGCGAGATCAAGGCGGCTGCCGATGTGGCCGAACGCGCGGTGCGGCTCGATCCAAGTGACGCTGAGGCACACGCCGTGTTTGGTATGAGCCTCAGCCAGAAGGGCGACAACGCCCGCGCCAAGGCTGAGCTGGACACGGCCCTTCGTCTAGCTCCCGGTTCGTCCGAAATCCTGACATTCTATACCGGCTTTGCGGCACGCTTCAATGAACCCGAACGCGGCGCTCAGATGGTCGACCAAGTAATGCGGCTCGACCCGAACTACCCGATGTGGACGTCCAACTTCTTCGCCCCTGCCTATTTTATGGCCGGCCGATATGAGGACGCGTTGAAGATGCTGGAGCGCATGACGCCTAACAACTACGACAAGTGGAAGTGGGTGGTGCTTAGCAGCTCCCTTGCGGCTCTGGGTCGAATGGATGAGGCGAATGCTTCGGTTAGGGAAACTCTCAAGCAGTACCCGGACCTGACCGTCGAGAGCATGATTAATGAAGTGGGCTTGAGCACTAAAGAGCGCAGCCGGTTTATTGAAACAATGCCGCTCGCCGGCTTTCCGGCTTGCGCCAAGCCCGAGGCGCTGGCGAAACTCGCCAAACCTGTGCGATTGTCGGAATGCGAGGCGGGGGAGGCGAAGCCTCTCGGGCAGCCATAGAACACCCCTGTGCAAAGAAAGGCGAGGGTCGCTGCTCGCCAGCGCGCGAACGGCGCGCGTTGCCAGGAACGACCGCTGTGCATCGAAAGCGACAGTTCACTGGCCAAACGATGAATGGCGGCAAGTGGCGCTTAAATTTGGATCCTTATCGGCTGCCGGAGAGCCAATCGCTCTCGAGTGCAGGCACTCCAGTGGAGTCCAGACGTTGGATTGGACCCTCGACCTCTACAAAAGCTCACTGAGCTTCGGGTCGGGCTACGACGGCATTCCGAAGCGATCGCTTCGGCGAGAAGTCGTCGTTCTCAATCGGGCGAAGGGGGAGACATCGGCGAAGACGGCATAAGGGAGGATGGGCCAGACCGAGCCGACGGAAAGGTCGTAGCCATTGGAGCGCATAGCGCCTGGCCGGGAGGCCGCCGCCAGCCAGACTTACGCGGCGCGTCGTTGAGCGAGGTGGAGACCCGAACGGGCTCGACGAGGGTCCACGGCGGTCACAATGTGGTGGTGGTGATCGCAGTAGACGCGATCCGGCGAAGTTGGCCCAGCACAAAAACGATAGCCGCCGGGTACTGACGGGTCTTCGCTCACCGGGAAGCGGCACTGATAGAGGCCTAGCTGAATGAGAGGGACGTCTCTCGAAGTTAGTCTGATATTTTCAGGCATGATGGTTTCCTAGTTCACAGCAATTGCCGGCTGACGGCCGCAGTGCGACCCGTCGGGGCGAGCTTCTCTCGTTTGGGAGGGCTACGGACCATATGGTGTTGGTAGCACCGTCAATGAAGCCCGACGCCCTGCTTCTGAAGCCAATAGTTTGCGACTTAAGGCCACACCCGCGAACGCATTGGCAATCTACCATCGTGTCCCCGAGGCACCCGCCCGCCGGTGTTTGTCGGCGGCGGGGCACTGGCTTGTAGCCCCCTATGAGACGCGCTCTGCCGACACCCTCGTTCACAGTCCGGACCACCTCATGCCGGGTCGCTCTAGCCGCCAAAACCCAAATCACTCTAAGACGACCGAGTTCCGACCCTTGCAGTCGATCAGTTGCGAGCGTCGCATGACGCGATCTGACCCTGAGCTGCCCTTCGTCAGCCCATTTTACCCCCGATAGCCGACATTCGCGGCACTCGGCACTGACGCCTTGCTGACCTTCTCCAAGACGAGCCCCAAGCGCAAGTCGTGGCCCCAGTGGGGACAATCGACAGGCGCGATCACCCTATGTAGCTGCTTGGCGATCGAGCCTCGAAGTCAACCTGATAGACTTTTGAAATGGGCGGCATAAAATTCGCTCTTCTGCTTTCAATGAAAGCAACGCGAAATGGCCGAAGAACGCGCCCAACGCCGCCTTGCCGCCATATTGGCTGCCGACGTGGTGGGCTACAGTCGACTTCTGGACCTGGACGAGCAAGGAACGTTGGCCGCTTTAAGGAGGAGGAGGAAGGAAATCCTCGAACCACTCGTCCGCGACCGTCATGGCCGTATTGTGAAAGTGATGGGTGATGGCGTTCTGGTCGAGTTCGGAAGCGCGGTGAACGCCGTGTCATGCGCCGTGGACCTTCAGAAGCGGATGGCGGCCGCAAACGAGGGTGTGACCGCCGACCGGAGAATCTACCTGCATATCGGCATCAATCTGGGCGATGTCGTTGTCGAGGACGGCGATCTGTTCGGCGACGGCGTCATTGTCGCAGTGCGGCTCCAGGCAATGGCCGGGGCAGGAGATGTCTGTGTGTCCGGCAGCGTCTACGACCAAGTCAAGCGGAAGCTCGATTGCGGCTTCGACGAACTTGGTCCGCAAGCGATCAAGAACGTCACCGAACCAGTGTCTGTCTACCGGATCCGGCTGTCGACCGCATCGGACGATGGCGGGCTCGCGGAGAAAGCGCCTCTGCAGCTCCCCGCCAAGCCCTCCATTGCCGTCCTCCCCTTTACGAACATGAGCAATGATCCGGAGCAGGAGGCATTTGTCGATGGCCTCACCGAAGACTTGATCACGGATCTGTCGAGGACAAGCGAGTTGTTCGTCATCGCCAGCAACTCGGCATTTGCATACAAAGGCAGGCACGTGGATGTGCGTCGCATCGCGCGAGAACTGGGAGTTCGCCATCTTCTTGAAGGTAGTGCACGGCGGGCCGCTGGACGGGTGCGTATCAACGCCCAACTGATCGACGCGATCGCGGGTGACCACCTTTGGGCCGAAAGATTCGACCGGAGCCTAGAGGATATCTTCGCCGTTCAGGACGAGGTGACCGGCAAGATTGTCGAGGCTCTGGTTGGCCGCCTGACCACCGCGCCGGCGCGCAACAGACCGAGCAACCTGGAGGCCTATGATCTCTGTGTGCGTGCCCGGGTCCTTGGCCTGCAAACGGCGCTCACCGCGAAAGAGGCCATTTTGCTGCTAGACCGGGCAATCGCGCTCGACCCGGAATACGCGGAGGCGCACCGTTGGCTGGCACTCAACCTCTGGCTGGGCTGGGAGTTCTGGGACGAACCGATGGACCCCAACCGCGCAAGAGCGCTCGCCGAAGCACAGCTGGCGGTCGAACTCGACCCGAACGACGCCGGGAACAGATGGGTATTGGGCGTCATACTTGGACATGAGAGTCGCTGGGTGGAATCGGATGCCGAATTCGATGCTGCCCACGAGTTGGACCCCAACCACGCCGACGCTTGGGCAATGCAGGCCGAGTTGACGACGGAAAAGGGCCGACCTGCCGAAGCCATAGAGCAGGTCCGCAGGGCACTGCGACTCAACCCTCACCCGCCCGGTTGGTATTACTGGATGTTGGGCCAGGCCCAATATGCCATGGGCGACTACGAATCCGCGATCCAAACGCTGCGCAGGCCCGAAACCTATCGCACGACTTCACGACGCCTGCTTGCAGCAAGCCTTGCGCAACTTGGCCGTTTGGAGGAAGCGCGCTGGGAGGCGAAAATGTTCATGATAAGCAATCCGCACTTCACTATCCGGCACTGGTCGGATTCGCAGCCATTCCCAGCCGAAGACGTGCGCCGGCATATCGTGGAAGGTTATCGCATGGCGGGGCTGCCAGAATGACTGTCATTGGTTATACCTTCGGCCTGCTGTCGACAGGCGTCCCAAGGCTGCCGCAGCAGCGAATATTTTGGTCTTCTGACGGAACGAAATTCGCCATATCGTGCGTTTGTTTCGCCTCATGGTGTGCTTGAACATGGCCAGTGAAGATTTTCGGCACCGGATAGCGCGACGCGAGGACCTCGCCTTCATGATTGCGCTCATGGATGCAGCGATCTCCGAACTCCAGAAACCGTTTCTCGACGATGACCAGATCCGATCCAGCCGCGCAATCATGGGGCTGGACACGCAGCTTGTCGATGATGGCACCTATTTCGTCGTGGAGCACGACGGCGTCCTGGCAGGGTGCGGTGGCTGGAGCCGGCGCACGACCATGTATGGTGGTGATCAGTCACCGGGACGCAACGCGGCACTGCTTGATCCAGCCACGGACGCGGCGCGTATCAGAGCCATGTATACGCATCCGGACTTTGTCCGGCGAGGCGTCGGCCGCCTTATCCTTTCACTGTGTGAACGTGCCGCTAAGGCTGAGGGCTTCCGCCGTGCCGATCTGGCAGCCACGATGGCAGGAGAGCCGCTCTATCGAGCCTGCGGCTACCAACCCCGCCGAGAAATTCGTCGATGACCGTGGCGGCGCTCCGGTTCCGATCCTGATGATGAGCAAGACGCTCTGAGCTACGCTCAAAGGCCACTCGCTCGCGGCTGGCACTCGCTCCGGCCAGTATGGCAGGAGGAGGATGCTGGAGATTGAACCAGGCCATCTCGAACGAAACAGTACTTCGCCTGTACTTCCGCTCCATGGTCGAGTCGCGACCGACGTGGAGGTTTTCGCGAACGTCTCGAGATGGCGCACGTGGTAGGGTGGCGCGTTGAGTTTAACCGGATCAAACGACCATCCGCTTCGGGTCCGCATCAGGTCGTAGCGAGAACGACCGCAATGGTGAAGCGCCATGATTGTCAGCAAATGGCGCTCTGTGCTCATTCCCGCCGACTAATTCAAACGGCAAATTCCGCCCATCCGGGCCATTGGCGGCAGCCAGTCTGATTGAGTTTTGATCCTAATCCTCAAACGCCGCCCTCAGCGTTTCGAACGTCGCAAACACGCCCAATGCAGCGCCCTCGGGATTCTTGGTCGGTGGCAGAGCTTCAGCTATCCGGCGCACCAAGGTCGTCTCAGAACCGGCTGGAGCGTTCTTTCGGCTGAGGCGACTTCAAGCCGTGACAGGAGCATTCCGGATCAGCGGGAAGTCGCGCGGCGGTCTCCAGCGCGACCCGCGAGGCCGTCATGGAGAGACTGGGCAGCACGTCCTCCTGCAGCAATTTCTGGCGATTGCGATCCATATAGTCGTTGAAGCCCGCCGTCACGAACGCGCAAGGCACGAAACACGCGCCGATCTCGCGCGACAGGGTCGCCTCAGGGGCGATGGAATGGTTGAGTACATCCGCCCCCATGCCCCGATACGCCAAGGCTTCGGCAGGCGTTGTCAGCCGCGGCCCATAACAATGGGCAGCCACCAACTGCTGTTCGATGCCATAAACGCGGCATTCGGCTGGCCAATGACGGCGCGCCGTTTCGACCAGAACCGCCGCACATCTTGGACACACGATTTGCTTGCCCGAACAGTCAAAGCTCTGACGGTCAGGAAGCAGTGAAAACGGGGTCTGCGTCAGTTCGATGATATCGGCGGTCACCACCATGTCGCCCGGCTGGATCGCCTTGTTGACGGCGCCTACAGTCGAGCAGGCGAGAACTTGCCGTACACCCGCCCGCATCAATACCCAGAACGCGCGGCGATGGCAGGAATGGTCGATACGGTCGCGGGGATTGCCGTGCGAATACATGCACAGCGCGCGTTTTGCTCTCCCTTCGGCTGTGATCGACGCATCGAACTCGAGCAGCTTCCAGTTGTCGGTGCGACCAAAAGGTGTTTCAAAACTCATGTCGCGCCGCAAGGTGCGCACACCATCGAATTCGACATCTTCCGGGAAGGCAAGCCCCCAGTTTGCCGACCCGGTGATGATGGCCAACCCTACCTGAGGGATGTCCGTCGAATGATCCGTCAGATCGTCGGCTGCATGGTAATTGGTGGGCATGTTTCCAGTCTCGGTCAGGATTTTTGGCGAAGGGTCACAATCAGGACCACGGCCACGACGATGACGGTCCACAATGTCGAGATCGCCGCAATGGTCGGATCGATCTGATCGCGCAGCGACAGGAACATAAGCTTCGGCATCGTGCTGTTGCGACCACTTGCGATGAAGATCGAAATCACAGACTCGTCGAGCGAAGTCAGGAACGCCATCAATGTCGCCGACAGCAAGCTGATCCGAAGTTGCGGAACGATGATTCCGCCAATGGACCTGGCCCAGTTTGCACCGAGGCTGCGCGCCGCCTGAACCTGGTTCCAGTCAAAGCGGGCGAGAGCGGGTAGCAACACGATGCAGGCGACCGGAACGGCCAGCACCACATGTCCGACCAGCACACCGAATAGCGTTCCGATCAGATGTTGTGCGGCCAACACAAAGAAGAGACCGATCGCAAGCAGGATACCTGGGGTGATCGAGGGGGTCAGCAGGACGCTCTGGATGGCCGCAGCGGTCTTTCCGCCCAGCCGATTCATTGAAATGCAGGCGAGCAGCGCGAAAGGCACCGCGATCGACGCCGTCAACGTCCCAAGGATCAAACTCGTTCTGAGAGCGGCCATCCACGTTGCCGAGCCGAAGAAGTTCTCGTACCAGCGCAACGAGTAGGCGTGCGGCGGAAACTCGAGGAGATTCGACGCCGAAAAGGAAAGCGGCACCACCACGAGCGTCGGCAGCATCAGAAATGCCATGACAAGAGCGGCAAAGCTCCAGAGCAAAATGCGGGCGAGCCTGTTTTGCGGATAGGCTTCAAGCATGGGAGGCTTCCACGGTGTTCTGGGCCACCAGACGGCGTGCCGCCAGCAACATCACACCGATCAGCGCCATAAGAACGAGGAGCAGAATGCCCAGGACGCTTGCCGACCCCCAGTCCTGAAAGGTCGATAGTGTACGCTCGATCCGGGTAGAGAGCGGATTTACCTTGCCGCCGCCAAGCACCGCCGGCGTGATGAAAAAACCTATGGCGTAGATGAGGACGATGATCGAACCCGAGAAGATGCCGCCCGCCGAAAGCGGCATAATGACTGTGCGGATGACCTGCCTGAGAGTGGCTCCCATGCTCGCAGCCGCGCGAATGAGATTTGGGTCGATATCGCGCATCGCAGCATAAACAGGCAGCAGAAAAAGTGGCAGCATGTAGTGCACCATGCCGATGAGCGTTCCCGTGAAGTTGTAGACCAGCGGCAATGGCTCCGCCGTCAGGCCTGAACCGGTCAAAGCCGCGTTGATCAGGCCGTCGCGCCGCAAGAGCACGAGCCAACCATAGGTACGCACCAGAATAGAGGTCCACAGCGGCAGCATGACGAACGCCATGAGCACGTTGGCCAGCCTTGGTCTGACGCTGGCTAGCGCCAGCGCCAGAGGAGTGCCGAGGAGAATGCAGCCCGCCAGCGTACCCAAGGACAGTTCGAGGGTCGTGACGAGCGCCGACCACGTCAGTCCGCTCGAAAGGACCTTCTGGTAGTTGCCGACGGTGTACTCACCCCCGGTGGTCAGGAAGGATTGCCGGATGATCCAAAGGATGGGCAGTATCGCCGCCAGTCCAACGATGAACAGCGCCGGGAGCGAAAGTGAAAGAAAAAACCGCCGCTCGCGCCGCGCATCCGCCGCGAGCACCGGGTCTCGGACGACGGTCACGCCATCGCTCCCGGTATCGCGTGAACCTTCGCTGCCGGTGCATATGCGGTCATCCGCTGACCGGCGGCAAGCTCGGCGCAGCCGCCGGCCAGCGCTGCCGGAATGCAGACAAGAACCTCTTGCCCGCCGTCAAGCGCCAGCGTCAAAAGCCAGTTCTCGCCGCGGAACGCTTTGGCGCGCAGTATTCCTTCGAGAGCCACTCCGTCTCCCCCGACGAGCTTCGCATCAAGATGGAAGCTTTCGGCGCGGATCATCAGGGTTTCGCGTGATGCTTCGGCGCCGTCGATTCTGCGCGCTGAGCCCGGGGCCACAATGTTGGCCTCGCCCATGAACTCCGCGACGAAGCGGGTCGATGGACGATCATAAATCCGCTGCGGCGTATCTATCTGCTGGATGCGGCCAGAATTCATCACCGCAATCCGGTCAGACATAATCAGCGCTTCGCGCTGGTCGTGGGTTACATAGATCGTGGTGATCCGTAGATGATCATGCAGACGCCGGATCTCATACTGCATGGTCTCGCGCAGGTTCTTGTCGAGCGCCGACAGCGGCTCGTCCATCAACATCACGCGCGGTTCGAAGACGATAGCCCGCGCCAATGCCACCCGTTGACGTTGGCCGCCGGATAGTGCGGCAATATTGCGCTCCGCCAGACCATCCAGCTTCACGCGGGCCAAGGTATCAAGCGCCCGCTGACGCGCCTCCGCTCTCGGTACCTTGCGCAGCACCAGCGGATACGCGACGTTCGCCAGGACATTCATGTGGGGAAACAAGGCGTAATTCTGGAATACTATGCCGATGTCTCGTTTGTTGGGCGGCAGGCGGGTGATGTCTCGATCGCCCAAGAAAAGTTTACCGAAATCCGGCCGGATAAAACCGGCCAGAGCCATGAGTAACGTGGTCTTGCCCGATCCCGATGGCCCTAGCAGCGTGAGGAATTCGCCAGCCTGAATGTCGAGCGAAACATCATCCAGTGCGACGTAGGACCCATAAGCCTTGTGCACGCTTTCGATGGTGATCGCGAGCGACTTCATGATGTGCTCCAGCCTTGAAGCGCGTCGCGTTCGACCGGCTTCACGCGACGCGCTTTAGGTTCTTGTTTTCATGCATGTCGTTGTCGCGCGCTGCACATTTTTGCGCGACATGCGTTACAGCTGAGACTCAGCGGGCCATCATCTCATCGAAGGCTTTTTGGGCAGCCTCGCCGTTCTTGACCCACCATTCTGAATTCGAAAACACCGAAGTGCCAGCATTTTCAGGCGCGGTCGCAAGGGTCTTCAGACGGTCCCCGGGAATAAGGCCACCCTCATATGCCGCAGGATTGACTGGGCCGTAGGCAATGAAATCGGTCAGCTTCGCAACCCGCGCGGGCTGCGTCATCGCTGCGATGAGCTTCATCGCGGCTTCCTTGTTCGGCGCTCCCTTCGGCACCCCAAGACAGTCCGTGCCGATGACCGAACCCTTGAACGTGTAGTCAGCCGCGCCGCCATCAGCTTTCACGGTTTGGGCGCGTCCGTTCCAGGTAATGACCAAATCCGCCTCACCGTCTTTCAGCAACTGCGCGGACTGGGCGCCCGAGGTCCACCACACGGCGACATCTGGTTTGATCGCTTCAAGCCGCTTGATGGCGCGCTCTAGCCCTTCCGGGGTGCTGAGCACGGAATAGACGTCCGCCGGTGCCACGCCATCGGAGAGAAGCGCGATCTCGATCGAGTCTTGCGCATTGGCGCGCAACGCGCGACGGCCAGAAAATTTGGCAACATCCCAGAATTCCGCCCACGTCTTCGGCGGGTTCTCGCCATAGGTCTTGGTGTTCCACGACATGACGGTGCCATAGGAGTCGAACGGATAGCAGTAGTCGGACTTCGCGCCGTCCGGCACGGATTTCGGATCGATGATCTTGTAGTCGAGCGGCTCCAGCAGCGATTGTGCGGCCGCCTGGGCACCTTCCGGCGAACCCAGGTGAATGACGTCGGTCGTGACCGCACCCGAGGTGACCTGCATCTTCAGGGCGGCCAGGCCGTCGCTTAGGGTCTCCTCGCGGACATCATAGCCAAGCTCTTTTGCAGCAGGGCCCCACATGGCTTCCTTCATGGCGTTGCCATAGTCGCCGCCTGCGGTGGTGATGGTGACCGTCTGCGCATGAACGGGCAGGGCAGCCGAGATTGCGAATGCTGTTAAGGAAATGCGTAGCCAGGACATAGGTTCTCCTCCCCAACTTTTATGGAATATCGCTTGAAAGAGCCATTATTTTGTAATCGTAACGTTACGATTGCATCTGAATACGCCGGAGTCAAGCTCCTTGCTGCGGGAGTTTGGATTGACCGGGATGTCGAATTCGGTAACGTTATGGCGGTCAGCAAATCAGCCGGCGCTTTCGCAAATGAAGTCGGGCGAACAATGGCCAATCTAAAGCAGATCGCCGCTGAACTTTCCCTGTCGGTGACCACCGTATCCCGCGCTCTGAAGGATGGGCCGGAGGTGCAGCCCTCGACCATAGCCCGCGTCAAGGAGGCGGCTAAGCGGGTCGGCTATTTACCAAATCATCATGGTCGCGCGCTCAAAACCGGTCGAACGCAGACGCTGACGGCCGTACTCCCGATGGAAACACGAGACCATCTGTCCGATCTATTAAAGCTTCCTTTAATCGAAGGCATGACGCTGGCGGCGCGGCAAGCCGGTTATAGTCTGTCCATCTATTCCACCACTCCCGACGACGATCCCGTTGAGAGTGTGCAGCGGCAGCTTCAGGCGCACAGCGCAGACGGCCTGGTCATCACGCGCCTGGTGTCGGCTGATCCGCGCGTCAAGCTGCTGCTGGATAAACGCATGCCGTTCGTCGCGTTTGGAAGAACCGACCTGGATATCGCGTATCCTTACGTCGATGTCGACAATGAACAGATTGCCTACGAGGCGACCCGGCGGCTCATGGATAAGGGCTGTCGACGTATTGCGCTGCAACTTCTCGTTCCGGAGGACCAGGCGAGTGCCACGCGTCTTTCCGGGTATGGAAGGGCAATGGCCGAGGCTGGCATTCCGATCGACCCATCGTTGATCGGTCATGGCATGTTCACCATGGAATCGAGCGCAGGCTGGTTCGATCGCTTGCTGGCGTCATCAGATCCGCCAACGGGCTTGGCGTGCGCCAACGAACTGGGCCTTCTGGGAGCGTTGCACGCTCTCGGCAAGCGGGGTCTTACACCAGGCCGCGACGTCCACATCGTCACCCGTGACAGCACACGGCTGGCACGCTTCCTGCCGGCAAAGATCGGAGTTCATTCCGTGGATATGGCGGGTGTTGGACGCAAACTTATCGAAGTCCTGGTTAGCCGGATCATCAATCCGCTTGGGCCGGTGGAGACAGTCTTGGTGCAAGGCAGATTCGAGCCGGCCGAATAATCCGGGCTGCCATCAGGAGGCCACCTCGTCTTGAACCGGCCGGATCAGCGCCTTTGCGGCAGCTGCTCCCGCCGCTAGGATACGATCCGATAATTCCGTTCCTTCCACGGCGCGCGCGAGTTGAAGCGCGCCGATGAGCGTTGCAAACATGCCCAACGCAGCGCCCTCGGGATCGTTCGTCTGCGGCAGAGCTTCAGCTATCTGGCGCACCAGGGATTGAGCGCGCTCGGCATAGAGGGCTCGCGTTTCAGGCGGCTGCCGCGCGATTTCCGGCAACAACGCGGCCGAAGCGCAACCCTTTCCAGGATTGTCCCGGTGCTCGGCCGATAGATACGTCTCTATGGCCATTTCCGGACCGCCGGCGGCCAATGCTTCCTGCACTTCATGCGACTGCGCGTCCAAGGCCGCCGCCACGCTTTCACGGACGAGCTCCGCCTTCGACTGGAAGTGCGGATAGAAGGCGCCGTTCGTCAGCCCGGCGTCGCTCATGATGGTTGCCAGCCCGGACGCCGCGATGCCGTCAGATCGAAAACGTTCGGCGGCGACCTCCATGATCCGGCTGCGTGACGCGTCTTTTCGGCCCTTTTCGTAGCGCATGGTCTTTCTTTCCTGTCCTGCTATTGCATTATGCTCATAATCTGATATTACGATCATAATTCAATTCGCGGAAATAAGCTAGACCTCTCGAACCTGGAACATCAAAATGAATGGGAATTCTGAAAAGACCGCAATCGTGACCGGAGCCTCCTCGGGCATCGGCCGCGCCAGCGCCGAGGCCTTGGCGCGGGCGGGTTTCACTGTCTTCGGGACAAGTCGCCGCAAGACCAGTAATGGTCCGGGCGGAGTGACCATGCTGGCATGCGACGTGACCGATGATGCGGCCGTCAATGCGCTCGTTGCCAACGTGCTCGCGCAGACCGGCCGGATCGATCTCCTGGTCAACAATGCCGGTGTCGGTCTGCTAGGCGGCGCCGAGGAATCCTCGGTCGCACAGGTACAAGCCCTGTTCGACGTCAATCTGTTCGGCGTCATGCGGATGACCAATGCGGTGTTGCCGTCGATGCGGCGGCGCGGCGAAGGGCGCATCATCAATATCGGCTCGATTCTGGGACTGGTACCCGCGCCATACTCAGCTCATTACTCGGCGGTCAAGCACGCGCTCGAAGGCTATTCGGAATCGCTCGACCACGAGGTGCGCGCCTTCAACGTCCGCGTTTCCGTCATCGAGCCGGCATTCGTGCGCACCGTCTTCGACCAGAACGGCATCGAGCCGGATTCGCTGTTGAAGGAATACGATCGGGCTCGAGCCGGGTTCAAGGCGCTGCTGGGCGATGTGATGCCCAAGGCCGATCGGCCGGAAGTGGTGGCGGATGTGGTTGTCAAGGCAGCGACCGATGCCCGTCCGCGGCGGCGCTATACCGCTGGCAAGGCAGCGCGCCAGGTCAGCCTGCTGCGCCGCTTTGCCCCCGCGGGGATTTTCGACAAGAGCCTGCGCAAGCAGTTCCGACTGCCGGTCTGAACAACGGTGAGCCAGAGGATTTCACGCGCATGCGACTAGCAACCACAACACGTTTGGCCAGGCCCTACGAAACGGAGGCGCCAAGCATGATACATAGATTCAATCATCTACCCGGTTCACCGGCATTGTTCCAGGACGCGCCAACGCTCTCGATCGATGTCGGCGGCACAGCCTTTGCTTACAGGGAACTCGGGCCCAGGGCGGGCGTGCCGGTGATCCTGCTCAACCATCTGGCTGCTCAGCTGGACAATTTTGATCCGCGCATCGTCGATGGCCTCGCTGCGACCCGGCGGGTAATTGCCTTCGACAATCGCGGCATCGGTGCTTCGGGTGGCAAAACTCCGTCGACCATTTCCGGCATGGCGCGGGATGCAATCGCCTTTGTCCGGGCGCTGGGGTTCGAAGAAGTCGATCTCTTCGGCTTTTCACTCGGCGGCTTCGTGGCGCAAGAGATTGTGCTGACCGAGCCCAAGCTTGTGCGCAAACTCATCCTGGCTGGCACGGGGCCGGCCGGTGGGCAAGGCATCGACAAGGTGACGCCGCTGACGATCGTGGACATGATCAAGGGCGCGCTGACTTTTCGGGATCCGAAGTACTATCTCTTCTTCACAAGAACGCCGAATGGGCGCCGCGCCGCAAACGCATTTCTGCAACGGTTGAAAGAGCGCCGGAATAACCGGGACAAAGCGGTATCGCTGAGCGCGTTCGGCGCGCAACTCAAGGCGATCAAGGCCTATGGACTCCAGGCGCCTCAAGACCTGAGCACCATCCGCATTCCCACTTTGGTTGCGAATGGCGACCAGGACAGGATGGTGCCGAGCAGCAATACCTATGATCTCGCCGGGCGTATCCCGGGGGCGCATCTGGTTATCTATCCGGATGCCGGGCATGGCGGGATATTTCAGAACTACGCCGATTTTGTCCCGAAGGCCCTGTCCTTCCTCGAGGCTGAGGCCTTGCCGCAGGGCGGCCATGCAGCTGAAAACGTTCGGCTTGTTTCATCCCGAACAGCAACAGACATTCTTAGAAAGTAACTGCCATGAAGGCATTCGTTGTCGATAAGTATAATAAAAAGGGCACCCTGCGGCTGGCCGAAATGCCGGAGCCGGAGCTCCAGGATAGCGATGTCTTGGTCGAGGTCCATGCCGCAGGGGTGAACCTGCTCGATTCCAAGGTCAAAACCGGAGAATTCAAGCTCATCCTGCCCTACCGCCGGCCCTTCATCCTGGGCCACGACGTGGCTGGGAAGGTTATCCGCGTGGGATCGAAAGTCAGCAAGTTCAAGGCCGGCGACGAGGTCTATGCGCGGCCGCGCGACGGCCGGATTGGGACATTCGCCGAATTCATTGCCGTGAATGAGGCCGACGTAGCCTTGAAGCCCGGGAATCTCAGTATGGAAGAGGCGGCGTCGATTCCCCTGGTCGGTCTCACCGCCTGGCAGACGCTCATCGAACGGGCAAACCTGAAGAAGGGACAGAAGGTCTTCATTCAGGCTGGTTCCGGCGGCGTCGGGACATTTGCTATTCAGTTAGCCAAGCACCTCGGCGCGACCGTTGCGACAACCGCGAGCGCGGCGAGTGCCGATCTGGTCAAAAGTCTCGGCGCCGATGTCGTCGTCGACTACAGGAAAGACGACTTCGAGAAAGTTCTGTCGGGCTACGATGTCGTCTTGAACAGCCAGGACGCCAAGACACTGGAAGAATCCCTGAGCGTGCTGAAACCGGGTGGCAAGCTCATCTCCATCTCCGGTCCACCGGATCCCGAATTTGCCAGGGAAAAGGGACTGAACTTGATGCTGAGGCTGGTGCTGCGCTTCCTGAGTCGCGGAATTCGGGCCAAAGCCAAGCGCCGTGGCGTGCAGTTTTCGTTCCTTTTCATGTGGGCGCAGGGCGATCAGCTGAGCAAAATCACCGCTCTCATCGAAGCCGGCGCGATCCGCC
The DNA here is from genome assembly GCF_040323975.1 of Mesorhizobium sp. M0019. NCBI lineage: Bacteria > Pseudomonadati > Pseudomonadota > Alphaproteobacteria > Hyphomicrobiales > Phyllobacteriaceae > Mesorhizobium > Mesorhizobium sp. M0019. The sequence goes on along the minus strand of NZ_JAMYVK010000014.1, from coordinate 2,976 downwards.
CGGTTGTGGATCGGGTCTTCCCATTCGAAGCGACCAATGACGCTCTGGCCTATGTCGAAACAGGACGCGCCAAGGGCAAGGTCGTCATCAAGGTCAGATAGCAGTTGCCTCGAACGCAGCCTTGAGCGTCTCGAACGGCGCCAGGGCGCCGCGCACCTGCACGACGGCGGCGGCGACGCGATGGGCGCGCAGCACCGCCTCTGCGGGGGCATGGCCGGCAAGGCGAGCGGCGAGATAGGCGCCGTTGAAGGAGTCGCCGGCGCCGGTGGTGTCGACCGGGGTGGCGACGTGTACCGCCGGTACCGATTGCAAGGTTCCGTTTTGCGCGATCAGCGCCGGTTCCTCGCCGTTCTTGACGACGACTTCGCCGACCAGCTTTCGCAGCCGTTCAGCTGTTTTCTGCGGTGTCGTATCACCAAACAGCATCTGCTCGTCGGGAAAGGTCGGGAGCGCGATGTCGGCGACGGCGAGCGCCTCGAGGATCGCGGCCTGCGCTTCCTCGCTTTGGCGCCATAGCCGCGGCCGGTAATTGGGGTCGAAGGCAATCAGCGAGCCGGCCGCGCGCGCCTTGGCCACGGCCGTCAGCAGGACCTTGCGTGCGTCGTCGTCGAGGATTGCCAAAGTTATACCGGAAAAATAGACAAGCGCCTGGTTTTCAAGGCTTTTCTGCAAAGCGGCTGAGTCCGAAGCCAACTGCCTTGCGGCCGCATCGGCGCGCCAATAGGTGAAAGAACGTTCGGCGCCGGTCAGCGTGATCGCATAGAGGCCGGGGCGGGCGCCCGCTATCACCGGGCTGGCGCCGATGCCGATGCCGTTCTCGGCCAGGAACTTGATCTGGTCGCGTGAGAACGGGTCGTCGCCGAAGGCCGACACATAGGTCGCCGGCCGCTCGCCGCTCAAGGCATGCAGCGCCCACAAAGTGTTGAACGTGTCGCCGGCAAAGCCCATGCGCCAGTTCGGCCCGGCCTGGCCCGAAAGCTCGAGCATGCACTCGCCGATCGAGGCGATGCCGTTTCCTGCCATGAAGCACTCCTCCATCCTGCAATTGCGGTGCTGTAGCTTTTTGCAGCCGGCAGCGCCATGCTTGGCGACGGCGGATTCTTGCACTGGGGGCGATTTCCCACAGGGGCGTGGGACGCGATCTGCCCAGCGAAACGTTATCCGCAGAACAGGAATGGGTTTGGCATCGTTATGGCGTTATCTTCTTGGAGGCCTCGGCCTGGCTGCCTTGCTCGCCGGCGTGCTGGCAATCGTCTATCTGACGGCGCCGCATGCGCCGCAACCAAGCTCGGATGTCGGCCGTTCCAAGACGACGGCGAACAAGCTGTTCGTGGCGACTTTCGAGCCCGAGAAAGGCGTCATCCGGCAGGGCGAACTGGAATCCTGGCTGCTCACGCTCAAAACCGTCGAGAGTGCGCCGGTGGAAGGTGCTGCGATAACGATTTCCGGCGGCATGCCGCAGCACAAGCACGGTCTGCCGACCAGCCCGCAGGCGACCGATTACCTCGGCGCGGGGCGCTATCGCATCGACGGGGTCAAATTCACGATGAGCGGGTGGTGGCAATTGCATTTTGCCATTTCCGCTGCGGCCGGTTCGGACACTGTCGTCTTCAATGTGGTGCTGTGAGCCACTGATGAGCCGGTTTCCCAGTCTTCTCGCGTTGCTGGTGGTGGCCGTGCTTGCCGGCTGCGGCAGACCGGAGTTTTCCGATGCCGAAAAGCAGACCATCGCCTCGCTGGCGCTGTCCAAGCTGCCGCCACTGAAGCCCGATACCACCAATCGCTTCGCCGATGTGCCGGCCGCCGCGGCACTCGGCTCGACGCTGTTTTTCGACACCGGGATGAGCGGCGACGGCACGGTATCGTGCTCGACCTGCCACAAGATCGACCGGCAGTTCCAGGACGACCTGCCGCAAGCGGTCGGCGTCGGCCGCACCAACCGTCGTACCATGCCGTTGGCCGGCGTCGCGCATGATCCCTGGTTCTTCTGGGACGGGCGGCGCGACAGCCTGTGGGCGCAAGCGCTGACACCGCTCGAAAATCCGCTGGAGCAGGCCGGCAACCGCGCCGCCTTCGCGCATTACATCAAGGCCCGCTTCGGCGAGCGCTACGAGCGCATCTTCGGGCCGCTGCCGGACCTTTCGGGCGTGCCGGCCAATGCCGGCCCGCTCGGCACCGATGCCGAGAAGGCGGCCTGGAACGCCATGCCCGCCAGCCAAGCCGAGGACGTCAACCGCGTCTTTGCCAATATCGGCAAGGCGATCGCTGCCTTCGAGCGCTCGATCGCGCCGCCGCAGACACGCTTCGACCGCTTTGCCATCGACCTGGCTGCGGGCGCCGAGCCGAAAGGCGGCGCCGCCTTTTCGCCGGAGGAAATCCTTGGCCTGAAGCTGTTCATCGGCAAGGCCAATTGCGTGACCTGCCACAATGGCCCGCGTTTTACCGACGGCAGCTTCCACAACACCGGCGTGCCGCCGGTCGCGGGCCTGCCGCCGGATCGCGGCCGCGTCGAGGCGGTGGCGCAGGTCGAGGCCGATCCGTTCAACTGTTTCGGCGCCTTTCGCGACGGCGATGCCAGCGCCTGCCGCGAGTTGCGCTTCATGGTCAAGACCGGGCCGGAACTCGTCCGCGCCTACAAGACGCCGTCGCTGCGCGGTGGCGCCACCCGTCCGCCCTACATGCATGCCGGGCAGTTTTCCTCGCTGGACGAGGTGGTGGCGCATTATTCGAAGGCGCCGGCAAGTGTCGAGGGTGTGTCAGAGGTCCACCCGCTGCAGCTTTCGGACCGCGAGCGCGCGGCGCTGGTGGCGTTCCTGAAGACGCTGGCGGAGTGAAGGCGGCGGGGTAGCGATCCTTCGCGCCCCCCTCTGTCCTGCCGGACATCTCCCCCTCTAGAGCGTCGGACGTTCAGTTTGAATCGCGAGGGATTCCAGTGAGGCGTGGTTCATGATTCACTTCCTGTAGGAGGTGATTTGC